>NZ_VOZE01000007.1:0-117188 GCF_013419925.1 Acinetobacter sp. YH12045 | reverse complement strand
TTGAGCATGTATTTGGTAGTTTAAAAACTTTCAAAATCCTTGCCGAGCGATATCGTAATCGAGGAAAAAGACTGGGCTTAAGATTCAATTTAATTGCGGGAATCTATAATTTAGAGCTGAGCAAAAAATGAATTATGAAAGAAGTCTAATAAAGTATAAGGTTTAATCAATATTAAAGAGTTACTCTGTATTTGAATTTGTCTGTCAATGAAGCATTTAGACATAAGCTGGAACTGTTAAAACTAAAAACGAATGCGTATATTATTTATTTTGATCAAGATAATTATTCGACACCTTCACATAATTCTGCGCTGAATAAGGCAAGAACGCTTTTTCTTTATCGGTCAGTGGGCGAACTTTCTTAACGGGACTGCCCACATATAAATAACCACTTTCTAGAACTTTATTGGGTGGGACAAGTGAACCAGCGCCTATCATCACATCATCTTCAACAATTACATCATCCAAAATAATCGTACCTATACCGACTAAAACACGATTACCAATAGTACAGCCATGCAATTTTACATGATGACCAATTGTGACATCTTCACCAATAATCAGTGGAGAACCCTCAGGCTTATCGGCTTTTTTATGACTCACATGCAACATTGAGTGATCTTGCACATTAGAGTTTTTACCAATACGAATATGGTTTACATCACCACGAATCACAGCAAATGGCCAAACAGAGACATTTTCAGCCAATACAACATCGCCAATCACCACTGACATTTCATCGATATAGCAAGAGTCAGCAATACGTGGAACAGTGTCTAAATAAGGGCGAATGTTTTGGCTCATAGGAAAGTCATCTACAGGTTTTTAGGCAGTATAAAATAAAAAAGCACCTAGACCGAAATCTAGATGCTTTCACTTTAGTCTTAATATCGAGTTTTCATCAAACTTAGAATAAGTTGCTAAAGAATTGTTTGATGTGATCAATCATTTTTGCAAAGAAACCAGCTTCTTCAACATTTTGTAGAGCTACAAGTGGTTTTTCAGCAATGACTTTGCCATTAAGCGTTGCAACGTATTTACCGACCACTTGACCTTGTTTTAAAGGAGCAGTTAATTTTGGTTGAACAACCAATTGAGTTTTAATGGCGTTCGCTTCGCCTTTAGGCATCGTCACGTTAAAGTTTTCAGCTAGACCTACTTGAACTTCATTGTCTTTACCGTACCAAACTTTTGCTTTTGCAAGCACTTGTTTAGCAGGTTGAACTTTTACAGTTTCAAAGTTTGCATAACCCCAAGCTAAAATTTCACGTGTTTGAGATGCACGTTCGTTCATGCTTGGCGCACCAAAGATCACTGAAATTAAACGTAAAGGACCACGTTTAGCTGAAGTCGTTAAGCAGTAGCCAGCTTCTTCAGTATGACCAGTTTTTAAACCATCTACACTTGGGTCAGTATAAAGCAGGGCATTACGGTTGCCTTGCTTAATGCCATTGAACGTAAATTCTTTTTCAGAGTAGATCGGATAGTATTTTGAACTGTCATGAATGATATGTTGCGCTAGAGTCGCCATATCTTTGGCAGTCGAGAAATGACCTTCAGCTGGCATACCTGTCGCATTGATGAATTGAGTATTCACCATGCCAATACGCTTCGCTTCTTGGTTCATCATGTGGGCAAAGGTGCCTTCATTGCCAGCAATATGTTCTGCCATAGCTTTAGAAGCATCGTTACCCGACTGAATGATAATGCCACGTAACATTTCTAATGCAGTTGCAGTACCGTTGAGCGGAACGTACATACATGACTCAGTGCTGCTGCCGCGACACCAAGCCGACTCATTCATACGTACTTTTTCATTTTCAGTTAGTTCACCGCTTAATAACTTTTGCTCAATGATGTAACTGGTCATCATTTTTGTCATTGAAGCAGGAGCTAATTTTTCGTTTTCATTTTTAGAAGCAAGGATTTGCCCTGTCTCATAGTCCATCAGCACATAAGATTTATTATTTAATTCAGGTGGTGCAGAAAGGACAGTTGCCGCGAATGAAAAACTAGGTGCAAGTAGTAATGCGGCAAGGGCGGTTTTTCGGGTCATTCTGGGTGGTTCCAATAACTTAGGTATAAGCACAAAGAGCCTAGCATTTTAGGACAAAGCTAGGCGGACTGCTATGGGGTGCAAGCGCTTATTTTAAAAGTATTGTAACCAATTGGTATTATTTGCTGTAAGCAGTCAATTCTTTGCAAATCGCACCATTTTTCTTATCGCCAGCTTTCTTCGCATCAGACTGCGCTTCTTTTAAAGCGTCTTTAAAACTTTTTTGTTTGCTGAGTTGCTGTAAAGCATTTACTGGGTTCTTTTCATTCGGCATATATTCTTTAGCTAATTTTGCATAACCCGCTTCAAACTTTGGTTGATCTTTGTCATTCACCAATTTTGGGCAGACTTCAGATAGTACATAGATAGCTGCAAGTTCTTGACTGGTCACTTGAGGTGTAGGGGTAACTTCAATTTTTTCATCTGCGGCATGTGCAGACATGGTAGTGAAAGCAAAAGCAGAAAGGCTAAGGGCACAAAGAGATTTTACAAAGGAGTTTTTCATTTAAATAACCTGTTAAATAACCTAAAAGATATCAAATAGCTAAAATTTATTTGCTTAGCTTAATCGTATTTCTGGTAGAGATCAGTAGAAAATTGTATTGAAGCTGTTTAAAAATCAATACATTGTGAAAGAAAAAAGGATGAGGCTATAAGGCTTCATCCTTTTTTCGGCAGGTTTGATGCAATAAGGACTAACCTATTTAGAGGACGTCCAAAGCTGAATGATCAATTAACCTTCATAACTTAAAACGTCATCACAAACTGATTTTTGCTCAGCTTTATCAGTTTCTTTAGCAGCTTGGCGCGCTTCTTCAAGAACTGATTTATATTCGCTGTCAGACTGTAGTTTTTCTAATGTCATTGATTTATCAGAATAATCAGCAAGATATGTTTTAGTGAGTGCTTGAATGTTGGCATCAAATTTTGCATTTTGACCAATAATCGCAGGGCATACTTCTAACATGACTTGTGCAGATGCAATATCTTCTTTTACGATGGTATTGGCTTCTTCTTGAGTGAAGTCATTGTCTGCGACCACAGTTTGAGTCATGCAAGCTGCTAGAGCAAAGCCCAATAAACCACGAAGTGCTACGGTTTTATTCATTTTGTACACACACATTTATGCTGGATGTTGAAATGTAAATATATATAATTATTCATATATTTCAATAAAATGTTCTTGCAAGTCATTTTTAATTTTTTAGTAATGGAAATTTAGTTGTGAATATTTTAATTGCCAATGATGATGGCGTTTTTGCTCCCGGTATCCAAGCTTTAGCACATGCATTGCGTCCTCTCGGTCGTGTGGTGATCGTGGCGCCTGAAAGCGAACGCAGCGGTTTTTCAAGTGCTTTAACTTTAGATCGACCATTACGACCTGTCGAAATTGCACCGAATATGTGGGCGGTAAATGGTACACCTGCGGACTGTGTGTATTTATCAATGAATGGCTTGTTCGACTTCGAATTTGATCTGGTGGTGAGTGGAATCAATAGTGGCGCAAATCTGGGCGATGATGTGCTGTATTCAGGGACAGTGGGTGCGGCATTTGAAGGCCGTTTAATGAAACAACCTGCGCTAGCCGTGTCTTTGGCTGGGCCAAATGTGCGTAGTTATAATAACCCAGAAGATTATGCAGTCGCCGCGCAATGGGTGCATGATTTTATTGCCAATGGACTACCCGCGCTACCTGCACGACATATTTTTAATATTAATATTCCAGATGTTGCTGAACTTCAAGGCACCAAAGTGACCTATCAAGGAAGACGTTTACAGTCCAAACCGATTACCAGTCATGTAGACCCGCGTGGTCGTCAAGTCTATTGGATTGGATTGGCAGGCGAGGCAGTGGCAGAGCCTAAGAAAGGCTTAACGCATATCGAATCAGACTTCTTTGCAGTTGCAAATGGTTATGTCAGTGTAACGCCTATACAAATGGATGCTACAAACTATGAGATTTTGAATAACTTGCACTCAGAGTTATCTAAATCTTAAGTATTAATGTTATAACTTTGTGAAAATGGTTATGCCGCAACTTTTTTAGAGTGGATTTTTGCTAATCTTAGCCCATTCATAATGACTATATTTGAATTATTAGTGAGGAAGATGATGTCCCTGGTGTCACAATATCGCGTTATTGCCGCTCCTGCAGCATTATTTAAGACCCTTGTTTTATCTGCTGCGGTTGTTACGACTTTGGTCATGACTGGCTGTGCGTCAAAACCACAAATTAATAATGCGACCCGTTATGCGACTGCTCCGGATTATTATACAGTTCGTTCGGGAGATACTTTAAGTGGCATTGCCGCTCGCTATGGTTTGAGCTATGTCAGCATTGCAGAAATGAACGATATTGCGCAGCCTTATCGCATCTATGTTGGACAATCCATTCGCCTTAAAAATGGCGGCTCACGTCGTACAACGTCTACGCAAGCCATGACTCAAGCGGCACCAATTCAACGCCAAACGATTGCAATGCCAACGCAAACAGCACCCGTGACACAAGCTTCAACCACACCGTCGACAGTGACGCGAACTACAGTTCCAACGCCAGTGGTCAGTTCTTCAAGTTTACGTTGGGTGAGTCCAGTATCACGTCCTACGGTATTACAAGGTTATAACTTAGCATCGAATGTGAAAGGAACACGTTACGCAGGCAATACGGGTGACGCTATTTTTGCAGCAGCTGATGGTCAAGTGGTCTATGCAGCCGATGGTCTTAAAGAGTACGGCAATTTAATTTTGGTGAAGCACATTAATGGCTATATCACCGCATATGCACATAACAGTAAAATGAATGTCAAAAGTGGTGATACTGTGAAAGCAGGGCAGCAAATTGGTGAGATGGGTTCATCGGGTACAAACCGTACGATGCTTGAGTTTCAGGTGCGTTTAGATGGTAAACCAATCAATCCAACTGCAGTTTTACCAAATAATTAAATATATAATGCAAAAGCAAAATATCCCCGTATAATACAATGAGTTGCTTTTATCGAAAGATGAAGCTTCTCATAAGTTTATGAGGGAAATTTATGTTAGATCAACTTCGAGCAATGGGTGTCTTTGCTTGCGTTGTGGAAAAAAATTCGTTTAGCGGTGCTGCTCGTGAGTTAGGTATTACCACGAGTGCCGTGAGTCAGCAAATCCGCTCACTAGAGCAGGATATGGAAGTCATTCTTTTACATCGTTCAACACGTAAGTTAAGTTTGACAGAAGCTGGACAAGCTTTTTTTCATAGTTGCCAAGAGATGCTATCTGCCGCAGAGCGCGGCAAAATTCGTATCAATGAACTTCGTGACGACTTAGTCGGTGAATTACGTATTGCATCGACACCAGAAATTTGTGCGAATCATGTGATTCCTGCATTGTCACATTGGATGTCGGCACATCGCGGTTTATCCGTTCATCTAGAAGCAGATAATCAATATATCGACTTAATTGATGGCCGCATTGATATTGCGTTACGAATGAGTTCAAAAATTGATGATCAACAGTTTCATGTGGTGCCATTGGCACATGTTGAACAAGTTCTCGTTGCAGCACCAAGCTATATCAACCAAACCAGTTTAATTACACGACCAGAAGATTTACAAAATCATGATATGGTTCAAATAAATTTGGTTAAAAACTTTCAGCATTTTGCATTTGAAAATGCAGTGACTAAAGAGCAGGTTGCATTGGATGTGCACTCCCGATTTACAACAAATAATGTATTTGCTGCAAAAGCAATGTGTCAACAAGGACATGGCATTGCAAGAATATTATATCTAGATACGCAAAAAGACTTATTAAACGGTTCTCTTGTTGAAGTTTTACCAGAATGGCGTTTACCATCATTTACTCTATATGCGGTGATGTCTAAACGTGATCAACAGCCTACTAAAATTCATCGTTGCCTAGATGCATTAAAATTGTATTTCAGTCAATTACCAGGCGGACGTGTATACCAAGAAGCCTCATAAAAACAAAAAAATTTGAAGAAGATATAAAAAAAGCCGCAATTAGCGGCTTTTTTTACTTTCGGCACATATTACGCTAGAAAGTTTTTCACCATTTTAACAATGCGTTCAATCAAGATATCCGCTTGTTTTTTATTGATGTTCAGCGTAGGTAATAAACGAATCACAGAGCCTGCTGTTACGTTAATAATCAAGTGATGCTCATCACGTGCAATATTCACAAGTTCGCCACATGCTTTAGGTAATTCAATGCCGACCATTAAACCAAAACCACGAACAGTCACGTTTTGCTCTGCAAGTTGCTCTGTGAATTGCTCAACAAGATACGCACCCATATTTGCAGCATTTTCAACAAGGTTTTCTTTTTGAATGGTATCAATCACGGTATAAACCACACGTGAACCTAATGCTGTACCGCTATAAGTTGAACCGTGGTTACCCGCTGTTAAAACGCCAACACCACGACCTTGAGTCATGACTGCGCCGATAGGGAAGCCATTACCCAGACCTTTAGCTGTAGTTAGCACATCAGGAACAATATTAGTGTGTTGATACGCAAAGTATTTACCTGTACGACCATTACCTGTTTGCACTTCATCAAGCATCATTAACCAGTTGTGCTGATTACAGATTTGACGAATTTCTTCTAGGTAGCTAAAACCCTGAGGTGCAGTATTTACACCACCTTCACCTTGGATCGGCTCAACCAAAATCGCTACGATGTCAGGGTGGTGAATCGCCGCTTCCTCAATCGCTTCGATATCACCGAAAGGTACACGGATAAAACCTTCAACCAATGGGCCAAAGCCTTCTTGAACTTTTTTGTTACCTGTTGCAGATAAGGTTGCCATGGTACGACCATGGAAAGAATGATCAGCAACGATAATTTTTGGTGTTGCGACACCTTGCATATGACCAAATTTACGTGCAATTTTGATTGCACCTTCATTTGATTCTGCACCACTATTTGAGAAGAAAACCTCTTCCATACCCGCAACTTCTGCTAATTTTTGCGCAGCAGCCGTTTGCCAAGGCACTTCAAATAAGTTACTGGTGTGAATGAGGGTCGCTGCCTGTTCAGCAATTGCTGCTGTAATTGCAGGATGTGAGTGACCTAAACCACAAACAGCGATCCCTGTCAGTGCGTCTAAGTATTCTGTGCCATCTGCAGTATACAGGTGAGCACCTTGACCTCGGACAAAGCTGATCGGTTGGCGGCCAAAGACTGGCATCAAGTGCGATGGTTGATCAGTTTGTACTGGGGCAAGGGTAATGTTATTCATGACTAACTCTAATTTGTCAGGTGATTGAAATAATATAGAGGAGACGCCATATATATATGAGCATCAAGAGGTCTATATAAGCAAAATATGACTCACTTGAAAAGCTGAAATGTAAATAAAACGTGAAATATTGCTTTAGTCATATTGTTTTACTCAGTTTTGGGTATAATGCGAAGCAGATTTATTGAGGATATATCAATGACTGAACAAGCACGCGATACAGAAGCGTTAATTCGTGACCAAATTGCTAAACACGCAGTTCTACTTTACATGAAAGGCACTCCACAGTTTCCACAGTGTGGTTTCTCTGCGCGTGCAGTAGAAGCGCTCAGTCAAATTGGTCGTCCGTTTGCTTATGTAAATATTCTTGAAAATCAAGATATTCGCGCAACTCTTCCACAAATTGCAAACTGGCCGACTTTCCCACAATTATGGATCAATGGTGAGTTGATCGGTGGTAGCGACATTATGCTTGATATGTTCCAAAAAGGTGAATTACAACCTTTAGTTGAACAATATAGCCCAGCTCCGGAAGCTTAATTGGATATGTATTTGATGATTTTAATCATTGGATACAAATAAAAAATAGCGCCTTTAAGGCGCTTTTTTTATGACTTAATTATCTAAAAAGTCTGAGGTTATGCGTTTTTCCACCATTTCAAAGGCATTTAAAGTGTAATGAATGGTGGAAAAATCAACAAATGAATAAACTCATCGAAGATTTATGACGGATTGTCTTCAGTCGGACTTTCTTCAACACGTTGCTCGTTTTCAGTAGTCCCATTTTTAGCAGTACTGTCTTGAGCTTCAGACTTCTTTGCCTTTTTATCTTTGTCCTTTTTTGACTTCTTCTTTTTTTTCTTTTTCTTTGGCTCTTCTTCCTCAAACTCAGCACCATCTTCAATCGCTTGCCAGTATTCAAGTTGCTCCATGACAGCAGCGTAGATTGAGCCTTTGCTATAACGACCTTTTTTATCAAGAGTGCCTACTGGACGCGCCATCAAAATTTCTAGAGCTTGGTCAATGGTATCTATGGCGTGAATATGGAATTGACCTTGTTGCACAGCTTCAATCACATCTTTGCGTAACATTAAGTGCTGCATATTTTGGCGTGGAATAATCACACCTTGCTTGCCTGTTAGCCCTTGTAATTTACATGCATCATAGAAGCCTTCAATCTTGGCATTTACACCACCAATCGGTTGAACTTGACCCAATTGGTTCATTGAGCCAGTGATTGCCCATGATTGATCGATCGGTAATTGGCTAATAGCGGAAATAAGAGCTGAAAGCTCTGCAACAGTTGCGCTGTCGCCATCTACTTGGCCATAGCTTTGCTCAAAGGCAAGGGCAGCAGAAAAATGTAAAATTTGTTCACGACCAAAGTGTGCCTTTAAGAAACTCGACATCAGCAGGACGCCTTTGGCATGTAAAGAACCACCGAGTTCTACACTACGCTCGATATCTAAAATATCGCCGCCACCTTGATAAACCGAAGCCGTTAAACGTGACGGTAAACCAAATTCAACATCAGCATATTGAATCACAGAGAGGGCGTTAATCTGCCCGAATCGATGACCTTTGGTTTCGATTAACTGTGTACCGCGAGTGAGATCTTGCCAATATAATTCACGTAAGTAGCCTAGACGGTATTTACGATGATCAAGAGCGGTGTTGATATGTGTTTCTGTCACCATTTTATCGCCAGCAAGTGCTGCATGATGATGTGCTTCACGAATCAAATCACCTAAGGTGAGGGCATGTAATGACAAAGAGCTTTGATCTTCAGCTTGACGACTTGAATCAGTTAACAGTGCAGCAAGTGCTGTACGGTCAAACGGCAGAAGTTTGTCTGTTTGCACATAATCAGCAATTAGCTGCATATATGCCTGCTCATTAATGTCATTACGTTGTAATGTATCGGTAAAATCGGCACGAATTTTAAAGACACTGCCCAGCTCAGGTTCGAGTTCTAAAATATCGTAATAAATATCAGGTTCAGCAAGTAGGATCACTTTGATATTTAAATCAATAGCTTCAGGCTCAATCGAAATACTGCCTGTCAATGTAAGCATATGTTCAAGTGAAGACAGCTTTAAATGTCCTGACTTTAATGCACGTTTTAGACCTTGCCATGCATAAGGCTGCTCTAAAAGTTGTTCAGCTTCCAAGATGAGGAATCCACCATTGGCCTTATGCAATGCACCAGGACGGATTAACGTAAAGTCTGTGGTGATGGTGCCATTTTGGGTCAGTTGTTCGACATGACCTAGCAAATTGTAATGGGTTGGGAAATCTTCAAAAATAACGGGCGCACCAGCATTTGGTTTGTGTGTGGCGATGATGTTAGCTTGGTAGCGAGATGGCACGCGGTTAAATAGGCCAGGTGTAAAGTCATCTTCTTCTTGCTCAAGCACAAACTCAACATTTTGAATGATGTCATCTGCATATTGCTTCAGATAATCTTCCAAGCCTTCAACCATGCTGAATTTATTTTGAATTAGATCAATACGCGGCATGACGACTTGTTTAGCAATTTCACGGTTTAAAACCTGAACTTTATCGCGTGCGTCATCTTCAAGATCACCAAGATGTAGACCAAGGCGTTCAAGTTTTTTATCCATATAACGGACGTTTGACGCAATTTCAGCTCGTTGTTTACTGCTTAGTGCATTGATGTCTTCTTTGGACATTTCTTGGTATTTGTTATCGACCAAATGCACGGGAACGAAACAATGATCATCATCCTGAGAAATCAGTTTAAGATCGAGCTCTTCACCTTCTCGGGTTAATTCAACTAAAGCAAGATGTTGTTCATCACCAGCATGTTGGCGAATCATTTCAATGCGATTGTGATAGGTTTCTGCGGTGAAGCGACGTTCAAGCTGTTTTAATATGGTTTGCCAACTTTGATGTAATAACGCTTGGAATTTTGTCGCTTGACCAGAAGGAAGTTTTAGCGCAATTGGTTCACGCGGAAACTTAAAATTATTGACATAGACCCAATCTGAAGGCGTTGGCATATTTTTAGCGTGTTGTTGTAATAAGCGTTTAATCATGGTGCGCTTACCTAAGCCTGCGGTACCTACAGCAAAAATGTTATAGCCTGAATAGGGTAATGCAATGCCAGCCTCGACCGAAGCTCGGGCACGATCTTGTCCTAAAAAGTCATTAAGTGGTTTGATCCGCTTGGTAGACGTTGGTATTTTTTTTAGCTCAGGTGTATGCGTCAGCTGAAGTGGCTGCAACTGGGTTTTAGTTAAAGTATTCTGTATTTCGGGTTGATCAAAAGCGCTCTTTAGTGTCGTTACTGTTTCTGCTAAGTTTTTTGTGTTGGCTTCATTAATGGTAGTTGATAAAGAAGAGTGAATTTGTTCAAGTCGCTGGGTCACTGTTGAATCCAAAAAACTAAAGAATAGAGATATGTAATTAAGGTATACAGGTTTAATGCCAAAGATCAAGCAACAGCATGCGAAATATCGATAAAATAAAACAATGATTTCATAAATGTTGTTGAAACCGTTGTCATTAAGCGCTTGAATAGCAACATTCGATTTTGACAAAAATAACTGAGTCATGACAACACAAGCTTCAGGATGGAAATCTGCTTTTACTGCATTTTTAGACCGACGTGCGCTGATTATGCTTTTTCTTGGCTTTTCGGCCGGTATCCCAATTTTACTGATCTTTTCCAGTTTATCGCTTTGGTTAGGTGAAGCAGGAATTGATAAAAGTGCAGTGACTTTTTTTAGTTGGGCAGCGCTTGGCTATTCGTTTAAGTTTGTTTGGGCGCCATTAATTGATGAGTTACCTGTGCCATTTTTAACCAAACAACTCGGACGTCGCCGTGCATGGTTATTGATCGCTCAGGTTCTCATTATCTGTGCAATTTGTATCATGGCATTTTCAGATCCTGCTTTAGGACAAAGCTATATTTACCAAATGGCCGCTGGCGCTGTATTGCTAGGTTTTTCTGCCGCAACGCAAGACATTGTGATTGATGCTTATCGTATTGAGTTGGCAGAAACTGAAATGCAGACCGTTTTAGCTTCGACTTATAATGCAGGTTATCGTATCGGCATGATCGTGGCAGGTGCAGGGGCGTTATTTTTGGCGGCATATTTAGGCACGGCCAAAGGTAACTATATTTATGAAGCTTGGAAATATACTTATCTTGCAATGGCTGCTGTGATGGTTATTGGTATTATTACAACTTTATCGATACGTGAGCCGCAAGTTGACCGTGTACAAAAGCATTATAAACGGACCGACTATTATCGTTTAGTCGCGGTATTCTTTGCTGCGGTGGTTGCCTTTGTCTTGAGTTATATCTATTCAGGTGTAGCGGTTGAAAGCTTGAAAGAGCAGTGGCAAATTTCAGATTCATTTACCTTGTTCTGTTTAGAGGCTGTGCGCTTTATTGGTTCAGCTGTGGTTGCTTTTGGTATCGGTTCAGTTTTAGTGAAATCAGGTGCTGTAAATAAGCAGATGGCATTTGAAACTTGGGTTAATCCAGTTGCAGATTTCTTTAAGCGTTATGGTCTAAAACTGGCTTTAGTGTTGTTGTTACTTATTGGTTTTTACCGTATTTCCGATATTATCGCCGGCGTCATTTCTAATGTGTTTTATCAAGATTTAAACTTCACCAAAGAGCAGATTGCTGAAGCTGTAAAAGTCTATGGTGTGATTTTCAGCTTGGTTGGTGGCTTCCTTGGTGGTTTGCTAGCGCAGCGCATGAACATTATGAAATTAATGTTTGTCGGTGCGATATTAGCAAGTTCAACAAACTTGATTTTTATCGGCCTAGTCAAATCAGGTCAGCCATTGAGCGATGTCACTGTAAATGTAGCAGGGCAGCAATATACAGCGACGCCGGATGACACGGGAGCTTGGGCAGTTCAAATTCCAAAAGCAGTCTTGGCTGGAGATCAAAATATTAAAGTCACTGCGGATTATCAGTCGAAGAATCAACATCCAGTACAGGTGAGTTTGCCGTATCTGAATAATGCTTTTTCAAACTCAGCAATGATGTTGCTGCCAGTAACTTCAGATAACACGATTTCAGCTCAAGAGACTGCAAATAGTATCGTGGTCCGTGGACAATACTTGGCAGGCGAGTTAAAAGAAAATCAAAAAATTCAAATTATTTTGGATGCTAAACCGTTCGATGCGAAGCTTGATAAAACTGGTGTTTTTAGTGCTGCAATTCCAGGGCAAGCGCTCGAAACAGCAAAGCAAAAAACATTAACGGCTCAACTGCTAGAAAATGATGTAGTGAAAAAGAGTGTCGATTTAACATATCAAGTGAATACATCAGCCAATATGGCGGGTGTACTTGGTGTTGATATTCAACCGATTAATTTGGCAAGTGCTGAACAGAATGTGGACATCAAAGGAAAGGTCATTAAGCCTTATAGTTCGCTGTGGTTATATTTCGCGATTATTGTTGATAATTTGGCGTCAGGACTTGCAGGCGCGGCGTTTATCGCATTTTTATCGAGTTTAACCAGTGTTTCTTTCACAGCCGTTCAATATGCCATCTTTAGTTCATTAATGACCTTAACCCCTAAAATTTTAGGCGGTTATTCTGGTACGATTGTGACCAATATCGGTTATCCGAAATTTTTCTTGATGACGACTTTAATTGGTATTCCGATTTTAATTTTAGTAGTTTGGGTGGCTAAATTATTAAAAGAGCATGAACAGAAATCTAGTTTATAATTCAATTTGAATTAAAAAAGCCTATTCAGTTTGAGTGGGCTTTTTTATTCTAAGCTACTAAATAGCCTAAGCATATCTGCGGTTTTGGACTAGGATATTTGAAATAAGCGGGTATATGCGTTCTAGAGTTAAATTGAACTTTGCATGTTAAATCCCTATAGTATTCAAACATAATGATAGATTTAGGAAACTCGATTATGCGCATGCTGCATACCATGTTACGTGTAGGCAATTTAGAGCGTTCATTGGCGTTCTATACTGAAGTACTCGGTATGACTTTGCTTCGTAAGCGTGATTATGAAGAAGGTCGTTTTACTTTGGCATTTGTGGGCTATGGTGATGAAGAAAATCATACTGTACTTGAGTTAACGCATAACTGGGATACGGAGAGTTATGAATTGGGTAACGCTTATGGGCATATTGCTATTGCAGTAGATGATGCCTACAAGGCTTGTGAAGAAATTAAAGCACGTGGCGGAAACGTGGTACGTGAAGCAGGACCAATGAAAGGTGGTGTGACCGTCATTGCCTTTGTTGAAGATCCAGATGGCTATAAAATTGAGTTGATCCAACAAGACTCAAATGCACGAAATAATTAATCTGCACTTATTCATTTAAAGTCATATGTAATGCTGAATATTCTTATTTATAATTTTTTTTGCGTTGAGCTCACTATCAACGTTTAAAATAATGAATATATCGGAGAAAAGCTGGCTTTATTTACATGGCCCAGTAAGATTAAATTTACTCAATGGTAAATTTAGCTTATTGGGCATTTTTTTGTCGATGCGTTTAAAGGGAAATTTGTACAGGATGTTGTTATGCTGAAAATGTTGGCTTTGGATCGTTTTACCATTCTACTTTTTGTAATGGTCATACTTGCGACTTTTTTGCCTGTTAGTGGTCAAGCTGCAGAAATCTTTGGCTATATTACCACGGCTGCAATTGCCATTTTATTTTTCCTCCATGGTGCAAAGTTATCTCGTGAGGCTGTGGTTGAAGGCATAATGCACTGGAAGTTACATGCTTTAGTTTTTGCTTTTACCTTTGCATTATTTCCATTATTGGGTTTAATGGCGAAACCAATTCTCGTGCCGATGTTAGGGCAAGAGTTGTATTGGGGCTTTTTGTTTATGTGCTTTTTACCCTCGACAGTACAGTCTTCCATTGCATTTACTTCGGTAGCACAGGGTAATGTTGCTGGCGCAGTCTGTAGTGCATCATTTTCAAATATTATTGGTATGTTTATTACCCCAGTGATGGTGGCATATTTTATTCTCGGCCAGTCACAACATAACTACGATCCGACTGCATCTATTATTCAAATTACGCTGTTATTACTCATTCCCTTCATTTTAGGGCAGCTCCTCCGTCCTTGGGTGTTTCCTTATATGAAGAGGGTACCAAAAATTGTGAAGGTATTTGATCAGGGCTCAATTTTGATGGTGGTCTATGGTGCATTCAGTAGTGCGGTTGTGGCAGGACTATGGCATCAAGTGAGTGGTATGACCTTATTCCTATTGATTGTGGCGTGCTCAGTTCTATTAACGATTATTATGTTATTGGCGTTATATGTGCCACGTTGGTTGGGCTTTAGCCGAGCTGATCAAAAGACGATTTTCTTTTGTGGCTCTAAAAAAACCTTGGCGAGCGGTGTGCCCATGGCACAAATTCTCTTTATTGGTCAGCCGATGGGAATGATAGTTTTACCAATTATGATCTTTCACCAAATTCAGTTGATGGTCTGTGGTGTGATTGCCAACCTTTGGGCAAAACAAAGCCGTGGGCAAGAATAAGGACGAGATGAATACGTCCTTTTAAAATACCTTATATAGATGAAAAAAATCATGAAAATTAAAACAAGCTTCTTCATTTTATTCTTGGGTCTGAACACAGTCGTTCATGCCCAAGAGGATTTATCCGTAAATAGTAACCGTGATGTCATTGAAAAAATGCCCCTCATCAGCCTGCAGCCCATGTTGGATTTTTGTCGTGATCGACAACCACAGATGAATACGGAATTAGATCAGGCTTATCAAGCTGCAAAGCTTAAATTAATTGCTGCGGTTCAGGCTGTCCGTTTTAATGGTGTAGAGCCATTAAAAGCAAAAGATGTTGATCAGCCCGTCGATGCACAATTTAAACAGCAGTTTCAAAGCATTTTAGAGGGTATGAGCAGATCATTACAGTCAGTAAATGCTACGACGTTTTGTCCTGCATTTATTGAAAAATTAAAACATTTTGATCAAGCCCAATTTCAGCGTACAGTCGAATTACAATATCAAAAATATTTAGAACAAGCTCAACCTAAAGAGTAGAGCGATTCAGCCTTGAATATCTATTTATTAACAATAAAAAATCAGCTATAATTTGCACCAACTTGTTGTGCTTAGCTCTGACGGTATCCGTCTCGGTGGGCCAAAAGAATGGTCTGTTATGGTGTTGGTCTGCTTTTTTAAGCCTTCCTTGTAGCGATGCAAGAGTGATCAATTGCGATGACAGTTAAACCTTCTTAAATCTTAGGAGTAATCGACGATGCGCGCCGATATTCACCCAAAATATGAAACTTTAGTTGCTACATGTTCATGCGGTAACGTAATTGAAACTCGTTCAGCTCTTGGTAAAGAAACTATTTACCTAGACGTATGTTCTGCTTGCCACCCATTCTACACTGGTAAACAGAAAAGCGTTGACACTGGCGGTCGTATCGACAAATTCAAACAACGTTTTGCTGGTATGTCACGTTCTATCAAACGTTAATATCCAAAACGAAAAAACGGGCTTTATGCCCGTTTTTTTTGTGCCGATAAAAAGATAAACCTTAAATCGGCAATGTTCAGAACCTTATTGGTCCTGAACATCGATGAGATGGTCGAGTTTCTTCTGAAAATAATCACCTTGAATAAAACGAGCTTCTACATTCCAAGCATTGGCAAACAGTGTCATGTCATTTAATTCACGTAGCATGATTTCAACAGTTTTGATTTCATGATAAGTGGTAATTTTTTCTTGCAGCTCTTGGCATGACTTGTCGTTTGCAAGCATTTGGGTCAAACTTGAATCTAGTGTTAAGCAGTGAACATCCATTTGACGTAATAATGATTCACTAAACATCGAATGACCAAAATTACGTAAAGCCAGTTCGGCACCATTTTTACGAAGTTCAACAAATGCTTTTTGAGCGGCATCAATATTGAGCTGAATGTCTTCTTCTGCAAATTGTAAAATCAGTGGATTCTTCAATTTACTACGAATAATCGTAATGAGTTTTGAAATAAACTCAGGGAAGGTGCGGTCGTTATATAGCACTTCCTTGTTCAGGTTAACGATTAATTTAGCTTCAGGGAACTGAGTGATGAAGTTGTGTAGCTGTTTACACGATTCAACCAAGATCCAACGATCCAATTTAATGGAAAGCTCAGAGTCTTCAGCCAACTCACGTAGTTGGGCGATATCTTTCCATTTATTTTCAAAAATAAAGCCGCTGGTTACTTCATAAGTATAAAGATGAGAATCTTCTTTATCATACAGTTGCTGATATTTAAGATGAATTTCACCGCGTTCTAAGCAGTTGCGAAGGGCCTTGATAACAGGAGCTTCATCACTAACGACAATCGGCGCAATTTGTGCTTCTGGTGTACCGAAATTCAAACTTGGTATGTCAATTTCTAATGGAATAGTTAAATCGATTTCAGGTGCTTGTTGGTTGGTTGGTAGCGCAGTATTAAAGGCTTTCGCAATAAAGGTATCAAAATGTGCTTCATCACGAATATCGCTGTCTAAAACACTGTATCCTATGCGTAAATTTAATGGATAAGTTTCATTGTTTACACTGAGTAATTGAGGTTTGCTCAGGGTGTTAAGACCAATCAACTTAGACTCAAGTTTGAGCTGATTATCCGCTTGGAATAAGGCAACGATTGCACCATTATCTAAACTAAATAATGGAGCATGAGTCTGATCTTTCAAGAAGTCTTTAATATTGGTGAAATAGCTCTTATAAGTATTCCAATCTTTTTGAAAAATCGCATCAGAACAAGAAGCCAATGTAAATAGAACTAATGCATTTACATTAGCAGGTTGCTGGCCAATGGTGCGGTTGAGTTGTTGAAATACTTTTGGTTTTTGTGGGCTAGCTTCAACTGGAGCGTTGCTTACAGCATTGCTGCTTTGACTGCCAATTTCAATTGCGAGCTGTAAAGCATCTTCTTCAGCCGCGGCAATAAATTCGAGTTTTAGTGGGTTTTGCCCAGCCACTGCGATATTTTGCGAAACAAGATCAAAACGTCCTAAATCGAGCTGTCCTTGGCTGATTTTTTTAAAGCGTTGCTTAAAGTCGTTGAGGTCAGTAGGTTGTAATAGATCGAGTAAAGGCAGACCAATTACATCATCTTCATTTTTTAGACCAAACAAAGTGAGATATTCAGCATTGGCTTGAATATGAATGCCTTCTTGAATCACGGCAACCGCTTTACGACTATCTTCAACTAAAGACTGGGTTTGGATTTGAGCTGTTTCGAGCTCTTCCATTAAATGTTGCTGCGATTGTTGTAGGCGACTAAAGGATAAAGCACGGATTAAACCAAAATAGAAACTCTCAGGTTCAGCAATATCGACAATGTCATAAATCCCTTTTTTGACTAAACTTGCATATTGTTTAGCTTGATAGTCTTCGGGTTTAAGTAAAATAATCGGTAAATTCGGTTGGCTCGATAGTTGAACTAAACTCAAAGCTTGTTCATATTTTAAATCATAAGCACGTCCAAAAATGATCAAGTCCCAATTGAGATTCAGCTGTTTTTCGAAATTTTGTAAATCATCAAGTAATATGGCATGAACTTGATGTTCGCTGTCTGTCAATAAATCACGTATCTGGTTAAAACGTATTTGATTATCATCAATAATGAGTAATCGAGTTTCCGTACGTTTTAGTTTTTTGGATAGTAATGGATTTCTCACTTTAATGCTTCCCATAAGTCGTTATTTTTGATCTCATTGCTCTGTTTCGCAATATAGTCTTTAACGACATTTTCTTGCTCTTCATTCAATAATTCATATTCAAAGCGAATAAAGCTTTGCGTCACCAACTGCGCTTTGGTGAGATAGACTTTGATGTCTTCTTTGCCTAAGCGAAGGTGGATCGTTTGTTTCTCTCGGAAGAGATTTGCCCCAGGTAAAATTAAGGTCGTAGACACTTGATCAAGTTGTGTGGTCTGTACCAATAAAGCAGGTTGATGATTTGTTGTATTGCGGTCGGTACGGATATGGGCTGAACATGGATACAAATCTTGAGCCAGTACTTCGAGACCCAATTCCAAACTTTTTTCTGTCGATTGTTTGATCCAGCGAACAACACCGCCACGCCATTGGCTTTGAGCATTTTCTTGGATCAAAATAAATTCGCCGGTTTTTAAATTAGCAGGGGTAGGGCCAGTCCATTTAATGCGATAACCATTCACACTAATATCTAATACGTCAGCGGTATGAATCTGTTTTGCTTCACGATCTAGCGCTTTCGCATTAGTCATGCCTGTTGGCATATTTGAATCAGGCGAATTGACAAAAGAGGCTTCATTGTGGAATTGATAATTGCCTTCTAAATCTAAAGTTTCGTGGAAGTTTTTACCTTTAGAGAGATAGAAATGCGCCACCATTAAGCTAAAGCAAATATTAATTTGCGCAGAATATTCATAACGCTCATGACGACGTTCAGTGTTGTTGGTCAAAATATTATGAATATGGAAATATAGCGCTGGAGTTAAAAATAACTTTTCATTTTTAGATAAATAATTGGCATTTCTAGTTTGCGTTTCGGTCAAATGATCGAGCAAGTTTTGCGTTGAAATGTATACATTGGCTTGATAAGACCGATCTTGTTTTGAGTTATAAATCGGTGGGTGATCTTTTTTCGTGTCTACAACATAGCGTGAAAGCGTGGTTTCTTTCGGTAGGATTTGAACCAATTTTGCCCAGTCAAAGCTACATAAATACAAACCTTGGATTTCAGCAGGGCGAATCTGATGATTATTGAAAATATCTAATAAGATTAATTGTGCATAAGCTTGAGCAATATTTGCAATTTGATGTTGAGTACCCAGTAACTGATTGACATTACTTTGATAGAAATTGTGTTCAATGGCACATTCAATCAGTTGATGTGCCGCAATCCATTGACCTGCAGTCGGTGTGGCATACAACATATGTTGTTGATACAACAACAGTGTCAGTTGTTGCAACGCATAGTAGATTGATGCAATTCGAGCGGTTTGTAAGCTTTTTTTATGGCCGAATGAAAAAATCGAAAACTTTTGTTGATTAAGCTGCTGATTACATCGTTTGGCAATATCAATATAGATTTTGGCAAAGTGACTGCGTAAAAGCATCGCCAATTCAATGATTTGGTCATTACGATCCGTGGTAATGAGGCTTTGATTGGTAAAGTGTTTTTCTAAGCTTGTGAGCACACTTTCCATAGTCGGATGTAAAATTTGAACCAAATCAAAACGTAACATCTCTTGGCATTTCAGCTCGGAGATTTCAAGTAAGGCATTGAATAAAGCTTTAGATGAGGTACCCAATTGTAAAATTGAAATACCGTTTAACCACTCTTGCAGACCTTTAGCATTGGTCGGACAAAAGCTTAATTTATCCAGCTTTAATTCAGTCGGATTGTAAAACGTATCTGAAGTATGCGTGGTCATCTTTATTATTTAACTCAAAAAGTTGAAGCCCCAAAAAGCGGTGTCTTGTTTTTTTCGCCCGCAATTTCCCGTACAAGTTTAGGAACCAAATAACCAGGTAGGTTCTCTAAAACTTTTTTATAAATTAAATCAATATCCTGAGCTGGTGTATCAAAATGATGAGCACCTTTTACTTTATCCAGAACATGCAAATAATATGGCATTACACCTGCGTCGAATAAGCGGTAACTCAAATCGACCAATACTTCTGCAGAATCATTAACCCCTTTTAATAAGACTGCTTGGTTCAGCACGGTGATTCCTTGTTTGACAAGCTGTTGAAGCTGGCTGCACGTGAAGTCATCTAGCTCTGATGGATGATTTGAGTGTACCACTAGAATAATGCGTAGCCTACTGTTTTTTAAAATAGAAACCAGCTCTTCATCGACACGGTTGGGGATTACGATAGGAACTCGTGAATGAATTCTCAAAAATTTAATTTGTGGTAAAGTCGATAAACGTTCAATCCACACTTGAAGTTTACGATTTGATAGTGTGAGCGGGTCTCCACCACTTAAAATCACTTCATTAATATCGGGTTGTTGTTCAATATATTCTTTAATGTTTGGCCAATCGTCATTTTTAGGCAGGTTTTCTTGGTATGGAAAATGACGGCGGAAACAATAACGGCAATGGACCGCGCAGGCACCGGTTAAAGTCAGTAAAAAACGAGACTTGTACTTATGTAATACCCCTGGCTGTTGGTTAGCCTGCTCTTCACCTAATGGGTCGGTAACAAAACCGGCGTGCTCTTCAAGTTCCAAATGATGCGGTAGGACTTGGAGTAAAAGCGGATCGAGCGGATTACCTTTTTGCATTTTTTCGACAAAAGCGCGCGGCACGCGTAGGCGAAACTCATCTGCTGCGAACTGAGCACCCGATAATAACTGATCATGCGAAAGTTCTAATACATCGAGTAATTCTTGAGGATTTGTAATCAAATCACTCAATTGAGTTTGCCAGTTTTGCTCTTGAAATAAATAGTTTATCATGCCGATTGTTTAAAAAATGCAGAAAGGTGAGTGGGGGAATATTGCTGAAATTAATGCGTCGAACTTTGAAGTGTAAGCTGAAATAATTCCGAAAAAGCTTACACCTGATGAAGCCTACGAAACATTTATTAAGTTTCAGTAAACAGCAATTTTACCTGTTTGTGGGCATTGTATAAACAAAGTTCTTTAATGTCTGAGTGTAAGTTAAGCAGCTTGACCCCTTTAATGGGGATTTTTTCGTTGCGACATGGTGCATTGGTCATTTAGAATACGCAATATCACATTAATGTGCATGTGGCAGCCAATGTTACAGTCAGTACTTGCTAAATGACATGTTACAGCCCATAGCATCTATAGATTAAAGTTAGTAAGTTTGGAGTGAGCCAGTCATGGCCTATTATTCTACGAATGATTTCAAGTCAGGCCTTAAGGTCATGCTTGACGGTAACCCATGTTCAATCATGGAAAACGAATACGTAAAACCAGGTAAAGGCCAAGCTTTTAACCGCGTAAAATTACGTAACCTTAAAACTGGTAAAGTTTTAGAAAAAACTTTCAAATCTGGTGATTCACTAGAAGCTGCTGACATCCAAGAAGTTGAAATGAACTACTTGTATAACGACGGTGAAATGTGGAACTTCATGGATCCAGAATCTTTCGAACAAATCGCTGCTGATAAAGTTGCTATGGGCGACGCGGCTAAATGGTTGAAAGATGACTCAAATGAACTTTGCACAATCATGCTTTGGAACGGTGTTCCTTTAACTGTGAGCGCGCCCAACTTCGTTGTATTAAAAATCGTTGAAACTGATCCAGGTGTACGTGGTGATACTTCAGGCGGTGGCGGTAAACCGGCTAAGCTTGAAACTGGTGCAGTTGTACGTGTTCCATTATTCGTACAGCAAGAAGAAAGCGTTCGTGTAGACACTCGTACTGGTGACTATTTAGAACGTGCATAATGGTTTAAAAATAGACTATTATCGAAAGGGATGAAGTGATTCATCCCTTTTTTTATACCTATTGGTTTAAATTTTTATTCCAAAGTATTAGATGAAAAAACCTATAACAGGAGTAGAGTTTCAAGGGAAGAAACAGCAGTACCTCGAACAAGAAAAATCAAGCTGATTTATTTCAACATTTATGAGGGATTGAGATGGAAAACATTCAACCGAAGTCAGGAATGGCTTCGAAGATTATCTGGCTGTTTGTAGCCATTCTAGGTGCCGTTTCATTCGGCATACTAGCACTCAGTCGAGGCGAGCATGTCAATGCAGTTTGGCTGATCCTTGCAGCAATCTGTGTGTATAGCATTGCATATCGTTTTTATAGTTTATTTATTGCCAATAAAGTCTTTGAACTGAATGAGCGACGTTTAACGCCTGCTCATCGCTTAGCTGACGGTTTGGATTATGTGCCGACCAATAAAAGTGTTCTATTTGGTCACCACTTTGCCGCGATTGCAGGCGCAGGTCCTTTAGTCGGTCCGATTCTTGCTGCGCAAATGGGTTATTTGCCGGGAACAATTTGGCTCTTAGTGGGTGTCGTTCTTGCGGGTGCGGTTCAAGACTTTTTAGTCTTATTCATCTCGACGCGTCGTGATGGTCGTTCACTCGGTGAAATGGCAAAACAAGAACTTGGCTCATTTGCCGGAATCATCGTGATGCTTGGCGCACTTGGCGTGATGATCATCATTCTAGCGGTGCTGGCATTGGTAGTTGTAAAAGCGTTGACCAACAGTCCGTGGGGTGTTTTCAGTATCGCGGCCACTGTACCGATTGCGATTTTCATGGGTATCTACATGCGCTTTATCCGTCCGGGTAAAATTGCAGAAGTGTCGATCATTGGTTTTGTACTGATGATGGCTGGGATTATCTATGGTGGCGACATTGCACAGCATCCGTACTGGGGGCCATTCTTTACACTTTCAGGTACTGAACTGACTTGGTGGTTGATTGGTTATGGTTTCGTGGCATCAGTATTACCTGTTTGGTTACTGCTTGCACCACGTGATTACCTATCTACCTTCTTGAAAATTGGTGTTATTGCAGGTTTAGCAATCGGGATCATGTTTGCTTTACCTGAGATGAAAATGCCAGCGGTAACGCATTTTATTGATGGTACAGGTCCTGTATTTGCAGGCTCAATGTTCCCATTCTTGTTTATTACCATTGCCTGTGGTGCAATTTCAGGTTTCCATGCGCTCGTTTCTTCAGGAACGACACCGAAACTTGTGAATAATGAAAAAGATATTCGCATGATCGGTTATGGCGGCATGTTGATGGAGTCTTTTGTTGCGATTATGGCTTTGGTCTGTGCAACGATTCTTGAGCCTGGTGTGTATTTTGCGATTAATGCGCCAGCAGCTGTGATTGGTACAACGGTTGAGTCCGCTGCAGAAGCAGTTCGTACATTAGGCTTCGTGGTCACACCTGAAGCATTGACCTTACTTGCACAAGAAGTGGGTGAAAATTCGATTCTGTCTCGTACAGGTGGTGCACCAACATTTGCGATTGGTATGGCGCATATCATTACGGAAATTTTTAATAACCGTTCAATGATGGCGTTCTGGTATCACTTTGCGATTTTATTCGAAGCACTTTTCATTTTAACAGCTGTGGATGCGGGTACACGTGCATGTCGTTTCATGGTGCAAGATACTGTGGGTATCGTGATTCCTGCGGTAAAAAACTCACATAACTTCTTCGGAAATCTGTTAGGTACAGCGGTGGCTGTTGCAGGTTGGGGCTTCTTCGTTTACCAAGGCGTGGTTGATCCACTCGGCGGTATTAATAGCTTATGGCCGCTATTTGGTATTGGTAACCAAATTCTTGCTGCGATGGCATTGATCTTGGGTACAGTGATTTTATTCAAGATGAAAAAACAAAAGTATGTTTGGGTGACAATTATCCCAACATTATTCTTGTTTATTACTTCAATGACCGCTGGTTGGCAGAAGATTTTCCACGAAAATCCAAAGATTGGTTTCTTGGCTCAGGCAGATCGTTTTAATGCAGCCATTGCGAAAAATGAATTGTTGGCACCTGCGAAAACCATGGCTGAAATGCATACGGTGGCATTGTCGAATCAAATCAATGCCGGTCTTTGTGCATTCTTTATGATCGTGGCATTTGTGATGTTATTTGCAGCGATTGGTGTGGTGCGTCGTGCCTTGGCAAATCCAAATCCATCGGTGAACGAAGCAGAAGCAATTTACCGTGACCCAGCTGAAATTAATCCGTCAAATTCAGCACATTAATAGGGGAATATGAATGAACCTGAAGTTTGCAAAAAGTGGAAAAACGGTGATTTATAAAATCATTAAAATGACCATTATGTCGCAGAAGGATTTAATTCTGAACCCGAAAAATTGGTCACGTATTGCGACGTTGTGGCAACGTTTACAGCAAAGTTTCCGCCTGATGGTGGGTGTGCCAGATTACCAAAACTATTTGGAACATATGGCAAAACATCATCCTGATTTGGAAGCGATGGATGCAAAAACATTTTATCGTCACTGTGTAGATGCACGTTATCCATCAGCTGGTGGTGACATGAAGAAGTGTCCTTGCTAATGCAGTGACTCGAGCTAAAAATCTAAGAAAAAAGCGTTCTTCGGGACGCTTTTTTTATTGCTGATTTGTGATCAGTCGAAGCGAAAACAACCCTTTTGTATATTCAATAAATATCAAGAGTATCTATTTAAAGTATGGAACTGGGTATTGCTTGGAGATAAACACTGTATTTTTAAATAAAACCCTGTATGTTAGTCATTCATTTAACTTTTTTATTGGGGAATAAAAGGTGTTTTGGGGATCAGAGAAAAGCCAACAAAATAATACATCGACGCTTTTAAGTGAGCAGAGCCTTGCGCCTTTATACCCGAAAATAAATACTTTCCTCGAACAAATTAACCAAATTATTCTGGATAAAAATCAGCAAACCAAATTGGCTTTAGCTTGTCTATTGGCAGGTGGGCATGTGTTATTTGAAGACTTACCTGGTTTAGGAAAAACGACATTATCTAGCGCCTTGTCACATTTGGCGGGATTAAAGTTTCAACGGATTCAATTTACCAATGACATGCTGGCTAGCGATGTGATAGGGGTAAATATGTTTAATCAAAAAGAACATCATTTTGAGTTTAAATCAGGGCCGATATTTACCCAAATATTATTGGCAGATGAAATCAACCGTTGTAGTCCAAAGACCCAAAGTGCTTTATTGGAAGCGATGGAAGAGGGGTATGTGACGGTTGATGGTATGCGATATGCTTTGCCTCAACCATTTTGGGTGATTGCGACACAAAACCCTTTATTTCAAAGTGGTACTTATGCCTTACCTGAGTCCCAGTTGGACCGGTTTTTAATGCGTTTGTCTTTAGGTTATCCATCGCGTCAGGCAGAGAAATTATTGCTCCAACAAACTTCACGCCATGATCTGATTGCGGCATTAGCACATATCTTTAATGAAGCAGAAATTTTACAACTACAAGGCTTTGTCGAGCAGATACATCTGAGTGATCGTTTAATGGATTACATTTTGGATCTTGCTGCTGAAACACGTAAAGGGAGACATGGTCTCTCTACGCGTGGTGTTTTAGCCTTAAAGAAAGCTGCGCAAGCCTATGCGCTGATTGAGCAGCGAAATTATGTGAATCCTGACGATGTGCAAGCGGTGTTTACAGCGGTAGTGTCTCATCGAATTGGGCTGTCAGATCTTGAAGCCTTTAAGCTTGTAGAACAAGTTTCGATTCAATAAAGGAGTTGAACCTTGGCTTCAATGTGGCAGCAATGGATTGAACGTCGATTTAAAATTGATCAGCACAAGCAGCTGACTCAAAAAGACGTCTTGATCTTTATCTATCAGCAAGGCTACTTGTATTTGGTGTTAATTTTCATCACCTTTATTGCAGGTGTGAATTATGCCAATAACTTGATTTTAGGATTTTGCTTTTTAATTAGCGCCGTATTGTGTATTAGTTTCTATATTACTTTTAAACAGCTTCATGCGTTGCAGATTCAAATAAATGTTGTTGATACCCCGCAAGTAGGTGAATTACTTTCGGTCGATATTTACTTTAAACAAGATGCTGAACAGGCTAGATATTTGTGGATTAAAACTGAAAATCAGCTACATAAATTATTGTTCAATACGCAACAGCATTGCTTTCAATTAAATTTTATAACCAGCCAACGCGGTGTTTTTCAGATTCCACCCATACAACTTTATAGTGTCTATCCCTTTGGTTTAGTGCGGGCCTGGACGTATTTGTACGTACAGCAACCAGCGTGGGTTGCACCTCAAGCCAGTTGGCATTCCGTTGAAAATAAGCAACTACGGCAAAATTTTGAACCTGATCTTGATGAATTTCGCGAATTACGGAGTTTTCAGACGGGGGATTCACTTCATGCGGTGTCTTGGAAACAAGCAGCACGAGGACAAGGCTTATATGTGAAAGTCTTTGAACAATATGAAGATCTAAAGAAATTGGAGATTCATTATCACTATATGCCAGCTCAAAGTCATGAAGAAAAACTTAGCCTTATGATGGGTTTGGTCGAGCAGGCTGAGCAAAATCACGATCAATATGCACTGTATTTACCTAATGCTGAGTTAGCATCAGGCACTGGAGCACTGCATTTTTCCGAAGCTAAACGGTTATTGGCGCAGGCTTGATTTATGATTGAAAATACCATACGCCGCTCCATACTACTCACTTTAGCTTTGGTGCTCATTGCGCAAATGCTTTATATACCAGTGGTGACATCATTAGTATTTTTAGTCATTTGGCTTATTTTATTACACAATACCCGCGCCAGTAAAAAACCATTTTCTAAAATTTTAACCTATGTGCTGACATTGATAGCTTTATTCAGCATTTACATAAGTCATAAAACCTTTATTGGTGTTGATGCAGGGGTTACAGTACTTAGTACATTTTTATTTGCTAAATCTTTAGAAACAAAAACACGTCGTGATGTAATTATTTTATTTAACTTTGCGATGTTTGTGATTGCCAGTAGTTTTTTGTTTAGCCAGTCTTTTGCCATGGCACTGGTTATTTTATTGGCACTGTTGAGCTGTTTTATTGGGTTGTACCGTTTACAGACCGTTGGTTTTAGCCAAAACTCAGGCGGTGAAATACAGGCGATTAAACAAGATATAGGGCATGTGGGTAAATTTATTGGCTTAGCTGTTCCATTTTTTATTTTACTGTTTCTCTTTTTTCCACGCCTGCCGCCGCTATGGCATATTCCTATTCCTGAAAATAAAGCCACAACGGGAATCAGTGACAGCATGTCTCCGGGCGATATTGCTGAGTTATCACAGTCGAGTAGCTTGGCATTTCGTATAATCGGAGATATTCAAGCCTTGCCACCTCGTACAGAGCTGTATTGGCGAGCGATGGCTTTAGATGAATATGATGGTTCTAAATGGACAAGTCATTTTTTTAACCAGAACGTTATACAGCTGAATCCAGACGATTTAAAACCCAAGCGGGCGTTGAATTATCAATATTTGGCTGCCGACCCAACTGTGATGTGGATTATGTCGTTGGAGCAATCCGTTCCCAACGAAGCACGTTTTGCTTTAGGTCAAGATGGTCGAATTACACCCTACCGATTAACAGCACGTACAGAGCCGATTCAACTGAAATGGTTAGGAAGTGCAGAACCGCCACAAATAAAAAATGTAGCTTTACTTGAAAAATTAAACACTCGCTATGTTGAAAACTTGGATGTTCAATCACAGCAATTGGCCCAAACTTTATGGCAGCAAAGTCATCAAAATCCTGAGCGTTATATTGCAGAAGTTTTGCAATGGTATAAACAAAATAGCTTTGCATATACCTTAAACCCAGGCGTATTGGGGCAAAATCGGATAGATGATTTTTTATTTGGATCAAGACAGGGCTTTTGCGAACATTTTGCATCGAGTTTTGCAATGTTGATGCGCTATGTGGGTGTTCCATCGCGTATTGTTGTGGGATATCAAGGTGGTCAATTAGCACCAGATGGAAAAAGTTGGGAAGTTCGTCAACTTGATGCACATGCGTGGACAGAGGTTTATGTCAATCAACATTGGCGTCGTATTGATCCGACGGCCATGATCGCACCGCAGCGTATCGATGGGGGGATGCAGGATTATATGGAACAAGATCGGACAATTTTTGGGAGCCAGGAGTCGACTTGGGCCTATCAACAATTTTCGATGTTGAATAAAGTCCGTGTATGGAGTGATTATGCGAGTTACCAATGGCAGAGTAAAGTGGTGGGTTACAATGCAGAATCACAGCAACAATGGTTTAAAAAGCTCGGGGTAAATTCTGCTTATGCAGGTGGTTTAATTCTTATATTGAGTATTGGTGGAGTTGTTGCAATATATTTTATATGGATTTTGTGGAAAAAAAGAAAAAGCCTAAGCTCTCTGGAAAGAGAAATTGCCAAGTTTGCTAAGAATATACCCTTGAGCCAGCAAAAATTGACTTCTGAAAGTTTTAGGCATTGGTTACAACGTTTGGCTGAAAATGTACCTGAACAGGAAAGGGCGGCATTTGAACAAGTTATTACGTTATTTGAGCAGGAAATTTATGTAGGTACCGCGCTAAGTTCTCATGATATTCAATATTTTAAGGCTTTGCTTAAAACTTGTACGCAAAGTTTAAAAAAGTCAGAAAAGGGCTTGTCATAAAAAATAAAAATGAATATGATTCTACGCATTCTAGGTTTATAGCTCAGTTGGTTAGAGCGCTACGTTGACATCGTAGAGGTCACCAGTTCGAATCTGGTTAAACCTACCAAGATATCAAGGACTTATAAGTAAATCAGATGCTTATAGGTCTTTTTTTATGCCTGTTTCTTACTAAACTTATAACTTAAAATTGGGAAAAACCTCCAAAAACGCCAATTTCCCAAAGAAATGCGTCAAAAAAACGTCAAAATAACAATTTGTTGGATTAGTTTTTGAACTAGTGTTTAAATTAGAAAGATTGAATAATTTTAAATATTTAGAGAGTTATGACAAGATTAAGACAAATAGCCTCTGTAAAAGGGGAATTAGTTAAGAAATCAAGAGAAGCCGCTTTAGCCGCGGTACAAATATTCAATAATCCTAGTATGTCTTTTAAGGCAGAGTCTTACATAGTGTTAATGAATATTGCATGGACTTACTTATTACACGCATATTTCAGAGCCAATAAAATTGAATATCGTTATTTTGATAATGCTAGGGGCAGAAAAAGATTTCATAGAACCAATAAAGGCGCTTATAAATACTGGGAGTTGGAAAGATGCTTAAATTGTACCGAGAATCCAATCGATCAAGATACAGCAAATAACCTTAGGTTCTTAATTGGATTGAGACATGAAATTGAACATCAAATGACTAATAAAATTGATGATCTGCTTAGTGCTAGATTTCAGGCTTGTTGTTTAAATTATAATGAATATCTTAAAGACTTTTTTGGCAGAGAGTTGGGTATAGAAAACCATCTTTCATTTAGTTTGCAATTTTCATCAATTGATACAGAGCAAAAAGAAATGTTAATGGATCAAGATGGGCTACCAAAAAATATTGCTTCTTATATTATGGATTTCGATAAATCTTTAAATGATGATGAGTATGCGAATCCTAGATATGCATATAGGATACTTTTTATTCCTAAAACAGCGAATCGTCGTGGTCAGGCCGATAAAGTGATTGAATTCGTTAAATCAGATTCTCCATTAGCAGTTGGTCTTAATAAAGAGTATGCCGTTATTAAAGAAACAGAAAAGGCAAAGTTTCTACCCAGCCAAGTGGTCTGTAAGATGAAAGAAGAAGGTTTTGATAATTTCACAATGCATAGCCATACTCAGCTTGTTAAAAAATTTGATGCAAAAAACCCAGCAAATGGCTTTGGTACAATGGTTGCTGACAAGCACTGGCATTATTATGAGAAATGGATTCAATTAGTACGAACAGAGTTAAGTGCTAATCTATAATGCGACAAGTAGGCGTCAAATTGATATTAAAATATTGATATAAATCAGTTAAATCTGACTTTGACATCGTAGAGGTCAGCAGTTCGAGTCTGCTCGTATTTATAAGTATATTCAAATTCTTACAATAAAGTAGACGTTTGTAAGCTTTTTACACATTAAATAAATATTAAAATTTATCGTTAGTTCTAATAGAAGGGGATACTGAGTTTAAGTATTTTTTTTGTTAGATAGCCTTAAATACTTATGATATATCTTATTAAATTAATTAAGCCAATTAACATGTCAGAGCACTATAAAATGAAAAAATAAAATTTAAAGTGATTTTTATATATATTATAAAATTGTTAATTATTTTAATTCAAAAGATTGGAATAGATATTGCAAAGCCCAAATCAATTATTCAGACTTTGCGAATTAAATTGAATCTGATCAATGATAATTAATAACCATTACTTTACGGTTTTGATTTTCTGTGTTCTCAATAGAAATATCCGCAGTCTTGGATGTTTGTTTGTTCAATGCAGAATTCGCACTAGAATCTTGTTGAATCTTCAGTTTTATAATTGCCTTATTCAAATCTAAACAAGCCTGTTCTGTCGACTGCTGTGCACAGGTAAATTCTGAAATTGTTCCGTTAAAATTGATTTGCTCAGCATGGCAAAGCGGCCCAACGCCACAAAATACAATTGAACCAATTAAAGTTATATATTTATTTAACTTCATCTCTTTTCCCCATTATTGAGATGTTTAGTTAGATAAATACACGTCTATATTATGAAAAACAAGATTAATTCAGCGTATTCATAAAAAAAAATTATAAATTGTGAGGTGTGTCAAATTAATCATATTCAATTGTGACTGTTGCCATTCCTCGTACTGTTCCAGGTGAAACAGTTGGCTCAGTTTGGTAATAACGTGCCTTCATTGGCACATTATATTGTAATGTCTGGTTAGATGTTAATGTTCCGAGTTCCAGTTTGTCCCCCTTAGAAACCACTTTATTTTGATTCTGGTAATTCCAAAGGATTTGTGTACCTACGCCTTTAGCTTTTGTGCTCGCAGGGGCATCATTATTAATTACTTTATTATTGCTATTTGCTGCTGCATTGTAGTCAAAACTTAAACTAATTTTATTACTTTCTTCGTAACCAGTTGGGTTTTTACCGCCATTGCAGAGAATATTTAAGTCAAATGCTTGCTCACCTTGAGTGGAGCCTACACCTTTGAAATCAGCTTTATTAACGGTAGGCAATTGGACAACCTTATTAATATTGCCTTGAATTTCACATGAAGAAGAGGCAATGGTAATCGCATTACCATAAACTGTACTGGTGAGCAGGGGCTTGTTTGTGTAACCGTTAACATAATAGCTGCTGTATTGACCCGGGACTAATGTGCCAGAACCAGTTGTAGGTGCAGTTTTAACAATCTCGACCACGAAATAGCCGTTAGCTAAGTTGTAAGTAGTATTTCTAGACAAAGCGCGTGAATACGGATAATAGCCTGAAAATCCTGAAGCACCTTCAGCTTCACGATAAAGCCGAATGCCAATACCGGGAATATTGGTATTGTAAATAGAGTTGCCAGATGGACTGAGTGAAAAGCCCTGACTTAACACCGCATGGATTGTAGATGGAGTACCGTTATCACATCGGATGGTAGATCCATTTGAAGATATTGGAAACGTGGCTTTTCTTAATATTGTACCCACCGCATCACTTGGACGAACAACCACACGGCCGACAGACATACTGACGTCTTGCGATCTGAATCCAGATTGTGGTGTACACGCAGCATAAGCTTCAGACAGACCAGCCATTCCAGCGAGCAGCAATAGGGTATTAACAATTTTCATTTTCATTGGCATACACCTTCTGTCGTGATCATGGTGAGATTTTTATCTTCTGCTTGTTTTGTCACATCGTATTGAATGCGGCATTGCTCAGTAGCGTCATCGCCCCATTTGATGGTGACAGTATCTGCTGTTTGGTTGGTACGCAAATAAACCATGCTACCTTGTGCAACCATGCCGACATTTTCACCTTGTGAGCTATATGCTTCAGCTGCAAATGGAAGGGTTTTTCCTTCTGAGGTTAAACCATGAATATAAATGGCTTTACCGGATTTTGTTGCAAAGCTAACTTGTGAAATTGCACCAGCATACGGCGCGATACGTTGGCTGGTTTCTTCTAATTCTACATTGGTCGACATATTTTGTGGATCAAGCGTAATGTCATTTAAACGGTATGGTGTTACATATGGAATAACTGCATAGCCTGATTTATTGATACTTAATCCTGTTGCGTTATTTACTTTAGCACCTGCTGCTTCAGGTGCGTAAACCAAGACCATGGTTTGCCCTTGGTCTGGGCCAAACAGTACACCTTTAGAATGTGCAACTACATTACCGCGTGCAGAAAGCATTGCTTGCTGATACTGATCAGAAACACTGTATGAACCACCCACAGTAGCAAAGTTAGTGCGGTACTGAGCGTTGACGTTCATGCTCGGATTACTACCATAAGTATCTGAAACAGAAGTACCGTAATTGAATCTGTCACCGACCGTACCGCTCATGCCAATAGTTGTGCTGTCTTGTGTGGTAATTGAGTTGAAATTGACTGAATTTTTCTTAAATGTCCAAGGCAAGGACAGCGTCAACATATACTCTGTATCATTGGTGGTGCGCTTAGTTGCTGTATCTTCGACCACACGTTTAATCGCAGATAAGCCATAAGTTAAACTGCTATAAGTATTGCTGTAGCCAATTTGGTATTGGCGAGTTGTTTCCTGACGGTTCCAATAGTCTACCCAAGAGCCAGTGGCATAAACGTTGCCCCATTTGTCTGGCAAGCCTTGGTTTAAAGTAATTTGAAATTCACTTCGCTGCTTACCAACATGACTTGAACTGATACTTTTATCGTCCAAATCTTGGATCATTAAAGCATCGCGCAGTTTATAAAAGTTTTCAGTCGAGTAGCGGTAAGCGGCTAAAGTTAAGTTGGTATTCGTTGGCGTAATAAGTTTACTGTAACTTAAACGGTAACTTTGCCCACTTTCGCTATCACGTTTTTTGAAATCAGCTTGAGAATGGGTCACGTCCAGTGATATTGCACCAACAGGTGTAGCGAAGGCACTGCCCAAGGTCAGAGCAGTATAGTCTTCTGCACTTTGTACACCAGTGAAAGCCGTAATGTAGTTGTGTAAACCCCGCTGATATTTTGCCTGCACAATCCAAGGATCAAGATCAATGTCTTTATCACGGAATTGACCAGCAGTGATCGAATAACGGCTCATGCCCGGGCGCAGCATTTGTACAACAGATGCATAAGGAACGTTAAAACGCTGAATTTCACCGCTAGCTTCCAAGATAGCAACTTCAAGTTCACCGCCAAAACCTGTAGGGTAGAGGTCATTAATTTCAAAGTTGCCCGGCGCTACAGTTGTTTGGTAAATCAGCTGACCTTGCTGGCGTACTTCCACTTTTGCATTGGTTTTTGCATTGCCTCGAATACGCGGTGCATAGCCAATCATGCTGTTTGGCAGCATACGGTCATCACTGGAGATATCTACACCGCGATAACCGAATGAATCGAAAATTTCGCCATCGGTATAGCTGTCACCTAAAGTCAGTACGGCTCTATATTTAGGAAATGCGCGCTGTACATAAGTGCTGACAGCATCATAACTGCTTTGGCTTTCGGATGGATTTTCATTGTTACTTTGGTCGCCATCCTGCCATTGCCATTGTCCGTTATGTCGAAATTGCCAACCTGCAAGATTGGCGCCTGCATTTATAGAGGTAAACGCATTTGTGCGTTCTTGACGGCCTTGCATGCGGTCAAATGTTTTGTAAGCGCTGGCATTGTATGAAAGAAAAGCAGCATTGATTCCACGATCCCATACACTTGGATCTACATAACCTTGCGCATTTTTTTGCATGGCAATTTGTGGAATTGAAATATCAATACGCAGGCGAGAACTGTCATATTCATAATAGGCATCATCAATCCATTGCTCAATTTTTTGACATGGCGCTACATTCGGAAGTGCATCAGCTGTTTTTTTTAAAGCATCAGGCTTTACGCCATATTGAATCAGGCTATTTTCAGAGAAACAGGTAAAGGCATTTTCTTTATTATCTAAGGCTTTAAATACGATACGATGCTTGCCAAACCAGTTTCCATTGACATAGACATCAAGATTATATTCGCCAGGCAAAATTGGATTGCCAAATTTAAAACGCTCAACATCGATTTTTTTTGCGTCGCCAATTAAAAAAGCTGAGTCAAACTCTGCTTCTTCAGCAACAGTTGGCTTTACTTCGGTTTCAGCTGCATGAACAAGAGCAGGCATGCTGAGTGTAATAACGCCGCAAGCAATATAATAGCTGATGTGACGTTTAACCCATTTTAGACTTTGTTGTTTTTTTTGCATGAAACTGTCCGCCTATTCATTGGAAATAGGTGCTTTTAAATGAATTTACTTTTGTTTATTTGAAGCTATTGCACTTTAATTGGTAATTCCACACGTCCACCGTAGTCATTAATACTGGTGAAAACCATTTTTGAAGTATTCGCTGTTTTTAGTGCTACATGGTCTTCAGAAAAAGGTTTAAGCATCAAGCCTTCATTAATTAAGTCAATACGTTTACCTGCATTGTCTTGATTAATTGAGGTCAGCGTAATATGAAATGGTGTCGGATTTTTCACATTTAGCTGATTACCTTGTACAGACCATTGAAGCTTAGATGGCGCAGTGCTTACATCATCTTTCAGCTCACTCGGACGGTAAAAGAACTTGATACGTGAACGGATTGCCAGTTGTAAAAAGTTTTCTGGTACATCATTTACATTTTTTGCAGTCGGTTTTGGTGGAATATCTAAAATATTCAACCAATATAAAGTTTCTTGGGTTTTACTTAAGCTGCTTGCTTTAGGTAAGGCAGAAATACGTAAAGTTTGCCCTTTTTGACTATCTACCCGTGAAATAGGTGGAGTAATCATAAAAGGAGCTTGTGATTGGTCAGGGGTACTTGAAGCATTTCCTTCATCAATCCAAGCCTGTACTAGCGAGGGTTTGTTGCCATTATTACTCACTTGCAAAGTAATTTCACGCGCATCTGAAGGGTAAATGACACGTGTGCCGTGAATAATAATTTCGGCATTTGCAGCAGTAAAGGGGAACAGCCCAGCTAAAAGTGCAGTTTTGAAAAGGGAAGGCTTAAAGCGCATAACTTATTCTCACAAAGGGTATTTAATGAGTGAGCCGATGCAGCGAACTGCATCGGCTCTCAATTGCAATAGCGATTATTGGTAAATAATGGTGTATTGAACAGAAGTTGTTACTTTACCAGCAGTAGAAGCGTCAGTTGCGTAGTATTCTGCATAGTAGTTCAAGTCAGCAGAACCTTGGTCAGCAACGTCAACCCATTGTGAGTTTGTTTGCGCGCCATTAGCACCAGCTGAAAGAACTGGAACGAATAGATTGTTTGAACCTAAAAGTTGTACTTGAACGTTTTTCGCGCCAGCAGCATCTTGGTTGTTTAAGCGGCCTGAAGCAAAATCAACAGTTGCACCTGGTTCAAAATAAGTAGCAACTTTACCTTCTGAACAGTTTGCTAAGTTGATTGTGAACGGAGTACGGCCAGCAACATCACCTGCTTTAGCAAGAGTTTGCTTAGACACAGTAGGTAAAGTTACAGTGAAATCTTTACCTTGAGGGGTAACGATGTCACAAGTTTTATCTGTAACTAAACCATTGATAGTGATAGTGCCATCAGCAGCATTTGCAGCGCTGATACCTAGAATTGTTGTAGCAGCAATTAGAACGATCTTTTTCATTTTACTTTTCCCGAAAAAATAGGCTTTGTTTGTCATTGGTGGTGTACCGCTTTGGTAACAGAAGATTAACCGCTGATTTTAAAAATGTAAACCACGTCACATTAAATTTAAATTATGTGTTTTTATTGTTGAATTAAACTACAGTTGTATAGTTAGTTAATTTATAAATTATTATTATTTAAAATAAATGCTTATGAAGCCTTTTAATAAAAATTAAGAGTTTAATTAAGTGAAAAGTAATTTAAATATTTTTGTAAATTTACAGAGTGAATGGTCAAATCAACAAATTGATGACAGATTTATTAAAGTTTTAATTAATTAAAGTGTTATCGAGAATATGGTTGAATCAAATCTACTTATATGAAAGGTATTAACCGCGATCGTTTCCAATCGTAATTTAGCCTAATATAGACTCATAGGGGGAGAGTCGTAAATTCATCATGAGATGGAATTGGATGTAAATGCATCTATGTGCAAATACATCAATTTGGATATTGATTGTTTAAGTGATTAAGCCAAACTTCTTTGGCTCATATTTCTGCGTTTATGACTATATATAGCAGTGCTTTATATAATGTATGCTATAGCGGATTATTTGAAACAAAAAAGCCGCATTCTATGCGGCTCTTAATTGAACAAATAAATTATGCATCTTCAGTTTCTAAAATTTCGAAGTCATGGGTAATTTCTACACCACCATCCATAAGCATTTTGCTCGCAGAACAGTATTTTTCAGCAGAAAGTTCAACCGCTTTTGCAACTTGCTTTTCCTTCACGCCATGACCAGTGACTACAAAGTGCAAATGAATTTTAGTGAATACAGCAGGAATAGTGTCGGCACGTTCTGCATTTAATTCACAACGAACATCAGTAATGTCTTGGCGTGCTTTCTTTAAAATCGTCACAATATCGAAAGATGCACAACCACCAAGTCCTGTTAAAATCAGTTCCATTGGGCGCGGACCACGGTTTTCACCGCCATATTCTTGTGATCCATCCATCATAACAGTGTGACCACTTTGAGTTTTTGCTTCAAAAGCAACATTCTCTAGCCAATGAACACTAGTTTGCATTGCAAGTCCCTAAAAAAGCTATAAATTTACGCAGTACCTGTACACTAACATAAATTGAGTTGATAAGGAATTTCAACTCTTACGTGTGACAAGTTCACTTTAGGTCTTGTGCGATCTATAAATTATCCATATTCGGAAACTGTTAGCATGACTTCAAACTTTTCACAACTTAGCACAGATGCGCTATCTCCGGGGCAGTTACCTGAGTCGGTGAAGGCATTATTAAAACGTGCATATATTAATCGTTACCCAAAACGTACAACAATCGTTGATGCGGGCTCAGAATCTAAATCTTTGTATTTAATTCTTAAGGGTTCAGTATCTATCATTTTACGCGAAGATGATGAGCGTGAAATTGTGGTTGCGTACTTAAATGCGGGTGACTTTTTTGGGGAAATGGGTCTATTCGAAGCAAATGCACAACGTACTGCAGAAGTGCGTACGCGTGATGTATGTGAAATTGCTGAGATTACCTATGAAAACTTTCATGAATTAAGCAAACAATACCCAGACTTAAGTTATGCGGTATTTGCTCAGCTTGTACGCCGTCTTAAAAATACGACGCGTAAAGTAACCGACCTTGCGTTTATTGACGTATCAGGTCGAATTGCACGTTGCTTAATTGATTTATCTTCACAACCAGAGGCAATGATTTTGCCAAATGGTCGTCAGATTCGTATTACTCGTCAAGAGATTGGTCGTATTGTGGGTTGTTCCCGTGAAATGGTTGGTCGTGTTCTAAAAACACTTGAAGAGCAAGGCATGATCGAAACTGATGGTAAAGCGATTCTAATTTTTGATGCATCGCTTGAAGAGAAAAGCCAATTGGCTTCTGACGATTTCGACGACGAAGAATAATCAGTCTTCCGAATCTAAAAAAAGCAAACTCAGGGGTTTGCTTTTTTTATGTCTATTCTTTTCTCACTATTATAGCGGAAGCAACCTTTCTCACATTTTTTGACAAATAAACAGAAAATTATGATTTAAACAAAGCCGATATCTTATGTAAGCTACTTCGTGACTTATATATTGATATTTAAAATAAAGAGGGAATTTGCGGCATGCAATTTAAACCATTGGCACATACAGGCATATTAGTTCCAGAAATTTGTTTAGGCACCATGACGTTTGGTGAACAAAACACCCAAGCAGAAGCTTTCGAGCAACTGGATTATGCTTTAGAGCGTGGTCTTAACTTTTGAGATACTGCAGAAATGTATCCTGTCCCGCCGAAACCTGAAACCCAAGGTTCGACTGAAACTATTATAGGTAACTGGATTGCAGCTCGCGGTGGCCGCGATAAAATAATCTTAGCTTCAAAAATTGCAGGACCGTCACAAGGCGGTAGTCATATTCGTGACGGGCAAACTAAATTTATTGCTTCGGAAATTGAGTCTGCACTGGATCATTCTCTTCAGCGCTTACAAACAGATTATCTTGACTTATACCAGTTGCATTGGCCGCAACGTCCAACCAACTTTTTCGGTAAATTGGGTTATGGCAATGCCGAAGCAAACAGTACGCAAACTATTACCAATTTAGAAGAAACATTAGTTGCTTTAAGTCATGAGGTGAAAAAAGGTCGAATTCGCTCAATTGGACTATCTAATGAAACGCCATGGGGAACGTTGAAATTCCTACAACTTGCAGAAAAGCATGGTTTAGAAAAAATTGTCAGTGTGCAAAATCCATATAGTTTATTGAACCGTACTTATGAAATCGGTTTATCTGAAATTGCACACTACGAAGGCGTGGGCTTATTGGCATATTCACCTTTAGCATTTGGTTATCTAACAGGTAAATTTCGCCATGGTGCGCGTCCTGCCAATGCTCGAGTGACACTATTTTCACGCTTCAGCCGCTATTCAAATGCGGAGAGTGAATGGGCAACAGAACAATATGCACAATTGGCTGAACAGCATGGTTTAACGTTGACACAGTTAGCACTAGCATTTATTAAGCAGCAATTTTTTGTCACCAGTACAATTATTGGTGCGACAAATCTAGATCAGTTGAAAGAAAATATTGATGCTTTTGAGGTGAATTTATCAGAAGACATTTTAAAAGGGATTGAAGCTATTCATCGCCAACAGCCAAATCCTGCACCTTAAGCTGAACTTTTTAGTGGATTAAGCAAAAGCCTGCATGTAAATGTGGGCTTTTTTGACATTTACGTGATATAAGCTAGTGGAAAATCATTGAATTTTATTGTCAGAAAGTCAGTTGAATTGACAAGAAAATTGCCTATAAATACATGTGTATTTAAATAACATAATAAAGTACTAAATTCTTCAATAAATGACTTGAAAAGTATTCTATTTATACCAATATTATAATTGAGATTTATCTATATCTTAAAATTAACTCATTGAAAAATATTTAAAAAATGTATTTGAAATTTTAAATATGACTCCCATATATGCTTCAAGTACAGAATTTGTTGTGAGGAATAACAAGAATGCGATTCGAAAAATTCACAAACCGTTTGCAGCAAGCATTATCCGATGCCCAATCTTTAGCAATGGGGAAAGACCATACAGCCATTGAAGGAATCCATATTCTTTCGACATTGCTTGAAGAGCCGTCGAACCAAAACTTGTTACAACAGGCAGGTGCTAATCTTCCTGAGTTAAAAACCAAGCTTCAGCAAGCCCTACAGGATACCGCCACCATTGCTACGCCGACAGGGGACATCAACCTAAATCCTGAAGCAGTCAAGGCGCTGAATTTAGCTGACAGTTTTGCTCAAAAAGCTGGAGATGAGTTTCTTTCTACAGATTGGGTGATTCTCGGTTTAGCTGAAACGGGTAAAACCAAAACCTTATTAAATAGTGTAGGCGTAACGACAGATAAATTACGCAATGCAATTGAACAAATACGAGGCGGTGAACAAGTCATGAGTAATAACCACGAAGATCAACGTGATTCACTCAACAAATATACCTTAGACCTCAATGCACGTGCATTAGAAGGCAAGTTAGATCCAGTTATTGGTCGTGATGAAGAGATTCGCCGTACCATTCAGGTTTTATCACGTCGTAGCAAAAACAACCCGGTATTGATTGGTGAGCCTGGTGTGGGTAAAACAGCAATCGTTGAGGGCTTAGCACAGCGTATCGTCAATGGCGAAGTTCCTGAAAGTCTGAAAGGTAAACGTGTACTTTCACTTGACCTAGGTTCATTGCTTGCAGGTGCAAAATACCGCGGTGAATTTGAAGAACGTCTTAAAGCAGTTCTAAAAGATTTAGCCAAATATGATGGCGAGATTATTCTTTTCATTGACGAATTACATACGCTTGTTGGCGCAGGTAAAGGTGATGGTGCAATGGATGCAGGGAATATGCTTAAACCTGCATTAGCGCGTGGTGAGCTACGCTGTGTAGGTGCAACCACTTTAGATGAGTACCGCCAATATATCGAGAAAGATGCGGCTCTAGAGCGTCGTTTCCAAAAAGTGATCGTTGATGAACCGAGTGTGGAAGACACTATTGCGATTTTACGTGGTCTAAAAGACAAATATGCAACCCATCATGGTGTGCAAATTTTAGACTCAGCGATTATTGCTGCGGCAAAAATGTCGCATCGTTACATCACAGACCGTCAGTTGCCAGACAAAGCAATTGATTTGATTGATGAAGCAGCATCACGAATTAAAATGGAAATTGACTCAAAACCTGAGCCATTAGACCGTTTAGATCGTCGCCTAATTCAATTGAAAATGCAGTTAGAAGCGGTGAAAAAAGATGCAGATTCAGTCTCAAAAGCTGAAGTTGAGCACCTAGAGAAACAAATTGCTGAAGTTCAAAAAGAATATAGTGATTTGGAAGAAGTGTGGATTGCGGAAAAACGTTTGGTTGACGGCACGAATCAGGCTCAAATTGAGCTAGATAAAGCACGTACTGCCTTTGAAAAAGCACAACGTGAAGGTGATTTAGCAGAAGCTAGCCGCTTGCAATATGGTGTTATTCCTGAGTTGCAAAAACGCTTGAATGAAGAAGAAGTTGCCGAGGTGAACGAAGAGCCAAAACTGATTCGTACCAAAGTCACTGAAAATGAAATCGCTGAAGTGGTAAGTGCGGCTACAGGTATTCCCGTTGCGAAAATGCTGCAAGGTGAACGTGAAAAACTCTTACACATGGAGGAGTTCTTACATAACCGTGTAGTTGGTCAAGATGAAGCTGTCGTAGCAGTGTCGAATGCGGTGCGTCGTTCTCGTGCAGGATTATCCGATCCAAACCGCCCAAGTGGTTCATTCTTATTCCTTGGGCCTACAGGTGTAGGTAAAACTGAGTTAACCAAAGCTTTAGGTAATTTCTTATTTGACAGTGATGATGCGATTATTCGTATCGACATGTCAGAGTTTATGGAAAAGCATTCGGTGAGCCGTTTAGTAGGTGCGCCTCCGGGCTATGTGGGTTATGAAGAAGGTGGTGTGTTAACCGAGGCTGTTCGTCGTAAACCTTATAGTGTAGTGTTGTTTGATGAGGTTGAAAAAGCACATCCAGATGTCTTTAACATCTTACTTCAAGTGTTGGATGATGGTCGATTAACAGACTCACAAGGCCGTGTGATTGATTTCAAAAACACCGTGATCGTGATGACCTCGAACTTAGGTTCAACCGATGTTCGTGAATTAGGTGAAAACCCGTCGAAAGACGAAGTTCGCGCTGTGGTTATGGCTGCGGTATCTGAACATTTCCGACCTGAATTTGTGAACCGTATTGATGAGTTGGTGGTTTTCCACTCTTTACAAAAAGCGCAAATTCGTGGTATTGCGGATATTCAGTTGGATCGCTTACGTTCACGTTTGGCTGACAAAGACATGAGTTTGGCGGTTGAAGATAGTGCCTTTGAATTGCTTATCGATGCTGGTTTTGACCCTGTGTATGGCGCACGTCCTCTGAAACGTGCTATCCAACAACAAGTTGAAAATACATTGGCACAGAAAATCTTATCAGGTGCTTTCCAACCGGGCGATACGATTGTCGTTCAAGCGGAAGGAGATCACCTAACTTTTGAAAAGTTAAAACTCAACTAAAAAGCACAAATCTGCTACATCCAGTTGTAAAAACAGAAACCCGGTTTAGGCCGGGTTTTTTAATTTTACGCTTGTCGTAATTTTCGTTTAAATACGTAAAGTTCATTGCATTTCATCATTTTCACCCACTAAGATGACGTCCGCACACATCCAACGAGATGACTGTGTTCTGTAAAACAAAAACAATATCGCTCGTTCATTATGAATGAATGGCAACAGGAAATTATGATTATGATGGAATTTAAACTGCTTAGGCAGATCAAAAAAGAACCTTATAGTTTATATAAACGTACAGATGATATCACTGTTCAAGAACTCAAACGCATGTATGGTATTTACCAAAAATATTATGCCAATACCCGTTATGAAATTTTTGAACGCGACTTCTTAGAAAAAACCGGTGTTTTTTTCATTATTGTACCGAAAAATAATCAAATTGTCGGATTCTCGACGGTTATGGAGCGTGACTTTATTGTTGATGGTAAAGCCCGACATGCTTTTTTCAGTGGTGATACCATTATTGAGAAAGAGTATTGGGGGAATCGTGCATTAACTCGAGCAATGTTCCGTTATATTATTAGTTTTAAATTTCGTCATCCAAGAACCCCTGTATATTGGATTTTAATCTCTAAAGGCTTTAAAACTTATCTGCTCTTAGCCAATAACTACTACAGCTACTATCCACATTATGGTGAGAAAAATTCCCATCTCAAAGACTTTGTCGAATCGTACTGTAAAGAATATTTCTCAGAATACTATAACCATGAAACAGGTCTTCTGAATTTTGGCGAAGACTACCAGCCACTCAAAGCAGATGTTGCGCCAATCACCCATGAGATGCGCGAAAACAATACCAAGATTGCTTTTTTTGAAGATAAGAACCCAACGTGGGTCGATGGAACTGAACTACCGTGCATTGGTGAATTACGTTGGAGCGATTTATACCGTTATGTAAATCGATTCTTAACCAAGACCACCAGTGTGAGTAAACATGAAAGCAAGTTACGTTATAAGTCTCGTACATTGCATATTGCGACAGGTTCAGACTCGAAGGTGGCCTAATGGGATTGCTTCTCACCACTGCACATCAAGTTTTGAATATTGCCTGCCGTAAAGCATTTCAACGCTATACACAGCAGGCAAATCAGCTGGAAAATGTGCAACGTAAAAAATTAAGCCATTTTTTAAAGCAGCACATTTCGCAAAATCTAAGCTATGAGCAATTTTCCAAAAAATATCCGCTTTCGCGTTATAGTAATTGGAAAAGCCAAATTGAACAATCCAGACAAAGTGGCAAAAATTGTTTGGGGCCTGAAAAAATTGTCCGTTTTCAACCCACCAGTGGGTCGAGTGAAGCAATTAAATTCATTCCCTATACTCAGGCTTTTTTAGATGAATTGGATGAAGCTATTGGGTTATGGCTCACCAATTTATACCGAACTCATCCACAACTTAAAAATTCAACGCATTATTGGTCGGTTTCATGGTTGCCTGAAAGCCAGCGAAAGCTTTTAGAAAATAGTAATTTGAATGATGACAGTGCGCTGCTTAATCTGTCGAAGCGAGTGTTGAGTAAAATTACCCAGTCGGTACCGACTGAAATTGCGATGGCGAATTCAGCCGAAGATGCCATGTTTGCAACCGCGGTGTATCTCGTTGCAGATAAGCATTTAGGCATGATTTCGGTATGGAGTCCTACATTTGCTTTGCAATTGTTGGATATCATTCAAGAACATCAAGCTGAAATTGTGCAGGTCTTGAAAACTGGACAATGGCAACGTGAGGGATTGAGTTTTCTGCAAGTTCCTAAATCTTGTCAACAATGCTATCGCTTACAAGACTTGGATTTGACCCAAGCAACGGCGTGGAAAAAATTGTGGCCTAAACTCAGTCTGGTTTCGAGTTGGGATACTGCGAGCGCAGAGCAGTGGGCAGTACAACTCAAGCAACGAATTGCATGTGTGGCATTTGAAGGTAAAGGTTTATGGGCAACTGAAGGCGTAGTGACGATTCCATTTGCAAACCGTTTTACCTTAAGTTATCAGTCACATTTTTATGAATTTATTTTGCAAGACAGCCAAAAAGTGGTGCCATCGTGGCAACTGAAAGTAGGTGATATTGTTAGTCCTGTGATCACGACAGGTTCAGGATTAATTCGTTATGTGATTGATGATGAATTAGAAGTCACCGACTTTTATCAGCAAGTGCCATGTTTCAAATTTTTAGGTCGAAAAATGACGGTAGATTTGGTCGGAGAAAAGCTCGACCACAATGCTGCAGTTAAAGTTCTTGCAGAGTTTAAACAAGCGGATTATTTGCCGATTAGTATCTTGGGTATCGAACAATGTTCGGTTAAAAAACCGCACTATATTTTACTCAGTGAAGGCAATGTAGACAAACAACCATCCGCTCAAGCACTAGACCGTTTGCTTAAACATAATTTTCATTATGAATTGGCACGAGATCTAGGGCAGTTGGATGAACCTGAAGTGGTTCATGTACAAGATGCATGGGACTACTACAAAACATTAGCCATGAACAATGGCATGATTGAAGGGAATATTAAGCCTGAGCCGCTTAAGAAAATGAAAACAAAAATAATTGAGTATTGAGATGGATATTGATGTGTTAGATGCACCGTTCGACGAAACGGCGCTATATCATTCAAAGAATGAGACTAAGTTTGCGGTTCGAAATGCGACTGTCGAAGATGATGAGCAACTAATGAAAATTAGTGCTGAGACTGTGCCAAGTAATGGCATTACCTTATCTTATGAACGTCACCCGAGTTATTTGGCTGCTAGCCATGCACAGTATAATCGACCAGATTTAAAAGTGGTTGTCCCTGTGGATGATCCATCTATTGTGATTGCGATGATGAATTTGGGATGGCGTTATTGTTATATCAATGGTCAGCCTGACCTAATGCGTTATGTTGCCGATTTAAGAATGAATCCAGCGTATCGTGGTGCTAAAGTCATGCGCTTATTAATGGACTATGTCCACGATGAAATTCCGCAAGATACGATTTTTGAAAGTGTAGTTTTAAACGCTAATACTGTTGCTGCTAGTATTTTACATCATGAAAGATCAGGTTTTCCGTTGCCATATTTTTATGACGAAATTCGAACCTTTACTGTTTCACAAGCAGCGAAACCAAAAACTTTCAATCAATATCAATTTAAAACCCTAACTGCTGAACGTGTAGATGAAGCGAATGATTTCATTTTAAAAATGAAAGACCAATATAATTTTTTACCTAGCTATGATTTTAATGCGTTGGTTGATGGTCAAAATCCATTTTGGGCAGGCTTAAATCTGGACGATTTTTATTTAATTTATGATCAGCACAATCAGTTGGTTGGACTCTATGGATTATGGAATCAAAAGAGTTTTAAACAAACCCGCGTAATCGACTATTCGCGTTCATTAAAGTTGATGAAGCCTTTTTATAATGCCTACGCCAGTGTGCGTGGTGTATTATCACTGCCAAAAATTCAGGGAACTTTCGATTATTTAATGCTGCATAGTCCACTATGTCATCCTGAACATCTGGATGTATTTGCAAGTTTAGTTTTTCATGCCAAGCAACAGACCAAGCGACGTGGCAAAGAAACCTATTGCATCACTCTGGCAGAGAAGGACCCGCGTATAGGATGGATGAAAAATACTACCTCTCACGTGTTAAAAGCCAAGCACTATTTTCATAGTTTTAAAGGCAATCCATATGCCGCATTTGATCGTAAACGTATTAGTTATTTTGAAGCTGGGCGTATATAGTTGAAGTGATAGCCATCAAAAAATCAATTAAAACTGCCAAATCAATCATTTAATATCATTCTAATTGTGTACTTATGTAACTGAGTTCTTCAGTATACTGCGCAAAGAATAATCAGAATGAGAAAGACATGTCAAAATTGATGTGGGGAATTGGCAGTTTAGCGGTGCTTTCAGCAGCTGTGGTGGGAGGAAATTTATATGCAGATAAATCTCTTGCCCAATTTTATACACAGAATAATTGGTCAGCAGCTGTACAAGATGTTGATGTGAAGTACAGCAATTATCAAATGGGCTTGATGGGCGGAACGGTCGATTGGGTATTAACGCTGAAAACAGACCCGTGTAAACCCAAAGAAGTGATCGTATTGAAGGGTACCGATCAGATTCAACGTGGGTTGAAAGGTTATAACATCAACTCGAACTTTAAGATTGTTCAACAACAAAGTACGTCCGAATATGCCAAGCTTTTTGGTACGGTCTTAACGGCAAAAACGTTGGTCAATTGGATTGGTCAAAGTAAAACAGATCTACAGATTCCTGCATTTAAAACGACTGCACAAGGTGCAACGGTACAAGCTGATGCCAGCCAATTGCAAATTCGGATCAGTAGTCTACCGGGGCAAGCCACTAAGGTATCTGAGCTTTCAATCCATTTACCTGTGGTTCTGTTGAGTGAAGGTCCAATGCAAACCATGGTGCAAAATTTTTCGATGAAGACCAATCAAGGTTTAAATCAGAAAAATCTTGAAAATAGTTTTGTTGAAATTCAAGCGGGTTCTATCAAACGTTTAGATCAAAAGTTCTCAGGCGGTATGCGTGGTATGCAATTGCGTTGGGAGACCGAACTAAATAAACATGATGTGGACTTTGAAGGCTACTTAAAAGCTGATGAAATGGATTTCCCTGGTTCACCGGTCACTAAAGATTTCGCACTGAATTTGGCATTGCATAAAGTTAATCTAGATAAAGTTCGTGCATTTAGTGAACTTTTGCATCAGGTGGAAAATTCATGCGATGCAGTGGGTGAATCAAGTGAAGAAATGACTCAAGCATTCTTAGCAATCGCAAGCCAAGGTTTTGATTTTGAATCTAAAGATAACTCGATCAGTATTGGTGGAGGTAAAGCCTCTGCAAATGTCGTGGGGAAAGTCATGCCGGGTCACCATGCCTCAATGGAGTCTTTTATTAAAATGGTGCCGAGCTTACTAGATTTTCAAGCAGACTTAAGTTTTGATAAAAATATGATGACTGCAATCATGAATAACTTTTTGCAATTACAAGGCAAAAGTTTGTCAGGACAGGAAGCCGAAGCCATGTTTGCAGGTTTTGAAACATCAGGGCAAGGCAAGCGCGATGGCAATAACATGGTCATGAGTATGCAATATAAGTTCGGTCAAAAGCTTTTTGGTCAGGCTATACAAAAGAAATAAGCAACAAGTGGTTAGTCGTTTAGTTTGAAAATATAAAACCGTCATAGATTGGCGGTTTTTTATTTTGAGCTGCGGAATCATGATGTTCACTTTATCGGAACACAGCGGCCTAGCCATTGTTGAATAGTTGAAAAGTTGCTAGCGTCAATGGGCAACTAGCCAATGAAAATAACAATAGGAAAGACACCATGTCACACGATTATTTTTTTAGACGGAAACTTGTTCATTCATCCATGCCTAAATGTTCTTGGGTAAAACACAGTCTTGTTAGTAGCATTTTTTTAATCGCTGTTCAGTCTATAGCTTTTGCGGGGACGTCAATTTCAGATCAACGTTTGTCGAATGAAACGCAAGGTAAAAAACAGTTTAGTGAAGAAACCTTAGATATTATTGAGAGTGAGGCAGCTAAACCCAAAGAAGAGCAGCAGAAAAATTCAAATCATAAATCTAATCGTAATAATAAGATCATTCAAGAAACCCAGCTTGAAGGCTCAACCATGAGTGATTATTTGCTTCAAAAGAAAAGGGCAGCGGATCAGGTCGGGTTAATACAATCTCCAGAAGTCGCACCGATTAACCGTATTGTGCTGCAAGAGCGACATGAAAATATTCGAGTAACGTATCCAGATGGAGTCGTGGTTGAAATGAAGCACTGACGTGCTTCATTTCATAGATCAGGACTTTCTAAAGTCAAACCTTAGATTTGTGGATGAGTGATTTTCCATGCACGGTGAATTTTGCTGTTACGTTTAAAATCTAGACCAATGGTTTCATTGCTGATTTCTTCAACATCAAACATTGCCATGATCACATCGTCCATCTCAAAACCACGGTAGTTGTTTGAGAAGTAAAGCGTACCGTCAGTGGTTAAACGGTTCATGGCACGTTTAAGCAAAGACATATGGTCGCGTTGGACATCAAAAGTACCATAGAACTTTTTAGAGTTTGAGAAGGTTGGTGGGTCAATAAAGATCAGGTCATATTGCTCGTGACCTTCTTTTAACCATTCAAAACAGTCACTAGAGAAGAACTGATGTTGTTCATCTGCATGATCTACAGTCAAACCATTCAGTACAAAGTTCTCTTTAGACCAGTTTAGGTATGTATTTGACAAATCGACACTGGTCGTACTTGCTGCACCGCCTAGCGCTGCATGTAAGCTCGCTGTAGAGGTGTAGCTATATAAGTTGAGGAAGTGTTTACCTTTGGCTTCCTTGGCAATACGTAGACGCATTTGACGATGGTCAAGGAACAGACCTGTATCGAGGTAGTCTGTTAGGTTCACCAAAATCTTAGCTTTGCCTTCTTGAACGATGAAACGTTTAGACGCAGTACTTTGTTTAGTGTACTGATTTTTACCTTCTTGGCGGGCACGTGTTTTAATGAAAATCGCATCACGACCTAAGCCTGTTACTGCACGAATCGCTTGCAGTGCTAAGTTAAAGCGTTTTTTTGCTTTTTCAGGGTCAATTTTTTTCGGTGGTGCATATTCTTGTACGTGTAAACGATCACCATACAAATCTACCGCGACATTAAAGTCAGGCAAATCGGCATCATATAAACGTAGGCAGAAAATATTTTCTTTGACTGCCCATTTTTTAAGATTCTGCATGTTTTTTTGCAGACGGTTAGTAAAGTCTTCTGCACCTTCAATTTTTTCAAATTGTTGCGGTTCCCAATGCTCTAGGAAAGGCTTTTGAACTGCCGCAGGTTTGACTGTACCAAAACGGACGTAAATTGGTAGCTTACCATTCATCAAACGCAAAATTTGTGGATCATTAAAGGCAAGGACATCGGCCTGTTCAACTTGTGCTGCAATAATTGCAGCAGGCTGATTTGGGAAGTTCTTTTGTAATAATGCCGATAGACCTAAATACAGTGCGCGGTTAGAGGCTTTATCACCTAAACGCTCGCCGTATGGAGGATTAGTGACAACAAAGCTTTTCTTACCTGTTGCTTGGAATTCTGGCCAGTCTGCAAGTGTACGTTCTTCAATTTTAATTTGATCAAGTACAGATTCGAAACCTGCAGCAATAATATTTTGTTTGGTCGCTTTTACCGCTTCCCAGTCTGCATCAAATGCATAGAATTGTGGGAGAGGATTTTCAAGTGCAGCTTTATGACGCTCAGCCGCTTCGCCTTTAATTGACATCCAAAGTTCATGGTCATGACCATTCCAACCATTAAAACCAAAACGACGAACAAGGCCTGGCGCGCGGTCAGTCAAAATCATTAATGATTCAATGATAAATGTCCCTGAACCACACATTGGGTCCAAAATAATATCGGGTTGATGCTGTTTAAGTTTTGCTTTCTGTAAGATGGCAGCCGCTAAGTTTTCTTTAATCGGCGCATCTGTCATGTAGCGACGGTAGCCGCGTTTATGCAGAGAATCACCTGATAAATCTAAGCAATAAGTATGTTCAGTTTTGCCAGCTAATACATACAACGTAATTTCAGGTTGCTTAATGTCAATGCTTGGACGTTTGCCCACAGCTTCCATAAAGGAATCGACCACACCATCTTTGACACGTAAAGTTGCGAACTGAGAATTGACTTTAATGTCACGTTCGATGTGTAAACGAACGGCAAATGTACTTTGTGGTGCAAAAATAAGTGACCAGTCAAAGTTTATTGCACCTTCATAGAGCTCTTCCGCTACATCACGTGCATCATGTGTGAACTCTAATTCATGTGTATGAATGGGGGTGAGTACACGTGAAGCCAAACGTGACCACATGCAAATACGGTATGCATCTTCAAGTGTGCCTTTGAATACAAGACGACCCGGGAACTGTTCAATATTTTGAACACCTAAACCTTCAATTTCCTCGCGGAGTAAGGTTTCCAGTCCATCTGCACAGGTAACCCAATATGTAGAAAGACGCGGTTTCGAATTCATGTAAATTTCCAAAGGCAAAAAAGCAATCGCATATTTTAACGTATTTTCGTGGATTTGGGCGGACGATATTGCGCTGAAACGGGAGAAATATCGGTAGATTTGAATGACTTTACCAAATTTATTCTGCGTACATTGTGAGAAATATCACTTAATGGTACAAAAATTGCTATAACCCTGATCAAAATTCGATCTTTATAATATTGATATCATTAGGGGTATTTATGACAGGGCTGGCAATCAATAGTCAATCAAACGCATTTTCAATCGCCACTTTAATTTACGCGCGTTTACGTCGTGTGTCAGGTCGGGTTATTGACGCATTATATGTAGTTGAAAATGTCGAATATGCACGCTTTGTTTCTAACTTGGCTTTGGAAACGGCTGATCCTGAATTATCTCGTTTAGTTGCACGTTTATATAGTGAGTTGAATTTGCATGAAGTTGCAGTTTCAGTACCAGAAGAATCAATGGTTAACTCAGTATCGCATGAAACAGCAGAAATTTTAATGAGCGAACCGACTGCGGAAGATATCTATAAAGCACAGGTTGCACATCGTTATATCGGCGCATTGCGTTAATTCAATCCTGCTGTGAGCAGTAGGTATATTTTTCTTGCTGCGCACAGCCTGATGTATAAACCAACTTCCTTATTTCAAGAGTTGTTGAACTGCGCAGAAGGCGGCTGTTTACAGCTGAACTTTATTTTTTGAAAGTATCCAATTCAATTAAAAATAAAGGTGGATTGAAGTTCTGTTTGAAGGCTTTTTGAAAGGGGAAAGGTGAAGTTTAATTTAAAACGTTTAATTTATCTAATTGAAATGATAGATAGGAATTTGAAAATTCATTTTGAATAACATCATGCGTTTGCATTGAACGTTGAAAACTTCAACTGCCATTTGCCAAGATTCTCTGTATAATGCGTTAACTTAACGATAAGGAATCTCTCATGCACTTGGCGGCATTGCATACACCGAGCCAGATTCAACTCAACCAAGATGGTAACTTAAAACATTTCCTCACCATCGAAGGCCTTTCTAAAGAAACTCTCACAAAAATATTGGACACTGCACAGTCCTTTTTTAATGACCAAAATCAGCTAATTACCAATAACCTTTTAGAAGGTCGTACGGTAATGAACCTGTTTTTTGAAAATTCAACACGTACCCGTACCACTTTTGAAGCGGCAGCAAAACGTCTGTCTGCAAACGTATTGAACATTGATATTGCACGTTCAAGTACATCAAAAGGCGAGACACTGCGCGATACCTTGTGGAATTTAGAAGCGATGGCGACCGACATTTTTGTGGTTCGTCATTCATCGTCAGGTGCGCCACACTTTATTGCGAAAGATGTATGTCCGCATGTGGCAATCATCAATGCAGGCGATGGCCGTCATGCGCATCCTACGCAAGCCATGTTGGATATGTTGACGATTCGCCGTGAAACCAAAAAGAATTTTGAAGACATTTCCATTGCCATCATTGGCGATATTAAGCATTCGCGTGTTGCCCGTTCAGATGTCGCTGCATTACAAACATTGGGCTGTAAAGATATTCGTGTCATTGCGCCAAATACTTTGCTGCCTTACGGTTTTGATGATTATGGCGAAGGCATTCGTCTGTTCAACAACATGGAAGCCGGCATTCAAGACTGCGACGTGATTATTACTTTACGTATTCAAAATGAACGTATTGATTCTCCTGCGCTGTCATCTCAAGCCGAATTCTACAAAATGTACGGTTTGAATAAAGAGCGCTTGGCTTTGGCAAAACCTGACTGCATCGTGATGCATCCGGGACCAATGAACCGTGGTGTTGAAATTGACTCAAGTATTGCCGATGGCACTCAGTCAGTGATTTTACATCAGGTAACCAATGGTATTGCGGTGCGTATGGCGGTACTGGCTTTGGCAATGCAAGGTCAGTTGCAAGAAAAAGGTTTAATTGAAGCGATTGCGGTTTAAAGGATAGTCATGAGTATTGTTAAAGTTGAAAATGTACGTGTCTTAGATCCAATCAATCAAACTGACAGCGTACAGACGGTTTATATTGAAAATGGCCGATTGGTTGCCGAAAGCAATACCGCTGAAACCATTGATGGACAAGGCAAATGGCTGATGCCAAGTATGGTTGACCTTTGCGCGCGTTTACGAGAGCCGGGTCAGCAGCAGCACGGCACTTTAAAGTCAGAAGGTAGGGCTGCGCGTGCGAATGGTATTTTGCATGTGTTTACCCCGCCTGACTCTAAACCGATTGTGCAAGACAATGGTGCATTGATTCATGGTCTGGTGGAAAAAGCCATGCTAGATGGCGGCATTTATCTGCAGGTGATTGGCGCGCAAACTCAAGGCTTGTTAGGCAAGCAGCCTGCGAATATGGCGGGTTTGAAAAAAGGTGGCTGTACTGCGGTATCGAATGCTAATGCGCCATTTATGGACGATGATGTGGTGATTCGTACTTTGGAATATGCTGCGGGTCTGAACATGACCGTTGTGTTCTATGCCGAAGAACCGCAGATTGCCAAAGATGGCTGTGTACACGAAGGTTTTGTTGCATCTCGTCAAGGTTTGCCGATGATTCCTGCATTGGCGGAAACCGTAGCCATTGCAAAATACTTACTGATGATTGAAGCCACTAAAGTGCGTGCGCACTTTGGTCTGTTGTCATCAGGCGCATCTGTCGAATTAATTAAACATGCTAAAGCGAAAGGCTTACCGGTGACTTGCGATGTAGCCATGCACCAATTGCATTTAACTGATCATTTGATCGACGGCTTTAATTCACTTGCGCATGTGCGTCCGCCGCTGCGTTCTGAGCAAGATAAAGACTTGCTCCGCCAAGCAGTGAAAGACGGTGTGATTGATGCAATTTGTACACATCATGAGCCATTAAGCAGCTCTGCGAAAATGGCGCCATTTGCTGAAACACAGCCCGGTTTTACTGCATTTGATACCTATGTACCTTTTGGTATTCAATTGATTCAAGAAGGCCTATTAAGCCCACTGGAATGGGTTGAGAAAGTCACACTCGCACCTGCTAAAGTAGCCAATATGCAACAACGTTGGGCAGATGAAGCGGGTTGGGTACTAGTCGACCCAGAGCTTGAATGGACCATCAATAAAGACACGATTGTGTCAAATGGTAAGAACACACCATTAATTCAGCACACCGTTAAAGGTAAAGTGCTTCAAGCTTTTTATGCCGTTTAAGCTGAAGCCCAACATGGAAAGATGTTGAGTCTTAGTATTTTAATGAGACATAAAAAAGTCAGCTTCGGCTGGCTTTTTTAGTGAAGATTGAAATTAATAGATTGAAAATAAAAGAAGAAATTAAAGCGTTGACAAGTCCGAACAAATTATTACATTTGATCAAAAAATAAGCATATAAACTGAAGTACACATGAAAATAATGACAACTGCATGGAGTACAAATATGAGTATAGATTTATTAGCGCTTATTAAGCAGCACGTCTCCTCGATTGTGCTGGACGGTGATACACAACACTTAACTGAAAAAAATTCAGCCATTAGCCAGTTTATTCCAGTCCTGTTGAATATTTTTCGATCCAAACCTGAGTTTATTGACACCTTTCAAAAACAGTTAAATCCACGAATTAGTGATATTTTCTCGGCAAATCCCACATTAAAAGATCAATTTTTGCAACATCTCGGTGGCGGTACGGCCCCAACGTCAGAAATAGAGCAAACCTTAAACCACTCTATAGCTCCAACTTTAGGGGCACTTGAAAATGAAGCGGGTTCATCTGATCCCGTCGCAATCACGCATTTACTTGATAATCATGCAGATAGCATTTTGGCGGCACTACCACAATGGGCAGTGCCTTTACTCGCAGGTTTAGGGGTAAACACTGCAGCTGGCCGTACATTACACCAAGCGCCTGTTGTTGAACCAACACCTGTTATCGTTGAAGAAAAACGCTCGAATTGGTTATTGCCAATTATTGCGCTACTTATATTATTGGGTCTGATCGCATTTTGGTTTAAGTCTTGTACTAATAAAGAAGAACCAACCACCTCTGCAACAACGGTTGCACAGCCTGCTGCATCTCAGCCAGCACATTTGCAATTTAGCACCGGTACAGATGGGCAGTTAACCAACTGTCAAATTCAAACTGGTGATTCAAATTATCTTGAAATTTTGCAGCAACAAGTCAAACAGATCTTTAACTTTAATACGGGTTGTGGTGCTTCATCTGATGCCAGTTACCATACGCAATTTATTGATCAAGATACCATTCCAACGGTTCTGCAAAAACTTAAAGGTGTACCAAATACCACTTTAACCTGGACAGAAAATCAGTTATCGATTTTGTCGCAAAATCCTGCGGATGCTCAAAACCTTGCCAATCAAATTAAGCCTTTAGCAAAAAATATGACGGTATTGGTTCAAGAAGGCGTGAGCGAACAAACAGCAGTAGATAACAGTATTACTGATGCACAAAAAGCATTAGCGAGCATTAACCCTGAACAAGTTCGTGCGCTAGATGTTGCGACTGCGCTGAACTTACAAATTATTAATTTTGCGACAGGTTCATCTGATATTCCTGACGTAAATAAATCGATTTTGGATCAGGCGGCAGCATTGCTGCAGCGCGCTACAGAAGTACATCTGACTGTACAAGGTCATACCGATGCTGTGGGTAATGAGGAAGCGAATAAAGCTTTATCGCAAGAGCGTGCACAAGCTGTGGTGGATTACTTGGTGTCGAAAGGCGTTGATCCTGCACAGCTTCAAGCGGTGGGTTATGGTCAAGAAAAACCGGTAGCAGAAAACAGCACCAAAGAAGGTCAATTCAAAAACCGTCGTATTGAGTTTGAAGTTTTAAATACCGAGAATGGTAAAGTACGAGATGTCACCAGCGAAGGCGTAACTGAAAAGACCAATTAAAACCGTACTAAATGAGATGATATATAAAAAATCCCTGCACATGCGGGGATTTTTCTCGTCAAAGCGCTGTAATTTTGAGTAAAATACGCCCGAAGAATAAAATCATAATGGTACTTATACAATGAAAAAAATAGTCATCACGAGCCTCATGTTGTCTGCGGCATTGATATCCGGCTGTGATAATTTTAAAAATAAAAAAGATACTGAAGCCAAAACGGAAGCGCCTGCTTTGGACGATTGGAGTTGTACAGCACAAGCCAATATTGACCAATTGCAAGATCATTTAAAAAAAGAATATCTCAAAGAATTAAACAAAGAAATACGTCAGTCAGATTATGAAGCCGATCAGCAACTCATGGATCTGATTGTAAAAAATCTAAAATTTAACATTCAAAATGTCACGACTTTAACTGAAGACCCTAATAAAGCCAAAACATTGGAATGTAGCAGTCAATTGTTGGTGGTTTTCCCGAAAGGATTACAAAAGCGTGCTGAAAACGCCTTTGCTGAACGACCATGTAACGAAGGCTGTGAAGAACGTGGTAATTATACTTTGAATGATTCACTCGAAGATGGTGAGTCAGGCTTAAGCATGGACAATGATCAGCTTAAAGGGAACTTTAGCTATAGCATCACTAAAACGGACAAAGATGGTTTAAGTTTAAGTGTCCCAAGTCAAAATGACGTAATTGATAGCGTTGTAACAGTGACACGTCATGCGGTGCTATATGCGGCATATAGTGCTCAAAATAAGCGAGACGAAGAATCCTATCAGCAAGGGATGGAGAGTCAATCTCAACAAATGAGCCTTGCACAAAAGGCGATGGATATTCGTAAGAAAGAGCTAGATCAGGATAATGCCAAAGTGGTGGACCGTCTCAATCAGACTTGGGATCGTTTTAGTGATGAACAAAAGGCGCAGTTACAGCAAGATCAAGCAGACTGGTTTGAAAAGCGTGATATCGACTGTAAAGTGCTTGCACAAAAAAGTGTTTATTCATTAAATGAAAGTGAAAAAGAGACTTATCAAAAGCATTCGCAATACTGGGATGATGCGATGAATACGCAAAATCAAGAGTTGCAATATACCAAATGTTTTAATCAGAAAACTACAGAACGAATTGTATATTTAAATAACGTGTTTAATTGATCTAAAAGAAGAAAAGCCCTCAATGAAGGGCTTTTCTTTGAATCTTAGTTTATTGCTTTATGATCAAAACAGGAATTGGGCACTGCGTTAAAATATTTTGTGCTACGCTGCCCAGCATGGCTTTTTTTAAACCTGTGCGTCCATGCGAACCCATGATGATTAAATCTGCAGAGATTTCATCAGCCACTTGTAAAATCCCTTCGGTTGGCGATACACCATGAATCAAACGGGTTTTAACTTCGATACCATCACGTACAAAGGTTTGTTTGATATCTTCTAAACGCAGCTGAGCACTTTTTTCAGCTTGCATAAAATATTCAGTGATTGCAGGTGCAACAGCATAGAAATCGACACCAACGAATGGATCAACAGCAACAACACTGACAATGGTCACTTGTGCATTTTGACTTTTAGCCAAGCTGAGCGCATGTTCAACAGCAGAATATGAAATTGGAGATTCATCCACAGGGACTAAAATTTGTTGATATTGACTCATATCTGCTTCCTTAATATTTTAAATGTTATCAATCTAATCTTGCTCTATTCACGATATTGTATGAATTAGACAAAAGGGTAAGCCTATGGGGGAAGGGTGTGCTGAATAGAAAAAAGCCCACATCATGTGGGCTTGGTCATCTTAAGCTTTTACAACCAACACAGGTAATTCAGTATTACTGAGTACATCTTGTGCGAAGCTGCCGAGTAGCATTTTCTTAAAGCCTTTACGACCATGTGAACCCATCACAATCAAATCGGCTTTGACTTCATTGGCTGCTTCTACCACACCTTCAGCAGAAACTTGGCCTTTAATGATTTTACTTTGTGCTTCTACACCCACTTCAGTTGTAATTTGCACAGCTTCTTTCAAAGCAGATTCTGCATTTGCATAAGCTTGTACGAAATATTCTTTCATGATTGATGAAGAATAATAGAAGTCTGCATCGGTAAATGGGTCTTCAGCAACAAGGCTGATTAAAGTGAGTTGGCTGTTAAACGCCTTGGCAATAATTGCAGCTTTTTTAACTGCAGAAAACGAGATTTCTGAACCATCGACAGGTACTAAAATGTTTTGATATGACATGGAACAATCTCCTGTAATTTTGCTTTTAAACCCTATAGATTATTGATAACACATTGTCGCGCATGGTTCAATTTATTAATCTAAAAAATATTGTAAATTCATAAAATTACATAAATTAATGTCGATAAATCGTCAAATAAATCTGAGCAAAAAACTCGGACTTTGCTCAAAAATATTAAAATAAAATCGACCAATTTTCTCGGATTTTGAGCTTAAAAGATCAATTTGAACTTTATGAAAATAAGCCTAAACTATATACAGTTTTAAATCTAAGATTTATAACAAAATTGATGCGATTGGATAGTTTGATATGTCATATAAAGCAGGGTTGGTTGTACTCAGCATGTGTTCAGTGTTGCATTTGTCTGGTTGTCAAAACACGCAAAGCAGTACCAAAGTGATTGCAGGCGCATTTAACTTATCGACACAAGTCCAAAAGACCTTTATCAACTTACATGCGCCTGACAATGTTATTGTGCAGTCAAATATTCAATATCTACAAAATCCAAATTTAAACTTGGATATCTATCAACCTGAAACAAGTATGGCGATTGCACCAAGACCAACGATTGTTTGGATCCACGGTGGCGGTTGGGTCTCAGGTTCAAAAGAGCATGCAGGTGGATATTTTAAACGGCTCGCAGCCCAAGGTTATAATGTGGTTTCTGTTCAATATCAGTTTGCACCTGAAGCCATTTATCCCACACAGCTCAACCAAATAGATGCAGCACTGACGTTTTTAAATCTACATGCGGCACAATATGGCATTGATTCTCAAAATATGTATTTGGCAGGGGATTCTGCTGGTGCAAATATGGCCAGTCATTATGCCGCCTTGGTTACGAATCCAGATTTTGCGCAAGCGTCAAAGATTCAACCTGTATTAAAGCCTTCACAGCTTAAAGGGCTGATTTTGCATTGTGGTATTTATGATTTAAACAGCTTTGTAAATACTGCACCCAACGAGATTGGACTGATCGAGTGGGGCGTCTATAACTTGGTTCAGGCCTATACCGGAGACAAAAAAGATGATGCCGAGTTTTTAACGCGTATTTCAACGGCCTCAAATATTAATGCAAATTATCCACCAGTATTTATCAGCGGTGGTAATAAAGATTTTTTAACCAAAACTCAATCTGAGCCTTTTGTAGAAAAATTGAAGGCAAATAATGTACCTGTGACAGCGGTATTTTATCCAGATTCGAAAGAATTTTTGGTACATGAATATCAATTTATGATGAGTAAAAAGGCCAGCCAGCAGACCTTTGATCGTACTTTAGAATTTTTGCAACAACACACACAGACCGTCAAAAATTAAAAACAGACTTAAAAGGCTTGCAGAATAATCTTTAACTTAATAACATACCTACCAGTTGGTATGTTTATTTTGGAATGATTAATGAATTCGGTAACATTGGCCTATGGCTTACTGTCATTGGCGATTATCTCAGAAGTAATTGGTTCGACATTTTTGGTGAAGTCAGAAGGGTTTACCAAACTTGCGCCTTCATTGGCTGTCGCAGTTTTATTCTGTTTGGCATTTTATTTATTGTCTCAGGTGATTAAAGTCATACCACTTGGTATTGCTTATGCCATTTGGGCAGGCGTTGGTATTGTTTTAACTGCACTAATTGGCTACTTTATCTTTCGTCAAAGTTTAGACCTCCCAGCCATGTTAGGGATAGGCCTGATTGTTTCAGGTGTGGTCGTGATCAACCTGTTTTCAACTTCAGCTGGACATTAATATGGATAATCCGCATCAGCGCAAAAAAGAGCCTCAACTGATACGCCAAAGTATTTTGCAGCACGCAATCCTTCTTGCTGCTGATAAAGGTGTTAATGGGGTGTCGATTCAAGCCGTTGCGGATTTAGTTGGGGTTACAAAAGGTGGTGTATTTCATCATTTTTCAAACAAGCAAAAGCTCTTAGAGTCCATGATTGTGATGCTTTTGGCTCAATTAGACGAGGTCGTTGACCGATTAATTGACGAAGACCCTGAGCCATACGGTCGTTTTACCCGAGCCTATATTGAAATTACCTTAGAAAAACAAATCATGGGTTTGCAACAGTCATGGTCAGCGATTTCGATGACCATGCTGACCGATAAAACTTTTAATGAATTTTGGATCGAATGGATGAAATCACGTTTAGAGCGACATCATCAGACCGATTCAGATATAGAACTGAAAATTGTACGTTATGCAGCTGATGGTATTTGGCTCACCGCTTTTACAGAAGTGGAAGACGAAAGCGAAACCCAATTATTAAAACAAGAACTGATCGCCCGAACGTATCGAGCGAAATAGACTAAAGAACGCTGTTTGTAAATGTGCGCTTAATTTCTTTTATATTTGAAAATAGCATGTACGACTAAACCAAAAACCAACCCCCAAAACGCGGAACCAATACCAAAAAATTGTACGCCCGATGCACTAAACAAGAAGGTGAGTAGAGCAGCGTCACGTTCACTCGCTTCTTGGAAAGCAATGACGATGTTGTGTCCAATGGTGCCTAGTAGGGCAATGCCTGCTAAAGCGGTAATAAATACCAATGGGAAAGCGGTTAAGAAACTCACTAAAGTGGCTGCAAACAGGCCCATCAAAATATAAAAGAAGCCACAGGTCATACCTGCGATATAGCGCTTTTTCTCATCGGGGTGGGCTTGGTCATCTAGACTGATGGCAGCACTAATCGCAGCAATATTGACACTAAAACATCCAAATGGCGCGAGTAGCGTTTGGGCTGTCCCAGTCCAACCGATCAGTTGATTAACGTGGGGTTGATAGCCATAACTTTTAATCATGGCTAAACCAGGTAAATATTGAGATGCCATATTGATTACAAAGAGGGGCAGCGCCAAACCCAGTATTGCTGAGATCGAAAATTCAGGTGTAACCCAAACAGGCTGTGCGAGTTCTAAATTAAGCGCCGGTAATTGAAAACCAAGTAATAATGGGCAAAGCATGATGCCAATGATCACCGTAATGACAATGCTATAACGTGGTAACAGTCGTTTACTGATGACATAAGCCGCGAGTAAACCCAGAACGAATGCCCATTCATTTTGTAAACTGACAAATAATTCAATACCAAATTTTAGAAGTACGCCCGCCAACATTGCACTGGTTAGACTTTGCGGGATATAGCGCAGTATTTTTTCAAAAATGCCTAAAAATCCAAGTATTGCTGTCAATAAGCCACAGACCAAGAAAGCACCTAGGGCGGCATTCATGCTGTAACCATTTGCAGTCGCTAAAATCAGTGCCAGTCCTGCAGTGGACCATGAAGTCGCAACGGGATATTTAAATTTCCAAGACAGAATCAGCCCGCTTAAGCCGATACCCAAACCTAGAGCCCAAAACCAAGAGGTTATTTCTGCTGTGTTGGCACCGAGCAGTTGTGCAGATTGGATCACCAAAACAGCCGAGACACTGATCCCGACTAAGAACGTAATAAAACCTGCAAAAGCAGCTGGAATGGAGAAGTCTTGGAGTAGTTTTTGCATAATGATCGAGCTATGACTATTGTTGGCGCAGATTTAGGATGTCATTTTTCAGGATGATACGCTCAAGTCCTGTACAGTAAAAGTGCTTAACAAGATGTTAGGGAAATACTTTATTTATTCAAGAACGACACTTTAATAAAAGGCACTTTAATAGTACGAACCGAAAACATAGATTGTGGATGTTTCATCCATTCAAAAGTTTAAAGGCATATAGATTTTTAAGTAAAAAAACAGAAATACTTTGCCCATGTCGGTTACATGGTAGATGTCGCAAGCTTTAGACCAAATCCACAAAATAGAAGACCAACTGCTGCTACACAGCATGCCGTAAATTTATAGCGATGGCTAAAATAGGTAGCCAGTTTTGCACCCGAAAAGATCAAAATCGTTAAATAGCTCATACTGATAATTTGCAATACGATCGCGAGTACGGTGAATGTAATCGCAGGATATGGATATGCAGGATCGACGAATTGTACAAAGAACGATAAGTAAAAAAGAATGGCTTTAGGGTTTAAAATACTGATGGTTAATGCAGTCTTAAACGGTTTCAGTTCGCTCAAACTCAGTTGTTTGGTGTCGAGTTGTTCTGGCGTTTGAACGGCATTCCAAGTTTGGTAGGCAGCCTTGAAAAGTTTGATACCTAAATAACTTAAATACAGCGCACCCACAATTTTTAATAATAAGAATAACCAAGGGAAGGCATGAAGTAAGGATGCAGCGCCGAGAGCGGTGAGTAAGATTAAGATCAAATCGCCAGTATAGACACCAAAAGCGCCTAAATAGCCGACCTTAATGCCATAGCGAGAAGCAACAGACATGACATAAAGTGAATTTGGCCCGGGTAAAATCACAATTAATATCGTACCAATAATAAAGGTCGTTAAGTCTGTGATTCCAAACACTGAAGACACTCAAATAAAAAACCGAAGCTGTAGTATACAACTTCGGTTCTAGATGAAACTGAAAATTTCTAATTTATGCTTTTATTTCAGCATCTAAGCCAAAAGTTTGACGCAGTAAGCTACTTAATTGCTCACGGGCTTTAATAAAACCATCAATACCGCCTTGTAATAGTTGGAAAGACATTAAGTCTTTTTCAACTTCAGCTTTGAAAGTTTGCTTGTCGAGCACTTGTACATCGTGTTGACAGTGTGCATGCGCATGATGATTAGACAGTTGCACTTCAACGGTACGCTGATCTTTTTCCAGTTCTGCCAATAAATTTGGTGAAACTGTCAATAAATCACATCCTGCTAAGCCGAGCACTTGATCAATACTACGGAAGCTAGCACCCATAATTTCAGTTTTGATGTCATGTTGTTTGTAGTAGTGGTAAATCTGCTTAACTGATAACACGCCTGGATCTTTCTCAATCGGGTAGCTATCCACATTTTCAGCTTTTTTGTACCAATCTAAAATACGGCCAACAAATGGCGAAATCAGCGTGACTTGAGCATCTGCACAGGCTTGAGCTTGATGCAAACCAAACAACAGAGTCAGATTACAGTGAATGCCTTCAGCTTCAAGGGCTTTAGCGGCTTGAATGCCTTCCCACGTTGAGGCAATTTTAATTAAGATACGGTTTTGATCGATACCATACTGTGCATATAAAGCCAATAACTCTTTAGCTTTTGCAATGGTGGCATCAGTATCATAGGACAAGGCTGCATCGACTTCTGTAGAGACACGTCCTTTGATCAATTTTAAGATTTCTACACCAAATTTGACCGTAAGGATATCGATAGTGCGCTCAATCAGCTCATCGTTTTGATAACCTTCTTTACGCGCTTGTTCAAAAGCACTTTCAATCAGTTCTTTATTTTCAGGTTGATTTGCCGCTGCTGTAATTAAAGATGGATTTGTGGTCGCATCCAATGGACGGAATGTATTAATCGCAGCTAAATCACTGCTGTCAGCAACAATCGTTGTTAGGCTTTTTAATTGGTTTAACGCATTTTGAGTCATTTGAAATCTAGTTCTTAATGTTCTTGGTCTACATACTTTTATAACACAATCTGTTTAGAACCCAACCAAAAACTGCCCAATTAGGCGGTCTAAATCGTAGTTTTTCGTGAATTTCGGATGTGATTAATCAAAAAATGAGCAGCCGAGCCCAGTGGTTTTTCACGGTTCCAGACCAAGTCGACGAAATATTCAAATTTAGGTGTGAAATCTTGAAAGCTTAAGATTTTGAGTTGATCTTTGAGCGTCGGATTTTCATTAAACATCTCGAGGGGAAGCACACCCCAACCCAGACCTTGAATAATCATAGAACAGGCAGAGTGGTGATTATCTGTACGCCAACTGTGTTTGGAAAATAACAACTCTGGTTTGATGCTTTTATCACGACTTGCAACCACGATTTGCCGGCTTTGCAAAATTTGCTCAAAACTGACTTGCTTAAATTTCGATAGGGCATGTTTTGTCGCAGCAACAGGAACCAATGCTTCACGCTTCAATTCGACAAATTGTTCATAACTCTCAAGCTGTTCACGTTCAAACATTAGAGCAAGCTGCGCTTGACCCTGTAATAACATCTTTTGAGCATCTTCTTGAGGCGCAGAAAAAATATTGATTTGCAAAGATGGAAAATGAGTTTCTAGCAAAGAGATATAGTCGGTCCACTGTGTATGTAGCAGTTCTGATACCACCACGATATTCAGTGAAGACTCTAAACCATGACTCAGTGCAATTGCATGCTGTTTCCATTGATTGATTTCTATCAATAATTGTTCAGTTTTTTCATACAGGTTTAGCGCTTGAGCTGTGGGCACAGGTTCACGACCAACCCGCTCAAACAGTTTAAGGTTGAGATCAATTTCGAAGTTGGCAATGGACATGCTGACAGCCGAAGGTACTTTGCCGAGTTGTCTGGCAGCTGCGGAAAATGACTCTGTTTCCATGACTGTTTTAAAAATCATCAGTTGTTCTTGATTAATATTCATGTGCATATAGAAAAATAAAGGAATACAACCTTTCAATAATATTGAAAGAACCTGACTCGATTAATCAATAATATAAAAATAAAATAAGTTTTTTACAAATGATAGAGTGTTTCAAAATGACGATTTCCAAGAGAAGGATTATTCATGCGCTAAGCTATGAGATCATCCTATTGGTGATCATTGCTATTGCTTTAAGTTTTATTTTTAAAGTTCCGATGGAGGTGACAGGTACGCTAGGTATTGCGATGGCGGTCACTTCTGTGATTTGGAACATGATTTTTAATCATTATTTTGAAAAATTTGAAGCAAAAAGAAAGTTAAAAAGAACCTTTGGTGTACGTGTTTTGCATGCGATTGGATTTGAGGGCGGCTTAATGCTTGCAACCATCCCAATGGTGGCTTATGCCATGCATATGACCTTATGGCAGGCGATTTTGCTCGATTTTAGTATGACCATGTGTATTTTAGTCTACACATTTATTTTCCAATGGTGCTATGACCAGATCGAAGCGTACCTAGGTTACCAACCACAATATCGTTAAATTTCAATAAGAAAATCACATTGGCCTGTATTGATAAGTACAGGCCTTTTTTGCATTAAAATAGTGCAAAAATTTACAAATAACAATATATAAAAACATAATATAACTATAAAAAATTATACTAATTACATAACTTTTAAATATAAGAACAAAGAATGTTTTTAGGATTTAATTAAAAAAATATGCAAGACAAGGAGTTAGCATATGAAATTGATAAAAATTGTCACACCTGTTGTTTTACTTGGGCTTACACAATTTACATTTGCAGATGGTAACTTTAAACGTTTTTCTGTATCTGCGGGTTGGATGCATGTGATGCCGCAAGGCAAGGCGAATCCTTTTAATATTCGTACTGCTGTATCTCCAGTGACTACAATTCCTGTTGGTACTATTTCTCTAGGTTCATTACTCGGATCAATAGATGGGGATGCACAAGTTCCAGGTTTACCAGAGGGTATGACAGGCAAAGACATATTATTTCCAGTATTTGAGGAAATGCTAGACCAGCCTGATGATTGGTATGCACTGGGTTTTTTGGATGAGGATGGTAATCTAGTTGCTACAGAATCAGGAGATGCTGAAATTAGAGGGCTTGATCAATGGACTAATCAGGGTACAGGCTTAGAAGCAGATGATGTAGATACTTTAGGTTTAACATTTAATTATTATATTAATGATAATGTTTCATTACAGATGATTGGCGGGATTCCACCTAAAGTCGATATTAAAGGTGTGGGTATTATTAATGCACCATTATCTGGAACTGCAATATTGCCACCAACTTCTATATTACAGATAGCGGGTATATCTGAGTTTGAATTAGCACAAGCTATTGAAATTACCAATCTTGGGGCACGTAAAAAAGCTTCTACAGCGCGTGCTTGGACACCGGCGCTTGAAGTTCAGTATCAATTCGGAAAATCAGGTGTGAATAAGTTCCGTCCATATGTAGGGGCGGGCATTATGTATGCTTACTTTAACGAAATTAAATTAGATAAAGGCATTGAGGCAGATCTACAAGTGGCGGGTCATATGATCCAAAATATGTTAGATGGAAAAGGTGGCGCAGCTCTAGATCGTAAAGTGAGTACTGATGCGAATGGTGATGCCTATCGCATGAAAGTTGATGTAGATACCGATACGGCTATCGCACCAATTGTAACCGCTGGTTTTACCTATGACATTACTCCTAGCTGGTATGGTGTTGCATCAGTGTCATATGCAAAACTTAATAATCAGGCAACGATTAAAGTTTTGAATGAAACGACTGGGCAACAGATGATTCATTCATCTACAAAAGTGGATATTGATCCATTAATTACTTATTTGGGTGTGGGTTACCGCTTCTAATGTATAGGTATAAAAAAACCGCTCATATGAGCGGTTTTTTTATAGTGCAGATTAATTATTTTTCAATAATCGCTGTTACGCCTTGACCACCCGCAGCACAGATCGATACAAGTACACGGCCTGAACCTTTTTGGTTCAATAGTTTTGCAGCAGTTGCGATAATACGACCGCCAGTTGCAGCAAATGGGTGACCTGCAGCAAGAGATGAACCTTTCACGTTCAATTTAGAACGATCAATTGAACCCAATGGTGCATCTAAGCCTAAACGTTGTTTACAGAATTTAGGATCTTCCCATGCTTTCAGTGTAGACAATACTTGAGATGCAAACGCTTCATGAATTTCATAGTAATCGAAATCTTGTAGCGTAATACCTGCACGTTCAAGCATACGAGGCACTGCATACGCAGGCGCCATCAATAAGCCTTCTTTTTTCTCTACAAAGTCAACTGCCGCAGTTTCTTGGAAAGTTAAATAAGCAAGAACTTCGTGACCGTTTGCTTTTGCCCATTCTTCAGAGGCAAGAAGGACACATGATGCACCATCAGTTAGTGGAGTCGAGTTACCCGCAGTCATCGTACGCGCATCGCCTTTACCAAACGCTGGTTTTAACTTCGCAAGTTTTTCTACAGAAGAGTCTGCACGTAAGTTGTTGTCACGTTCTAAACCTAGGAATGGCGTAATCAGGTCATCGAAGAAACCTTCTTCATATGCAGCTGCCATTTTTTGATGTGAAGATGCTGCAAGTTCATCTTGCGCTTCACGAGAAATACCCCATTCAAGTGTCGTAATCGCTTGATGGTCACCCATAGAAAGACCTGTACGTGGTTCACCGTTCTTCGGTGCATCCATCAAATCTTTAACATTAATTTTAGTTAATGCTTTTAGGCGGTCTTTACCCGTTTTAGCAATGTTCAACTCAAGTAAAGCTTTACGTAGGCCATCACCAAAAGCGATCGGTGCATCAGAGGTTGTATCTACACCACCAGCAACACCCACTTCGATTTGACCCAAAGCAATTTTATTAGCAACTAAGAAAGCAGCTTGTAAACCCGTACCACATGCTTGTTGAATATCGTAAGCAGGTGTTTCAGGAGCAAGTTCGGTATTGAGTACACACTCACGGGTCATGTTAAAGTCACGACTATGTTTTAACACGGCACCAGCAACAACTTCACCAAGGCGTTGACCTTGAAGGTTGAAACGTTCAACAAGACCATTTAATGCAGCTGTGAACATATCGCTGTTCGATGCAGTGAAGTAAGCGCCGTTAGAACGAGCGAAAGGAATACGATTACCACCGATAATAGCAACGCGGCGAACTGTGTTTTGACTCATGGTATTATCCTGTTGAACAGACGTTTGAGTTGTTGATTTTAAAGCTGTTTTAGGGTTTGAAGCGGGTGTCTTAGTACGTGTAGATGCACGACGAGGACGGCTTATTTTAGCGGCATCACTTGTAGACTTGGTTGCTGTGCCCGTACTTTTAGCGGTACGTGGCGTACTCTTTGATGTATTTGACACAGTTTCCGTAGTCGGACTTTCGACTGCTGGATTTTCTTGAGTTGTTTTGCTCATAAGGCTTTTCCAAGCATGTTGATGATCTTCTTGACGGCTACATTAGCATATTCACCAAAGGGGTAAATTGACTAAAATGACATTCGCTAAAGCATTCAGGTCAAGCCATCTGCGGTTTAACTCAAGTATGATTCCATGGAAACTGATGGAACTATTGAAATATAAGTATCTGACATCATCTTGAAGTTAAAGGGATATCTTCAGATCCATCAAAAATTAATCTGTATGAGAGATAATAAACATGACTGATCAATACCAAACATTTGCAAAATCTCCTATTGGTAAATTTGTCATCAAAAATTTAGGTTTACCATCACCGACTTTTTTAGAGCGTTTTGAGTCTGCAACACCTGTAGTTAAAGGTGCGGTTTTATTCGGTGCAGCGCCTGCTTCAACATTGTCTGGTGCTATTGCACAAGTTTTGGCAAATATTCATGCCAATAGCTATGCAGGCAATAATGCTGAATTACAACAAGCTGCGGCAAAATCAGGTCTAAACTTAAGCGCATTTAACGAAGGCGATAAAGAGTCTAAGTTTAAAGTTGTGGTATTTGATGCTTCCGGTATTCAAAACTCAGAACAACTGCATGCCTTATATGCATTTTTTAACCCAATCGCGCGTCAAATTCAGGCGTCTGGTCGCGTTGTCGTTGTTGGTACAACACCAGAAACTGCGAAAACTGTAAAACAAGCCATTGCACAACGTGCACTAGAAGGTTTTGTAAAATCAGTCGGTAAAGAGTTTAAGAAAGGGATTGCTGCACAGTTAGTCTATGTGGACGAAGGTGCTGAAGCAAACTTAGAATCTGCATTACGTTTTGTGATTTCACCACGTTCAGCTTATGTATCGGGTCAGGTGATTCGTGTTTCGAAAGCAGATGTTGTGGATGTTGACTGGAATAAACCGCTTGCAGGCAAAACAGCTGTAGTAACAGGTGCAAGCCGTGGTATTGGTGAAGCAATTGCACATGTATTGTCACGTGATGGCGCGCATGTCATTTGTTTAGACGTTCCACAGCAGCAAGCTGACCTTGACCGTGTTGCAGGTGAAATTGGCGGTTCTACGCTCGCGATTGATATTACTGCAAGCGATGCCGGTGAAAAAATCAAAGCTGCGGCAGCTGCTCAAGGTGGTTTGGATATCATCGTGCACAATGCCGGAATTACCCGTGACAAAACTTTGGCCAATATGAAGCCTGAGCTTTGGGATTTGGTGATTAACATTAACTTGTCTGCGATTGAGCGTGTAAATGATTACCTTCTTGAAAATGATGGCTTCAATGCAAATGGTCGTATTGTTTGCGTATCTTCTATTTCAGGTATTGCAGGTAACTTAGGTCAAACCAACTATGCTGCTTCTAAAGCAGGTGTAATTGGTGTGGTTAAATTTACTGCTCCATTATTGAAAAATGGTGTAACCATTAATGCGGTTGCTCCAGGCTTTATTGAAACGCAAATGACTGCTGCGATTCCATTTGCAATCCGTGAAGCAGGTCGTCGCATGAACTCGATGAGTCAAGGCGGTTTACCTGTAGATGTTGCAGAAACGATTGCGATGTTTGCTTCAACTGCGTCGACTGGCTTGAACGGTAACGTGGTACGTGTGTGTGGTCAAAGCTTGTTAGGGGCTTAATACATTCCTCTTAAAATTTCCTCTCCTTTTAGGAGAGGGCTAGGGAGAGGTAAAAATTTGCTATAAATGAATGGGTCTAACCCTCATTCTAGCCTTCTCCTTGAGCTATATATGGCGCAAGAGAAGATGCTTTTAAAACATTGAAATAAAAACTTCCAAAGGTTTAGTATGAATACTCACCATTTTAGTCAACTTCCAAAACCTTATTTAGCCTATCCAAAAGTGATTCAAGGCTTGATTTTTAAAAAGCCTAAAGCTGAAAAAGTGCTGCCGCAAGTTGAATATGTGGTGGATTCATTTAAGGTCGATCAAAAACATTTAAAAGCTTATAACGAAGTCTGTGGCTTTAAAAACAATGGATATATCCCAGCGATTTATTTGGCTGTGCTTTCTCAAAGTTTGCAAATGCATATGATGACTACGGAAGCTTTTCCATTTGCGATCTTAGGTTTGGTACATATTCGTAACCAAGTGAAGCAATATCGCAAAGTTGGTGTGAATGAAACACTGTCATTGTCATGCAAATTTGGTGAATTACAGCCACATGATAAAGGTGTGCAATTTGACTTTATTACCACTGCAAAAGTGGGCGATGAAGTGGTTGTAGAATCATTAACCACGTATTTAGCACGTCAAAAAACAGAGAACAAAGCTGCGGCAAAATCTACCGAAACAAAGTCAGCTGAGTTGCAAGTTCAAGCTGAATGGAATGTTTCTGAAAATACCGGTCGCCGTTATGCGTTGACTTCTGGTGACTTTAACTTGATTCATATTCATGCTGTAACCGCTAAAGCGTTTGGTTTTAAACAAGCCATTGCACATGGTATGTGGAGTAAAGCCAAAGCTTTGTCGAGCTTAACTTTACCAGATGCCTATGAAGCAGATGTCTGGTTTAAACTGCCGATGTATCTCCCATCACAAGTTGAGTTTTTAACGGCTCAAACTGGACAAGATACCGAGTTTGCAATTCGAAATAGCAAAAACAAAAAACCGCATGTCGCGGGAAGTGTGAAAGCACTGTAAGACTTAAGCCTAAATCGATATCGGTTTAGGCTTTTTTGTTTTAATCTCAAGCGATTCATATTCAAAGGAATGATGATGCAGGCGCTCAAAGAATATCTATTTGCACAGAAGAATAATTATCAAGGTACGGTTGACGAGGCGTTTCAAGATTTGGCGGCGCAATTTAGCCGTATGCAGGATGCTCGAACCCACTTAGGCGGAGCCGCCTTAGTGGTGTATTTTAAAGGTCAAAAAGTCGTAGATATTTGGACTGGTAAAAAGTCAGCCGAAGAAGCTTGGCAGGCCAATACACCCTCAGTCTGTTATTCCACGGGTAAAGGCGTACTTGCAACGCTTGCACATATCTTAGTGAGCGAAGGCTTTCTAGATTACGATACTCCCGTTGCCGCATATTGGCCGGAGTTTGCTCAAAATGGTAAGTCGGATATCACATTAAGGCACATGCTGAGTCATCAAAGTGGTTTATACGATATCCGTAATATCATCGAAACAGCATCTGAAATGGCTGATTGGCCACATATGCTTAAAGTCATCGAACAAGCTAAGCCGCGTTTTGAGCCATCAACTGATGCAGCATATCAACCGTTAACCTTCGGTTGGCAAGTCGGTGGTGTACTTGAAAAGGCCACAGGTCGACCGCTTACAGAATTGATGCAACAGTATTTGGTTGAACCTTTAGAGTTGGATCATGCTTTTTTTGGTGTACCAGAGCATCAACTTGGTAAGGTTGCACGCTTGATTCCGAAAAAGAAAAAAGAAGAACGCACTATAGATGCTTCTGTTCAAGAAAATACCCAAGCGCAGACAACGAAAAAAAAGACCGAGACACGAAAACCGTCAATCTTTGATCAGTTCCTGCAAATTTCAGGACAAAATTTGCAAGACTTTCAAGATGGTATGATTCCAAAAGGGATGCGCAAGTTTTCATTTTTTAGTGATGAGGGTTTGCAAGCCATTATTCCTGCGGCAACAGGCGTATTTAGTGCCAATAGTTTAGCGAAAATCTATGCAATGCTAGCCAATCATGGCCAGTGGCAAGGACAGACCTTAATTACACCACAAGTTTATGAATCTTTAAGTAAAATTCAATATAAAAAGCGTGATCGTATTATGCCTTTACCAATGAATTGGCGTTTGGGATATCACCGCATTTTAACTTTAGGCAAATCGAGTCAAGGTTTTGGACATATAGGTTTTAATGGTTCTGGGGCCTGGTGTGATCCGCAGCGTGATTTAAGTTTTGCATATACACATAACTTTGCGACGGGTTCAATCACCGGCGATTATCGCTTATGGGGCTTAACTCAAGAAACGCTACGCTGTGCAGACAAAGCACTTAAAGGACGTAAGGGCTGGCTTTAAGAGTCTTTGGGATAAAACAGAAATTGGGGAAATGTGAAAAATATGCTATTTTCCCTCGCAGTTTTAGACTGCTGTGATATCCCTATGAAAAAAGTTGTTTTGATTCCCTTAGTAGCAACGTCGGCAATGTTGGGTTGTCAGGATTCAACTCAAACGAAATCAAAGGAGATAGAAGCAATTACTGCTGAAAAACAGCATGCAGCATGGGTCGGTAATTTTAAAGGCATAACACCTTGTATGGGCTGTCTTTCTCGTTGTGAAGATTGTCCCGGCATGGCTGTGGCTCTTGAGCTACGTGAAGACCAAACCTATACACTCACTCGTGAAAGTCTAAGTGGTCATAACGAAGTAGAAGTGCTAAAAGGTGTAATTCGTTTTAAAGATGAATCAAAGCAGCAGCTAGAACTTATGAATGTGCAAACGCGCAATCTATTGTATGTAGATTTGGATCAGCAATTGCTCGAAATTCGTGAAGACCACACGGCGAAACGCTATCAAATGCAGAGTGATTTCCTTTTAAATAAAGCAGTTTAAGCATTGGTAATTTTTATTAAATTTACCTGATCATTGGGAGAGTCCAAGATCGAATTTTTATTGTCCAAACTCTGCCATTTATTTCACTATTAGACAAAAAAACAGTATGCTTACACCTGTAAAAAGGAGCATACATGTATCAAGTACTTGCACGAAAATACCGTCCACGAAATTTCATTGAACTCGTGGGACAAAACCATGTGTCACGCGCACTTACCAGTGCCTTAGAACGTGGTCGGTTACATCATGCGTATTTATTTACAGGTACTCGAGGTGTGGGTAAAACCACTATTGCCCGTATTTTGGCAAAATGTCTGAACTGTGAAACAGGTGTAACCTCAACGCCGTGTGAAGTCTGCCCAACGTGTAAAGCAGTAAATGAAGGTCGTTTTATTGATTTAATTGAAATCGATGCGGCATCACGGACCAAAGTTGAAGATACGCGAGAACTACTCGATAACGTTCCTTATGCACCAACCCAAGGTCGCTTCAAGGTTTATCTGATCGATGAAGTGCATATGCTCTCTACGCATTCATTTAATGCGTTATTAAAGACTCTAGAAGAACCGCCAGAGCATGTGAAGTTCTTATTTGCTACTACAGATCCACAAAAATTACCGATTACTGTCATCTCACGTTGTCTGCAATTTACTTTGCGTCCTTTAGCGGTGGATGAAATCACATCGCATTTGACAGATATCTTACAAAAAGAACAAATTCAAGCGGAGCAAGATGCGATTTGGCAAATTGCTGAATCGGCTCAAGGTTCACTGCGTGATGCATTGTCACTAACTGATCAGGCGATTGCCTATGGTCAAGGTTCAATTCAGCACCAAGATGTTAAAGACATGTTGGGCCTAATTGACCGCACGATTATTTATGATTTGATTTTAGCCATTCATCAAAATCATCGTGAACGCGTGAGTGCTTTACTCATGCAATTCCGTCAACAAGCACTGGATGTGTCGCTGGTATTAGATCAGTTAATTTCAACGTTACATGAATTGGCATTATTACAATACTTGCCAGACTTGGCGTTGAAATATAGCGCTGAGATCAATCAAAAAATTATGCAATTGTCGCAGTTAATTTCAGCTCAAGATTTGCAGTTGTATTATCAAGTCGCATGCAAAGGTCGGGCAGACTTGCAGTTGGCAGTCACGCAAGAGCAAGGTTTTGAGATGTGTGTGCTGCGTCTATTAGCATTCCGACCATTACAGCCAAACGAAATGTTGGTCTCTGCCGTACAGCAAGAGTCAGCCGCACAGCCACAGCTTGCTCAAAATCAGGCCGAAACAGTTCAGCCGACTCAAACACAGTCTTTGCAGCAACCCAATACCGTTGTTGAGTCTGCTGCACAGGTTGCCACTGTTGAGCAGCCTGAAGCTGTACCCGCTGTAGACACATCGCCAGCTTTCGATGATTTTGATGATTCACATTATGATGACGATGATGGCTATGTTTCTGCACCTGCAGTCGATGAACCTTCATCTGATGATTTTTTAGATGATCCTGAAGAGGATGTGATTAGCCAAACTTCTACAGCATCTACAGCAAATGGCACTCTAGATACGCAAGAGGTTGCACCGGTTGAGTCTGTATCGACACAGCAAAATGACACGCTTGTTATGGATGCCGTGGCAGAAGATACATTATTTGATTTAGATCCGACGCCGAGTACTGAAACTGAAGAAGTTGATGTGAGCGCTATAAATTTTGAAGATATTGCTCCTTTAGAGTTAACAGCTTTAGAGTCAACAAGTACAGAGGCTGAAACGACTCAGCCAAATTTGACAGATGCAGTTGAGCCACAGCATGAGGTGAATGAATCAGTTTCGGGTGCTCAAGGCGACAATGGTTTTGATCTAGCTCCACCACAAGTTACGCAAAGTTCCGTTTCTTCGGATGCTGTTCAAACGGGTTCATCTTCTCCCTTGATGCCACAAGATATTTTGACTTTACAGCCTCAAACCCTTGAAGGTGAGTGGACGGTCGAAAAGTGGGAGTATTGGTTCCGAAATAGTCAACTTTCACCTGCGGTACAAGAGTTGGCTCAGCATGGCATTATGCGAGGTACGATTGACGGTGAATCGACTTTCCATATTCCAAAGCGATACGAAGCTTTAGTGACTCAATTACAGCATGTATTGGAACAAGCCATTCATGCACAATGGTCAAAATGTCGTTTCCATATCAGCTTTGAAGATGTCGAAGAAACCACACCGTATGCTTTACAACATGTCCGCAAGGAAAAGGCCTTTGCACGTGCAAATGAGTTATTACATGCAGAGCCTGTTGTTAAAGATTTGCTCAAAAGCTTTGATGGTGAGTTGCAAAATATCCAGCTCAAATAAGTTCTAAGCTGGATTCTAAAAATTAAAGTAAAAACTGGGTTAAAGCATCTCGCATATCATCGGGTATCGAGGTGCTTTTTCGTGTTTGGCGGTCGACAAACACATGTACGAAATGTCCTTGGGCTGCAGCCTCATTTTGTCCTTGTTTAAAAATAGCCAAGTCATAGCGCAGTGAAGAATTACCAATTTTTTCAATCGCAACCCCAACTTCAATGATTTCTGGATAGGACAGTTCTTGTAAAAAACTGCAGGCTGAATCGACCACTAAACCGATGATCGGGGTATTTTGCAAATCAAAACAGGCATGTTGAATCAAGAGTGCATTTGCAGCGGTATCAAAATAGCTGTAATAAGTGACATTATTGACATGACCATACATATCGTTGTCTGCCCAACGTGTTTGGATTGGAAATAAAAATCGATAGTTTTGGCGGCGTTTAGTTTTAGGTTTCATCGTTGGTATTTTCTTTATTTCAAAATGAGTGAACTTTAGGCATAGATCGATTGGTAAATCTGGCGAGCATCTTCAAACTGCAGTTCTCGCGGATTATTTTGTAATAGTCGCGTTTGTAATAACGCGTCTTCTGCTAAACGATCGAGCATATTTTCAGGCACATTGAGTTGGCTGAGTTTTAGCACCAAACCGCTCTGATCTAAATGATTTTGCATATGATCAATAAATAAATCACATAAACCATCGGTACAGCCCGTACTGTATGGATCTAGCCAACTCATGAGTTCTGCATAATGCTGCTTGGCCTGAGGTGCATTAAACTTTAACACTTCAGCGAGAACCAGTGCATTGGTATGACCATGCGAGAGATGAAAGTGTCCACCGAGTGGATAGGCGAGTGCATGCACCGCTGCAACTGGTGCATTAGCAAAGGCCTGACCTGCAAGCATTGAACCGACTAGCATGTGCTGACGCGCTTCGAGGTTATGTCCATCTTGTAAAACCAGCGCTAAATTTTTATTTAATAAACGCAAAGCTTGTTTAGCAAGCATATCCGCATACGGATTTTTTTTAATTTTTGATGTATAGGCTTCAATGGCATGCACCATGGCATCGATACCGGTTGCTGCGGTAATGTGTGCGGGAAGATTTAATGTAAAGTTCGCATCGAGGATACAGACATCGGCATACAGTACAGGGGAGACGATACCTGTTTTGGTGGTTTCACCTGTAGTGACGATAGAGATTGGTGTGACTTCAGAGCCGGTCCCTGCCGTTGTCGGAATCAAAATGAGCGGTAAGCGTGGTCGTTTTGCATTAGCTACACCATATAAATCACTGATCTGCTGTGTTTGCTTAGGATGAGCCAAAATCGCAATAATTTTAGCCACATCCATTGAACTGCCTCCGCCAAAACCAATAATCAAATCTACTTTTTCATTCTTGGCAAATTGAACTGCATCCAAAACTATATGTTCTGCAGGGTCAGCTTGAATACTGGAATAAATTACATAGTCTTGATGGATACTTTCTAAAATATCCAAAATGGGTAAATGTAATTGTTGTTGCAACATACCGGGGTCGGTCACAAGCATGACACGTTTGGCTTGAAAGTCGCCTAGGATCTCTCTCAGTTGGGAAATAGAGCCTAAGCCTGAAATAATATTGCTGACGGTTTGAAACTGAAATTGACTCATTGGCTTATCCCTAATTTTTTATATCCAAATAAACATTATTCTTGAGTGTTGATATAGGATTCATCCTATAAATAACTTAACATAAGACGCTTGAAATAAAAGTAGTCTTGAGGTTGTTATGTCATCCAGCACGCCATATAAGGTGTTGTGTGTTTGTTTAGGAAATATTTGCCGTTCACCTACGGCTGAAGTGGTTCTCAGACATTTTTGTGATGAAGCGCAACTCAATATTCACGTCGATTCTGCGGGTACGAGCAATTATCATCCGGGCAAAGCGCCTGATCTACGTAGCCAACAGCATGCAAAATTACGTGGCTATAACTTATCTGCATTACGTGCACGTCAGTTAACGGTTCATGATTTTATTGAATTTGATTTGATCTTAGCCATGGACTACGAAAATTTAGACAATATTCAAAACCTCATGCAAAAAGCGCAGCAACAATTGGGGCAGCTACGTGCCCAAGTGTCTTTGATGAGTCAACATGATCACCAATATCCGCAACAAGAAGTACCAGATCCGTACTATGGTGGTGATGCAGGGTTTGAACATGTATTAGATCAATGCGAATCTAGCAGTCAGGCTTGGGTCAATTATTTAAAAACTCAGTTACAAGCACAGCAAAAAAATTAAGGTTTAAGAATGCAAATTCAAACACAGGTTCAGCTTAAGCCATTTAATACATTAAGCCTCGATGCTGTAGCATCTCATTATGTACGTGTTCAATCGGTAGAAGATATCCAAGCAGCGCTCGACTTTGCAAAAGCTGAGCAATTAAATGTATTGGTACTTTCAGGAGGCAGTAATATGCTGTTGCCTGAGCAAATACATGCTTTAGTGATGCACATGGATATTCAAGGTATTGAATATGTACAAGACGATGCCGATACACAGACTTTAAAAGTGGGTGCAGGGCAAGTGTGGCATGACTTTGTGCTATGGACGACGGCACACCAGTTTTATGGCTTACAAAATTTAGCATTGATACCCGGTTTAGTCGGTGCTTCACCTGTGCAAAATATTGGAGCTTATGGTGTTGAAGCGGGTGAGTTTATTGAATCTGTACAGGTCTATGACCGAGTAACAGAACAGCAAAGTAGTATTAGCGCTGCCGATTGTCATTTTTCATATCGCCATAGTATTTTTAAAGATGAGCCAGAGCGTTTTATTATTACGCATGTCACGTTTAAACTTTTAAAACATGCAGATTTAAAATTAAATTATGGTGATTTAAAGCAGGCGGTAGGTGAAGACTTAAGTGCAGAAAACCTACAACAACAAGTCATTCATATTCGTCAAACCAAACTCCCAGATCCGAAAGAATTTCCAAATGTCGGAAGTTTCTTTAAAAATCCTGTGATTAGCCAGCAAGCCTTTGACCAAATTGCGCTGCAATTTCCCAATTTACCCCATTACCCACAACCGAATAATGCGGTAAAACTGGCAGCGGGCTGGTTGATTGACCAAGCAGGTTGGAAAGGGAAATCTGTGGGTTCAGTGGGTATGTTCCATAAGCAAGCTTTGGTATTGGTCAATTACCAAGACGCCACGCTGCAAGATGTACGTACAACTTACAAAGCTGTACAACATGATGTTTTTGAAAAATTTAATATTGAACTACATCCTGAGCCTGTATTATTTGATACAAATGGCTTGATTCGATCTCACGCAGATCAATAAAAACATAGGTTTTAGATTTATGCATAAAACACATTGGATGGTTCGCTTAGTACAAATTGCCGCAGTGCTATTTGTACTTTTGGGCTGTCTAATGATTTTTATCTATACGCCGTTTTATTCTAAATTGATCGTTAAAAGTTTAAATTATTTCGTTCCTGTAGAAGTCAATCAGCTCGCAGCGCAAAGTCAAAAACTCGGCGCTTTAAGTGATGATGATAACTATGAGCCGGGTTCTGACTTATGGATAGCGCGTCAAGCGTATTTAAAACTCATGGAGCAAGCCATACAGTCTGATGAGCCTCAAGATTTAACCCTTATACAAGCACGTTATAAGGCGTTACAGCAGCTCATTGAAGAAGAACATGAAAAGGAGAAGAATGATAGTCAAAAGGATACACCGAAAGTACCTCTGCTGAATCCTTCTGCGTCCGAGGCGGCTTCTTCTGAAGCATTGGCGGAAAATCCTGCTCAAAAAATGAAAGAGCTGCTTGAGCTCAATAGTGCGGAAAATAAAGGACTAATGACTCAATATACCGAGTTCTTAAAAACCCATGAAATTGAGCAAGCGGCTTCAGAAGCGGAACCGATCGATGATGAAACTTATCTTGATCTTGCCAAAATGAAAGATAAAACATTAAAGCAGCCAACCGCAGAGCCGTATGCGATTGTGGTGTTAGGTGGTGGTTTAACCTTAGATAAAAATGATAAAGATATCGTAGTGAATGACTATACGAGACTTCGACTGGAAAAAACACTCGATGTCGAACGTGTCAATAAGTTACCGATTGTACTGAGTGGTGTAGAAGCACCGTATATGCAAGCATGGTTAAAGCAATATGATGTCGATGCGAAATTGCTAGAAGACCGTAGTATGAATACATGCGAAAATTCGCGTTTTAGTTCGTTGCTTTTACAGAAAAAAGGCGGAGCACCGACGGTTATTTTAATCACCGACCAATATCATATGCCTCGAACACGTCGTTTATTTGCATTAAATGGTATCGAAACCATTCCTGTTGTTGCACCTATGCCAACAACATTAACTACATGGCGACCAAGTGAAAAAAATTATGACCATAGTCGTCGTGCTAATTATGAATTATTAGCCACCTTACGTGATGTTTGGTTTGGCTCAAGTGACTGTCGGGAGGTCCCATAATGTCAGATATCCCATTTCTTAATCCTTCGATCCTTAAACAATTAGATCTTCCTGTTCCAAGTCGAGAATTAACCCCACAAGTATTAGAACCGCTAAATTTAAATCGACCTTTTGAGCCTAGTGTTGAAATACAGTCTTATAGACGACTTTATGGTTTAGATGCCTTGAACTGTGAACATTGGCAAGGCTATGTAGAAATGCCTTTGTTCAAATTACATGTACAAGTATTTCAACCGAAACTGAAGACTGAAACGGATGTCATTAAAGGCACAGTATTTTTATTGCATGGTTATTTAGAGCATAGTGGAATATATCAGCCGATTATTCGTGAACTCTTAGATCAAGGTTTTAGTGTTTTAACCTATGATTTACCGGGGCATGGTCTAAGTAATGGATCGCCAGCCAGTATTCAAAACTTTGATCATTACCAACAAGTTTTGGAAGCAGTATATCGTTATGTGAAACATGCGGCTCAACTACCAACCCCATGGTTAGGGATTGGGCAGAGCACGGGTGGTGCGATTTGGCTGCATCATCTGTTAGATTTTGCTGAACATCGCAAAAACCCTTATGTCGAACGGGTTTTATTATTATCTCCGCTGATTCGCCCTGCAAAAACGGCATGGTGGCATAACTCGGTTGGATTAGGCATTATTCGTCGTATTAAACGTGAAGTGCCACGTCATTTTAGACGGAATAATCATAATCCTGAGTTTTTACGTTTTGTCCGCTTAAAAGATCCTCTACAACCACGAATGATGGGGATGGATTGGATTTTGGCCATGTCAAAATGGATGCAGGAGATGGAGGAACGCCCAGCTTGTCGTATTCCGGTGTGGTTAGCGCAAGGCGCACAGGATCAAACTGTAGATTGGCGTTATAACATTGAGTTTATACGTCGTAAATTTCGTTTACAGACGCTTCTCATGCTTGAAGAAGGTTCGCATCAGCTGATTAATGAACGTGCCGATATTCGTGCTGCATTAACAGGTTTGATCCCGGCATTCTTGCATGCTCAATCCAACAGTAAGTCTTATTACTAACTGATGTTACGCACTAACCTCAGGAGCGTAATTTGATTTAAATAAAAGTACGATACGCGAGAAGGTCATCCGCAAGTGTTTGAGGCTGGACTACTCCTAATCAAAAATGTTTTTGCAATACTTTGAATAATTTGACGCTAGTGAACGAGTTTTGTTGGTGAGGTGCATTGCACCGCAAGAAGGTTTCCTTGCGAAGCACGCTTCTCATTTTACCAAATGAGAAACAACGTTTCGTAAGAGTACCTCCAGCCGAAGGGTAATCCCTTTATTTAAGCCCTAGATGTAAGACTCCGTCGAATAGGCTTAAAAATTATTTTAAAAATGCGTATTTACTTTTACGCGCGTAACATCAGTTACTAATTGACGATTGAGCACAGCTTACCTTAATCAGTGTGATGGATCTAGACGAAAAAAAAGAGGCGTAGTTGCCTCTTTTTTATGCGGTAGGAATCAGAACTTTTCTAGATGAGCCATATTCCACATACGGAAATAGAAGTTTTCTTCATCTTTATTTTCACAACTGAGTAACTCCCCATCCTTTAACCAAAAATGTAGCTGTGCATAGTTTTTAATTTCACGGTTGTTAATGCGCTGCGCTAGATGGTGCGCACGGATATCTGATGGATGTTGTAAACCCGCAGAGGCAATAAGTTCAGATAAACCATGCATGGTGTTTTTATGGAAATTAAAAACACGCTCTGCTTTGGTCGGAACATGGATGGCTTTTTGACGGTCTTTGTCCTGCGTTGCAACGCCAACTGGACATTGGTTGGTATGACAGCTTTGAGCTTGAATACACCCGACTGCAAACATAAAGCCACGAGCTGAGTTCACCCAATCTGCACCAATTGCCATGGTACTGGCAATATCAAAAGCACTAATAATTTTACCACTGGCACCGACTTTAATTTTTGAACGTAAGCCTGCACCAATCAGGGTGTTATTGACAAAGAGTAGGCCTTCACGCAGTGGCGTACCCATATTATCGATCAATTCAATTGGCGCTGCGCCAGTCCCACCTTCAGAACCATCTACCACGATAAAATCGGGTGTAATCCCTGTATGTAACATGGCTTTTACGATACTCATAAATTGCCATGGTTGCCCGATACACAGTTTAAAACCCACAGGTTTTCCTTCTGACAGTTCGCGCAATTGCTGAATAAATTGCATCATTTCAATAGGGGTGCTAAAGGCAGGATGGCTAGATGGAGAGATACAGTCATGTTCACGGCTGACACCACGGATTTGAGCAATCTCTTCGGAAATTTTGTCTTTAGGTAAAATGCCACCATGGCCTGGTTTTGCACCTTGAGATAATTTGATCTCAATCATTTTGACTTGAGGGTGCTTGGCTTGTTCAGCAAAACGTACAGGGTCGAATTGACCATCAATCGTACGGCAGCCAAAGTAACCACTACCGAGTTCCCAAACAATGTCGCCACCATTTTCCAAGTGATAAGGACTAATACTGCCTTCACCGGTGTCATGGTAGAAATTGCCCATTTTTGCGCCTAAGTTTAAGGCACGAATGGCATTGGCACTTAAGCTACCAAAGCTCATCGCAGAGATGTTTAATATCGATGCGCTATACGGTTGCTTACATTGCTCATTGCCGATGTTAATACGGAATGTTTCAGGAATGGCAGGAATGCAAGGTGACAAGGAGTGATTGATAAAGCGGTAATCATTTTGGTAAACATCAACAATTGAACCAAATGGTTTATCTGCATTTTGGTTTTTTGCACGTTGATAGACCAAGCTACGTTGCATACGAGAAAAGGGCAGTGCATCTTGATCAGATTCAATAAAATATTGGCGAATTTCAGGTCGAAATTCTTCAAATAGAAAACGAAAGTGCCCCATGATAGGGTAATTTTTTAAAATCGAATGTTTGTTTTGTATGACGTCATACAAACCCAATAAGCTTAAAAGCCCAGTAATGACCCAGATACTATTCAATAAGGTTTGTGGAATAAAATATTGAATATAACGAGGGGAATAACCTAAATGAAAACTCGAAATGAGTAGGAAGATAAAAATACAAGCAAACCAAATGGAATGCCGAGAAAAAAAAGTATTTAGTAGCTTGTGGCGAATAGTTTGCGCTGGACTGGCCATATTTTGAAAAATCTTATTCAGCTCATTTGCTCATAATTTGCCGAGTTTATGCACAATGCTCAAGCTTTAATTTGTTGATTCAGTGTAGCATTTATAAAAAGCAGCACTCAAGTTGGATGAAATTTTCATTTAAAGCCAAATCAGATAAGAAAAGCAGGAATGTTCTTTAAGAAAATTTGTGAAAAGTAGTGCGGTTCTTGTTATTTCACAGTACGCAAAATGGAGGTTAAAGTGATTTTACTTTCTAAACACGAGGTGCTGAATATGACTATGAAATCTATTCGTTATAATAATGCCGACCTAGCCTGCCTATGTCAGTAATTGATTATAGCCATGAGAAATTAGCGCTATGGCATAAGGTATTCAGCAGATACTTATGCTGTAGTTCCTTTGACCTAAATGACTAAAATTACAAAAATATTCTAAGAAATTATCCAGTCCCAGCGTTGGGACTTTTTTATGTGTTGATAATTTAAGTGAAAATCTAAGCAAAAAATTAAGTGCTAAATATTTATTATGAAATAAAAGTTGCTACCTCAAATTTAATATTTCAGGTAGCAGAAAGTCTGAGATCGGTTTAGTCATTGCGTTGTTGTACAACCATAGCGACTTCTTCAGGTTCAATTTTCTGAATCTTTTTACCAAAACTACGCAGCCACCATGTTAACTGAGAGGTAAAAGGTACTGTTGCACTAACTTCCATCCAGCCATCTTCGGTTTTTTGAATCACTTGATCTTTACTTAGTTGACTTTCTTCAAAATAAACAGCCTCTGCTTCAGACATGGTTAATTTGAGCTGAATCATTTCAGTCGGCTTATTGAAGTCCACACGGAAGCCAAGCGCTCCAGAGTCAATATAGGCATCGATATCAAAATCGACAGGGTGTAATGCACGTGAATTTAAGACCGTAGCAGATTTAAAACGATGTAAAGCAAAGGTTTGGATGTCTGTTTTGTCATGACGTGTACAAACCAAATAGATAATTGCACCTTTTTGGACCAAAGCCAGTGGATTTAAAATATAGGTCTTTTCTTCACTTTGTTGTCCACGACCTTGATAAAGACATTCGAGTTGTTTGTCTTGTAGTAAGCCTTCATAAATTGATTGCTGTGCAGCTTTTTCAACCACAGGAGGAATCAATGGCTGAGTTGCTGGCACGATTCGCACGCGGTTAATCCACTGACGGACATTATTTTGTGACGACAGGCTCCGACGTGCGAGGTCAAACCAAGGATTCATTTCTTCAATTAAGCTCGGTGGAAGCAAATGTTTTAAGTGCTCCTCAACCATCATAAAGGTGACCGCTTGTGAGCTAGTCATATGAGGCAAGCTTTGAATTGGTGCATCGGAACGCCAACGCCAGCCTTGTGGAGTTGTTTTACTACTCTCAATTGGGAAACGCAGAGAAATTTGATTTAAGTCACGCTGAATAGTGCGTAGGCTGATATCAATGCCTTCACGGTTCAGTATTTCTTGTAATTCACGCGTACCCATCCACTTACCTGTGGACAGTCGTGAAAGAATTTGCCACTGACGATAGAGGCTGTTCGACGTTTCTTTTTCTTGTGAAGACATAATCTAGTGCTTGAACTTGGACTTAAATGAATAAAATGATGCTGTGGGACACAATAAGAAATCTTCCTGCGTTAAGCAAGTCTTCATCTAAAAAAACTAAGATGATTTTAATAACGCAATTTGACACAACTTGAGCAGTTACATGCTGTACCACTTTGCAAAAATGATGCATAAATAATCAAAGAGAAGCAGCATATGTATTGATGGCATATATATTGCTTTATCTGATTTACAAAACATGACAAAAACATGGAGTTGCTATGCTGAAAGAAAATCGTAATACAACTTCAAATGGAATTGAGGGTTATGAGGCAAAGTTGGTTAATATTTCTGTCTCTACATTAAAAACTTTACCACTTGCTCGAGGATATGCGCTGTTTAATCAATTCAATTCGGATTTTTTTAATGAAATGCGCGACAGCAAAACGGTAGCTAAAGAATCATGCCAACGGATAGAGCAGTGGTTATCACAGCATACGCTTGATGAATTGAAGCAGCTGAATCAGGTTGCAAAACAACATTTTCTCTATGAAGGCATTACCTTTACAGTGTATGGCGAAGATGAGGGCATTGAACGCACCATACCTTATGATCTTATTCCTCGTGTGATTGCACGAAAGGAATGGAATAATTTATCTCTAGGCTGTGCACAGCGCGTGAAAGCACTCAATCTGTTTTTACATGATGTCTATCATCAACAAGATATTTTAAAAGCAGGAATTATTCCTGAACTGCAAGTCTTAACCCATGAAGCCTATTTGCCACAAATGTATATGCATGGGCTAAAAGGTAAAATTTATAGCCAAATCAGTGGCATTGATATCATCCGTGATCAATCAGGCGAATTTTACGTCCTTGAGGATAATCTCAGAACACCGTCGGGTGTGTCATATATGTTGGAAAGCCGTAAAATTAGTCAAAAACTGATGCCTGAACTTTGCCAGCAAAGCAACATCATGGGGATTGAGCAGTATCCGCAGCTTTTACGTGAAATTCTTGCAGAAAATGCCTACGTCGATAACCCGTTTATCGTGGTTTTAACCCCAGGGCGTTTTAACAGTGCGTATTATGAACATGCCTTTTTGGCAAGAGAGATGGATGTACCCTTAGTGACATCGCGTGACCTTTATGTAGAAAACGATAAGGTTTATGTGAAAACCATTAAAGGCCGACAACAGGTTGATGTAATTTATCGTCGTGTGGATGATGCTTTCCTCGATCCATTATGTTTCAAACCTGACAGCACTTTGGGCGTAGCAGGGCTCATGTCAGCGTATATGCAACATAATGTGGTCATTGCAAATGCACCGGGAACAGGCGTAGCAGATGATAAATCGATTTATCCTTATGTGGATAAAATGATTCATTTCTATTTAGGCGAACAAGCGATCCTGAAAAATGTGCCGACTTATCAATGTCGTGAGCAGAACGACTTGGACTATGTGCTGTCGAATATCGAAAAATTGGTGGTCAAAGAAGCACAGGGTTCAGGTGGTTACGGCATGCTGATCGGTCCACAAGCTTCTTTACAAGAATTAAATAGCTTTAAAGATAAAGTGGCCGCAGCACCACATTTATATATTGCACAGCCGACTTTAAATTTATCTGTCAGCCCAACCCTAAGTGAGGCGGGTGTTTCGGAACGCCATATTGATCTGCGTCCATTTGTACTGAGCTCTCCATATCGAACTGAGATTGTACCGGGTGGCTTAACTCGTGTTGCAATGCAAGCAGGTTCATTGGTGGTGAATTCTTCGCAAGGCGGCGGGATTAAAGATACATGGGTTGTAGACGATTTACGCTCATAGCACTTCAGTGAAGGAGCAAAACATGATTTTATTAAACAGTAATGCAGAACATATTTTTTGGTTGGGACGTTATTTAGCACGCACTCAATATTTATGCAGTATTTTTCCATTTCAAGATGTCGATATGGCATTGAACTATGCACATGCTTTTTGTTTACCAGCCTTCGATGTCGACTCAATGAATGAATTGGTCTTAAATGCAGAGCAACCGGCGTCATTTTACAGCCAATTTAAATATGCGCAAAGTAATATACAGGACTTAAGGGGTGTACTTTCAGCAAAAAGTTATGCAGAACTCAGCCGTTTAATTCGCAATGCGAGTGATAACCCGGGTTATATCTGTGACGTGGTAACAGATTGCCAAGATGTTTTAGAGTCCGAATCTGAAGATGTATTTTTATTTTTTAGTTTAGGACAAGCCATAGAGCAGCTTGATCGCCAGTTACGCATGCAGCAGGAGATTCAATACACCCTAGCGAAGATTGAATATATCGTAATCGCTTTGGTTCAGTTTGGCTGGGAAAGCGTGCAAGAGGCATGGCAGGCACTAAAGCAACAACCGAATAGCCAAAATTTTTACCATTTCAGTGATCATATCCAAAATATGTTTGAGGTGGCTGTATGAGGCTCATGATCAACCATCAGACCCATTATGTTTACACTGATGTGGTTAGCAGAAGCATTCAATATATCAAAATGACCCCGTCCACCAATGCGCATCAACAGGTGCAAAATTGGGATGTGAGTGTGCCGGGGCAACGTGATATGCAATTGGATACTTTTGGTAATGTGTGGTTGACCACAACGCAGAGCGAACCTTATCTTCAAATGACCATTATGGCGCAGGGCATCGTAGAGATGAATTTGAGTTCAAATGATTCAAATGCGGATGATTTAAACCCGAAATTGTTTTTACAGCCAACGCCGAGTACGCAGTGCGATATTCACATGAAAAGTTTTGCCGATTGTTATGTCCCTCGTATCAATCGTTCCAATCTGATTCGTTTGGCTGAAGCGATCTTGACGCATATTTCCTATGTTTCGAATCAGACATCTGTACGTACTTCTGCAATAGATGCTTTTCATTATAAACAAGGGGTATGTCAGGATCATACTCATGTCATGATCGCAATGTGTCGCTATTTGGGTATTCCTGCACGATATATTTCTGGGTATTTATTTGTACCGAATAGTAGCCATCTTGCTAGTCACGCTTGGGTAGAAGTCTATATCGAAAATAAATGGTATTGTTTTGATGTAAGTAATCAGCTATTTACACCACAATCACATATTTATGTCGCGATTGGGCGGGATTACTGGGATGTAGCTCCTGTTCGAGGTGTTCGTGATAAAGGTGGTATTGAGTCTATGAGCTCAATTGTACAAGTGTTGAGTTGTTAATCATTTGAGGGAAAAAAATGACCTATTGTTGTGCATTACGATTAAAAGATGGCATGGTATTTGTCAGTGATACACGTACAAATGCAGGAGTTGACCATATTTCAGTTTTTCGTAAACTTTATACCTTTGGTGTTGCGGGTGAGCGATTTATTACCATCCAAACCTCTGGGAATTTAGCTACTACACAAGCGGTCATCGGGCATTTACAAAATAAACTAGAAGTCAAACAAGAGCCGAATCTATATAGTGTAAATACGATGTTTGAAGTGGCAGAACTGGTCGGAAATACCTTAAAAAAAGTTATCTCTGATGTCACCTCAGATATTTTAGAACAAAGTAATTATTACTGTAGTTTATTAGTAGGTGGTCAAATTGGTAGCGCTGATATGCAGCTATATAATATCTATCCGCAAGGTAATTTTATATGTGCAACACCGGATACCCCATATTTTCAAATTGGAGAAAGTAAATATGGTAAGCCGATACTTGACCGAACTTTGCGTTACGATATGCCGCTCGATGAAGCAATGCGCTGCAGTTTAATTTCTTTTGATTCAACGATACGCTCAAATGTGTCTGTAGGTATGCCTTTAGATGCTTTAGTCTATAAGAAAGACAGTTTAGAAATACCTACTGGTAAACGCATTTATGAAGAAGACCCATACTTCACCATGATCAGTAAAGGCTGGTCAGAAGCATTGCGTCAGGGCTTAATCGAATTGGCAAAACCAACAGCTGACTATTTTCAATAATGATTTAATTTACGAATAGATCAATAAAAAAAGTCAATAAAAAAGCCCAGAATTGATCTGGGCTTTTTGATTTGGCGGTATTACGCTAATTTACGTACAGGGCGCGCGCTCATACGGCATAATAATTCATAGCCAATGGTTCCGTTCGCTTCTGCAACGTCATCAACTAAACGGTCTTTACCCCAAAGCTCAACTTCAGTGCCTATTGGTGCATTCATACCAGTGATATCAATCGCAATCATATCCATGGCAACACGACCAATCACACGTGTTTTCTGTCCTTGAATAGATACATAGTTTTGTTTAGGGAAGGCACGTGGATAACCGTCACCATAACCAATCGACACAATCGCAAGATCCATTTCTTGTTCTGCAACGAAAGTCGATCCATAACCCACAGATTCACCAGCTTGAATGGTATTTAAAGCAATCACTTCAGCGGTAAAGGTCATCACCGGTTTAAGATCTAAGGCTTCTACAGAACGATCTGCGAAAGGTGTCGCGCCATAAAGCATGATGCCTGGGCGAACAAAATCAAAATTCAGTTCTGGCCATTTGAAAATCGCTGCTGAGTTACAGCACGAACCCATGATTGGCGCACAGGCTTCTTTTACGTGTAAAAATTGTTCACGTTGTTGGTCATTTAGTGGGTGATTTTCTGCGTCAGCATTGGCAAAATGCATAGCCAGTACGCAAGTAAAACCTTCCGCCTTTAATGCATTGATAACATCAATAATTTCAGGCACTTTAAAACCTAAACGGTTCATACCGCTGTTGAGTTTAACCCAAACTTTCAGACCTTGAGCGATATAGGAATCTTTATGCTCACGTAACCAATCTAGTTGTTGCTGATGATGTACCACACATTCAATTTTTTTATCGATGATAATTTGCATTTCATCATCTGAGAAAATGCCTTCAATCAATGTAATAGGCTGTTCATAACCCAACTCTCGAATTTCTAAAGCTTCTTCTAGGCAGGCAACACCGAAGGCATCACTGTCTTTTAAGGCTGCTAAGCAGTCTTTAACTCCATGTCCATAAGCATTGGCTTTTACCATGCTTACAATTTTAGCGGTTGGGGCAAGTTGTTTGACACGGTTTAAATTATATTGAAGTGCTTGTTGATCAATATAAACTGTAGCTTGGCGCACCCTAAATACTCCTACAGGGTCGATGAATTAATGGATGATAAAGAGTCTTTACTCTTCATCATCATACTGAGCATAAAACTCAGGGGAGAGGTTACTAAATTTGGTGTATTGACCTTCGAAGGCAAGACGCACAGTACCAATTGGACCGTTACGCTGTTTACCAATAATAATTTCTGCAGTTCCTGCTTCTTTCGACTCTTTGTTATAAACCTCATCACGGTAAATAAACATGATCAAATCGGCATCCTGCTCGATCGCACCCGATTCACGTAAGTCGGACATCACTGGGCGTTTATTAGGACGGTTTTCCAGTGATCGGTTCAACTGTGACAGTGCAATTACTGGGCAGTGCATTTCTTTAGCCAGTGCCTTTAAGCTTCGAGAAATTTCCGAGATCTCGCCAACACGGTTATCACCCATACCGGGTACTTTCATAAGCTGCAAATAATCGACCATGATACAGCCAAGTTTACCGCCATGCATTTTGGCAATTCGGCGCGCACGGGCACGTACTTCAGTTGGAGGTAGTGCAGACGAGTCATCGATATACAAATTCTTTTCTTGTAGATGCACAATAGTACTGGTCACTTTTGACCATTCATCAGCATCCATTTTACCTGAACGTAAATGTCCTTGGTGTACACGACCGAACGAGGATATCAAACGCATCGCAATCGAGTCCGCGGGCATCTCCATAGAGTAAACTAGAGCGGGCAGGTTATTATTAAACAGTACACTTTCAACCAAGTTCATGGCAAAAGTGGTTTTACCCATCGATGGACGGGCCGCCACAATAATCAAATCGCCTGCTTGCATACCTGAGGTTTTATTATCTAGTTCAACAAATCCAGTGGTTAAACCCGTGATACTGCCTTCAGTTTGTGAAAGTTCATTCAACTTATCAAAAACACTAGCAACGACAGAGTTAATAGCTTTAGGGCCTTGTGCTTTGGCGTTGTTGTTGTGTTGCTCGGCAATCGAGAAAATATTGGTTTCTGCCAGATCTAAAATTTCACTGACCGTACGACCTTTGGTGTCATAGGCATTTTGTAAAATTTCTGAGCTGACTTTAATCATGCTGCGTAAAGTGGAAAATTCTTTAATTTTTGCAGCATACGTTTCAAGGTTATAGAAACTTGAAGGTGAATCTGACATGAGTTGCATCAGATATTCTTCGCCACCAGCAGCATCGAGCAAGTTTTGTTTAATCAGCCAGTCATTGACCAAGACCGCATCATAAGGTGAGCTATCTTTTGACAGTTGATCGATGGCACGGAAAATATATTTATGACGGGTCGCATAAAAATCAGCTTCAGTCAGTACATCACCCACTTGCTCAAAAGATTCTGCAACGGTCATCAGTGCAGCAAGCACGGCTTGTTCAATCGCAAGGTTATGGGGTGGGGTACGAAACTCTTTCAACGAACTTTGTTCTGTGGTTTTTGCTGTTGGCGTAGAGTTTGGCTTGATGGCATTCGCCTGTGACATAAAAATCCCTGATGCTGAAACCATTTAATGTGATGGAAATGGGTGCTAATTACAGTTTTTTCAACTCTTCATTGAACTGAAATGATAGGCGTTTTCTACAGAAATGCGAACAAGTATTTCCGATTAATTCGTCACACATTGAATTGAATGAAGAGTTGAAAATGTAAAAAAGTTGGAGCACTATTTTTTACAGATAAAAAAAGAGCATGCGTAAGCATGCTCTTTTCTTTGCAAGAAATTACTCAGCTACGATAGTAACTAGAACTTCTGCAACAACATCATGATGCAATTGGATTGCGATGTTGAATTCACCAGTGTTGCGAAGCGCACCATTTGGTAAACGAACTTCTGCGCGGTCTACAACAAGACCAGCATTAGTTAACGCGTCAGCGATGTCACGAGTACCGATAGAACCGAATAGTTTACCTTCGTCACCAGCTTTAGCAGTGATCACGATGTTAACTTCGTTCAATTGGTCAGCACGTGCTTGAGCAGCAGCTAATACTTCAGCTTCTTGTTTCTCAAGTTCAGCACGACGAGCTTCAAATGCAGCAGTGTTAGCTTCAGTAGCAGCAACTGCTTTACCTTGAGGGATAAGGAAGTTACGGCCGTAACCAGCTTTAACTGAAACTTTATCGCCTAATTTACCAAGGTTTTTAATGCGTTGTAATAAGATAATATCCACAGCTCAACCTCACTTATGATTGTCAGTGTAAGGGATCAAAGACAAGTAGCGAGCTTGTTTGATAGCAAGCGCTAATTGACGTTGGTAACGAGCTTTAGTACCTGTAATACGGCTAGGAACAATCTTGCCGTTTTCAGTGATGTACTGTTTTAAAGTGTCGATATCTTTGTAGTCGATGTACGTAACGTTCTCAGCTGTAAAGCGGCAGAACTTGCGACGACGGTAAAAACGTGCCATGTTATGTTCTCCTTATGCTTCAGCAGAGTCTTGAGCTTGTTGTGCTTCTTCACGTTGAGCTTTACGCGCACGTTTTTCTTCAGCACTCTTAGCCAATAGTGACTCTTCAGTGATAGCGTTTTCACGACGGATGATAAGGCTACGAATGATTGCATCGTTATAACGGAACAATTCTTCTAGCTCATCAAGAGTAGTTTGACCACACTCAACATTCATAAGAATGTAGTGAGCTTTGTGGATCTTGTTGATTGGGTAAGCCAATTGACGACGGCCCCAGTCTTCAAGACGGTGGATTTGACCTTCAGCTTCTTTGATGTGAGTTAGGTAACGTTCTACCATACCCACAACTTGATCGCTTTGGTCTGGATGTACCAATAGTACGATTTCGTAGTGACGCATTGTCAGCTCCTTACGGTTTAGGCAGCCCCAATCATTAATTGATTGAAGCAAGGAGTCACAACTAAAGTTGTGTCGCAAAGTTTGCGAAGCGTGAATTTTAGAGCGTTTAGGTTTGAAATACAAGGCATACACCTAAAAAGGCTTAATTATTTTGTGGTTTAATGACTATCTTTAATACACAGCTAGAATCGGATGCAGATTGTAAAATAGGAGATATGTTTTTAATTGCGGGGAGCTTATCTTGTATTTGATGAGTTACGATCATATAGACGTTGTAATGATATAAATTTGATTTAAATTAAAGATCTTTTGTCATATTTGATTGTAGATATCGATTTGAATGCTAATACGAATATGAAATATTTTTGTACTTGTCTGAAATCTATTGTACATGGGTAGATATTGGGAGAATCAGCGTTAAAACAGTTTTAGTGTGTATAGTAGTATTTCGTTTTAAATTTTTTGCTTTGCATTGAAGATGCCTAGAAATAAAAAAAGATAGAGTAAAACTCTATCTTCTTTAAAAAAATACAATTGGCTTTAGAGGAGCAGTGGAAGTAAAACTAAAAATTAAACTAATCACTGTGATCAATTTGACTGAAAACATGAAATATTGTTTTGCCCAAATTTGATCATCTTCAGCTTTGAATCCTTGAATGGTCAGATAAATCCAATACAGACTTAAGGCATTCAGGACAATCATATAAATCCAATTTGCATAACCAAAAAAGAATAAACCATTCATGGTCATGCAGAACAAAAACACATAAACCAAAGACTCAACTTTGGTACGGTGAATTGAACGAGCTACAGGTAAAATTGGAATACCTGCATTTTTGTAGTCATCAAATCGGTAAACAGCAATTCCCCAAGAATGAGGCATTTGCCAAAATGCATAACCAATAAAAATCAGTAATGCACCTAAATCAAACTGGTTTGCAACAGCCGTATACCCGATTACAGGTGGCGCTGCGCCAGAAAGACTGCCGATAATGGTTTGATGGATTGTTGTTCGTTTTGTCCATAAGCTATAAAAACCAACGTATACGACAAAACCAATAACAGCAAAAAGAAAAGCGTAAGCATTTACCCAGAACCATAAAATGCTAAAACCAATTACACCTAAAACTAAAGCAAAAACTAAAGCAACAGGAATCGAAATTGATTTTTTAACCATCGCACGATTTTGTGTGCGTTGCATTTTTGAGTCGATGTCTTGGTCAATAACGTTATTGATTACACATCCAGAAGCGACCACAAAGAGGGTGCCTAAGAGGGTAAGAAGCAACAGAAGGAAATCTACAGAACCTTGGGCAGCTACAAAGTAGCCACCCAAAGCGGTAACAAAGTTACCAAAGAGAATTCCTGGTTTAGTCAGGAATAAATACTTTTTCAGCATGACGACCAGTTTAGATCATCATGTTGAAGTGAAGGTAGTTCATAATCCACACAGAACCTACTAAAAGGATAGCAATTGTGAGGATTGTATAAACAAATGCAATCACGTTCCAGCGTTGCTCTGAAGAAGAGTTCATATGCAGGAAGTAAACTAACTGAATAAGAACCTGAGCAACTGCAGTAATCGCGATTACGGCAACCAATAGACCGCGGCTAAAACCACCTGCCATTACCATACCGAATGGAATTACGGTAAGTAGAACAGAAAGGATAAATCCGATTGTATATTGTTTAACGTTACCGTGAGCTGCACCAGCAGAGTTATGATCGTGACTCATTAGATAACTCCCATCAAGTAAACAACGCTGAATACGCAGATCCAAACGATGTCAAGGAAGTGCCAGAACAAGCTTAGGCAAGCAAGACGACGAGTGTTTGGAAGTGTCAAACCATATTTCTTGATTTGGAACATCAACACAAGCATCCATACCAAACCAGAAGTTACGTGAATACCGTGCGTACCAACTAAAGTAAAGAACGCAGATAAGAACGCACTTGTGCTTGGGCCATGACCAGCATGAACTAAATGATTGAACTCATAAAGTTCCATGCCAATGAAGGCTGCACCAAATACCCAAGTAACTGCTAACCAAGTTAAAACTTGACCAACATTTTTCTTGTATGCTGCAAGAACAGCAAAACCAAAAGTTACAGAAGAGATAAGAAGGGCGAAAGTTTCAGTTAAAACGAAACCTAAAGATTCACCAAACAGCTCTTGTGCACTTGGCGTACCCACTGGAACGTGGCTACTTAATACAGCGAACGCGATGAAGAGTGTCCCGAAAAGAACCAAGTCACTCATCAAGTAAGTCCAGAAACCAAAGACAGTGATGTCAGTATCATCGTGATGATGATGTTCGTCATGTCCGTGGTTGTCGTGATGAAGTACTTCAGCCATTGTCTTAGTCCTTCTTCAAATGTTTTTCAAGAAGCGCGTAGCGTTCATTTTCAATACGTTCAACTTCTGCAGCTGGAACATAGTAGTCCACTTTCTTTGTGAAAGAAGAAACGATGAAGCTGATAATTGAAGCAATGAAAGTTACAACGACTAACCACCAGATATGCCAGATTAATGCGAAGCCCATAACTGTAATAAACATTGCAATTACGAAACCTGCCGCACGGTTTGTAGGCATATGGATGTCTTCGTATGTAGTTGGCTTAGCGTAAGCAACACCATTTTCTTTGTCAGTCCAGAAAGTATCAATACCATTGATCTTTGGAAGATAAGCAAAGTTATAGAATGGCGAAGGAGATGAAGTAGCCCACTCAAGAGTACGACCATCCCAGATATCGCCAGTAACGTCCATGTTGTCTTTGCGTTGAAGGAAACCAACAACGATTTGCATAACAAAACAGAAGATACCGATAGCAACTAATACAGAACCAAATAAAGCGATTGCTAAGTACGGATCCCATTCAGGGTTGTCATATGTATTCAAACGACGAGTCATACCCATGAAACCAAGGATATAAAGTGGCATGAATGCAAAGTAGAAACCGAAGAACCAGAACCAGAACGCTGCTTTACCCCAAGTTTCATTCAGTTTCCAACCAAACATTTTTGGCCAGTAGAAAATGATACCCGCGAACATTGCGAACACTACACCACCAATAATTACGTTATGGAAGTGAGCGATAAGGAATAAAGAGTTGTGTACTAAGAAGTCCGCTGGTGGAACTGCCATTAATACGCCTGTTAAACCACCAATACCGAAAGTCACAAGGAAGCCAAGTGTCCAAAGCATTGGAGTTGTATAGGTGATGCGGCCCTTGTACATGGTGAATAACCAAGAGAAGATTTTCACACCAGTAGGGATCGCAATGATCATGGTCATGATACCGAAGAACGCGTTAACGTTGGCACCAGCACCCATTGTAAAGAAGTGGTGAACCCATACAACTAGTGAAAGAACACCAATTGCTACAGTTGCGTACACCATAGATTTGTAGCCGAACAACGCTTTGCGTGAGAACACAGCAGTAACTTCTGAGTAAATACCAAAAGCTGGTAATACCAAGATGTAAACTTCCGGGTGACCCCAAGTCCAAATCAAGTTTACATACAACATTGGGCTACCACCCATGTCATTTGTAAAGAAATGGAAGCCGAAGTAACGGTCAAGTGAAAGCATTGCAATAGTCGCAGTCAAAACTGGGAATGTTGCAACGATAAGCACTACAGTAACTAATGCAGTCCAAGTGAAAATAGGCATGTCCATAAGTTTCATGCCAGGCGCACGCATTTTGATGATGGTAACGAAGAAGTTAACACCAGTAAGAAGCGTACCTAGACCAGAAACCTGAAGTGCCCAGATATAGTAGTCTACACCTACACCTGGAGAGTATTCGATGCCAGAAAGTGGAGGGTAAGCCATCCAACCTGTTGCAGCGAATTCACCAATTGCAAGAGAAGCCATCATTAAGCCCGCTGCGCCGGCGAATAACCAGAAGCTAAGAGAGTTTAATAATGGGAATGCTACGTCACGTGCACCAATTTGAAGTGGTACAGCAACGTTCATTAAACCAACAACTAGACCCATTGCTACGAAGAAGATCATGATTACGCCATGGGCAGTAAAGATCTGGTCATAGTGTTCTGGGTGTAAGTAACCTTCACCGCCACCTTTTGCAAGGAACAGTTGAAGACGCATCATAATCGCATCGGCAAAACCACGCACAAGCATGACAATTGACACGAGGATATACATGATACCAATTTTTTTATGGTCTACAGATGTGAACCATTCGTTCCACAAGTAGCCCCATTTTTTAAAGTAGGTGATACCAGCAACAATTGCGATACCGCCAAGGATCATCATTGCAACAGTAACCAACACGATTGGGTCGTGTGGAATTGCATCTGGTCCTAACTTACCTAATAAGCTCATGTCTTATTCCCCTGCAACAGTCGCATGTTCAACGCCTGCATGAGCTTCAGAAGCAGCAGCTTCGTGTCCAACAGTAGCTGTATGATCAGCACCGTGGTAGTTGCTCATGTATTTGTTAATCACTGATTCGAACAATTTAGGTTCAACTGAAGAATAGTAAGTCACTGGGTGTGGCTTAGTAGGGTAAGGCTTCATTGCTTCAGCTAGAGCCTTCTCTTCAGGAGTAGTTGCTTTGGCAACTAAAACTTCGATCTGGTGTTTAGAACGGTTGCCGTCACGTAAGGTTGCAAATTCAGCTTGGTCTAAAACAGTTTTTTGAACCGCTTCAGGATTAACTGAAGAACCATTACCAGCTTTAACAGCAGAAACCCATTCAGCAAACTGAGCATCAGTCACAGCATGTGCACGGAAGCGCATTTGTGAGAAGCCATAACCTGAATAGTTAGAAGAGAAACCACGGAAGCCTTCAGCAGGACTAGTTTCATCAGCTAATAAGTTCAAGTGAGTTTGCATACCTGCCATAGCATAAATCTGACCACCTAACGCCGGAATGAAAAATGAGTTCATTGTGAAGTTAGATGTTAAACGAAGGCTTACAGGAGTTTTCTCAGGGAAGCGGATCTCGTTTACAGTCGCGATGCCTTGTTCAGGGTAGATGAAGATCCATTTAAATTGTTCAGCAATAACTTGAACAGTTAAAGGAGCTTTATCTGACTCGAGTGGACGGTAAGGGTCATACTTGTGGGAACCCCACCAAGTTAACCAAGCTAAAATAGCGATAATAATTACGGGAATACCCCAAACTACAACTTCAATTGCAGTCGAGTGTGCCCAAGTAGGTGCATAGTCTGCATCTTTATTTGACGCGCGATATTTCCAACCAAACCAAAGAGCCATAAGTGCTGATGGAATAACTACCAACAACATTAGGTAGATCGCAGTAAGCATGAGGTTTGACTGACCTTCAGCAACTGGACCTTTTGAGTTTAGAAGTACCATATCACCACCACACCCAGTTAAGAGTGCAGCGATCGCAGATAAAGACAATACAGCTAAAATTGTTTGTCTCATTTTACAACCTCGGTGAAGAGTCCCATTCCCTAATTTTTAAAATTGGGATAGCGAATAAAGTGTCGCATGATTGTGATTTTTCAGATATGAAAAAAAGTTCACAATGATGTGACACCGCTACGTTGTAGGGCATTATGCCTGATATCGGCAAACTAAGCTATACATAAAGATGCTTTAAATGACTGTATTAAAACCCTATTTTGTTGGTCGGGATTGTGTTTTTTTTATCTGAATTTTATTTTAATTTCAATGTAATGCACAAAAAAGGGATGAGAAATTCATCCCTCAATAAAAGTGAAAGTTATTGGTTTATTACCTTGGTTTTTGCTAACTTGTCATGCAAAGTTTGACGCTTTTTGCCGAAAATAAAAACGGAATCAATGATTGCGCTTAAAGGCATCGATAAAAAGTTCAGAAAAATAAATAAAACACTACGTAAAGTGAAGCCACGCATGAGGTTTACAGGTTGGCTGGTTTCAGCATCTACGATTTTAATTTTGGTGATTTTTTTACCAATACTTTGACCAGATTTAGCAATCAAATACGCTTGAATGAAAAGCATAATGAAGAGGTAAGCAAACATTGCAATCCAAGCTTGGTTGGGAAACATCTCAACCATTTGTGTTTGTAGTGCTTGTAAAACATTAGGGTCAGCATTTGGGGTCATCACAGCTTGCATAAACTGTTCATTTAGATTGGCAAATTGTGTCTTTTCACTTGGATTAAAAAATGCCGTTAAGATAAAAGTTGCCGGTATCCAAAGCAGTAAATCGACGATCTTAGCCAAAACACGTTTAGGAATACTTGCTAGGCTAGTTTGCAATTGTACAGCCTGAGGTTGTGTGTAGGTATTTGATGGCGTAGTTGTAGTTTGATTTGATTCGAATGCTGTCGGTGCTATATATCCTGCAGGCATATAAACCAACTGACCTTGAGTGAGTTCACCCAAAGCTTTCCATTCGGTCATACCTTGGTGCCAAACCAAGTCCGTGAGTAACACTTGTTGGCTCGCGAGCATTTGGTTAAGTTGTTCTAGGGTATAGGGACCAGCTTGTTGGTTATTTCGTGCCAAGTAAATCTGCATAAAACTAAAATCTCAAAAAACGTCTGTAAAAGTATAAATAAAAAAAAAGACCCACATGTGGGTCTTTTTTTAACACAGTTTATTAAGCTTGTTGAGCTTTTTCTTCAGAAAGGAAGAACCAAGTGTCTAATACTGAGTCTGGGTTAAGCGAAACAGACTCAATGCCTTGTTCCATTAACCATTTAGCTAGGTCAGGGTGATCTGAAGGGCCTTGACCACAAATACCTACGTATTTGCCAGCTTTACGACAAGCATGGATTGCCATAGAAAGAAGTGCTTTAACGGCTGGATCACGTTCATCAAATAGGTGAGAAACGATACCAGAGTCACGGTCTAGACCGAGTGTTAACTGAGTTAAGTCGTTAGAACCGATAGAGAAACCGTCGAAGTGTTCAAGGAACTGTTCAGCCAATAATGCGTTAGTTGGAAGTTCACACATCATGATCACTTTAAGACCGTTTTCACCACGTTTGAGGCCGTTAAGTGCTAACAATTCAATAACACGTTTCGCTTCAGCAACAGTACGTACGAAAGGAATCATGATTTGAATGTTCGTTAAGCCCATTTCGTCACGTGCTTTTTTCAGTGCGCGGCATTCAAGTTCGAAGCAGTCACGGAAATTGTCAGACACATAACGGCTTGCACCACGGAAGCCAAGCATTGGGTTTTCTTCTTCAGGTTCGTATAACTTACCACCGATTAAGTTTGCATATTCGTTTGACTTAAAGTCAGACATACGAACAATCACTGGTTTGTCAGCAAACGCTGCAGCAAGTGTAGAAATACCTTCAACTAGTTTTTCAACATAGAATTCGATAGGAGATGCATAACCCGCAGTACGTGACATTACAGCAGCACGAGTTTCACGTGGTAGGCTGTCAATATTAAGCAATGCTTTAGGATGTACGCCGATCATACGGTTGATGATGAACTCAAGACGAGCAAGACCAACACCTTCGTTAGGAATTTGAGCAAAGTCAAATGCGCGGTCAGGGTTACCTACGTTCATCATAATTTTGAACGGAAGTTTAGGCATAGATTCGATAGAATTACGTTGGATTTCAAAGTCCAAAGCACCTTCGTAAATAAAGCCTGTGTCACCTTCAGCACAAGAAACAGTCACTTCTTGACCGTCAGTCAATACTTCAGTCGCATTACCACAACCTACGATTGCAGGAACACCAAGCTCACGTGCAATAATCGCAGCGTGACAAGTACGGCCACCACGGTTAGTGACAATCGCAGCTGCACGTTTCATTACTGGTTCCCAATCTGGGTCAGTCATGTCAGATACAAGTACGTCGCCGTCTTGAACTTTGTCCATTTCTTTGATCGAAGTCACGATACGAACGCGACCAGAACCAATACGTTGACCGATTGAACGACCTTCACAAATAACATTACCTTTTTGTTTAAGAAGGTAGCGTTCCATTGTGCCCACGTTTTGGCGGCTCTTCACAGTTTCAGGACGTGCCTGAACGATATAGATTTGGCCATCATCGCCATCTTTCGCCCATTCGATGTCCATTGCTGAACCGTAATGGTTTTCAATGATCAATGCTTGTTTAGCAAGTTCTTGAAGTTCGTGGTCATTTAAAGCGAATTGTTGACGATCTGCTTTTTCAACGTCTACAACAACCACTGATTTACCAGCAGCGCCTTCTTCACCATAAATCATTTTTTGGTGTTTAGAACCAAGGTTGCGACGTAATACAGCGTGTTTGCCTGCATTTAAAAGTGGTTTAGATACATAGAATTCGTCAGGGTTAACTGCACCTTGTACAACCATTTCACCCAAGCCATAAGATGCTGTGATGAAAACTGCGTCGCGGAAACCAGATTCTGTATCAAGTGTAAACATTACACCAGCAGCACCCGTTTCAGAGCGAACCATGCGTTGAACACCTGCAGATAACGCAACGACGTCATGTGCAAAGTTTTGGTGTACACGGTAAGAAATTGCGCGGTCGTTATAAAGTGAAGCAAATACTTCTTTAATCGCAACAAGGATGTTGTCGATACCGCGGATGTTCAAGAAAGTTTCTTGTTGGCCGGCAAATGAAGCGTCTGGTAAGTCTTCTGCGGTTGCAGATGAACGAACGGCAACCGCGATTTCAGGGTTGCCGTTTGAAAGAGCAGTGAAAGCTTCACGAATTTCTTTTTCAAGTTCAGCAGTCAGCGGAGTCTCTACAATCCATTGACGGATTTTCGCACCAGTTTCAGCAAGTGCATTTACATCGTCAACATTAAGTGCAGCAAGTTCAGCGTTAATTTTAGCGTTCAGGCCACTTTGCTCGAGGAATTCACGATATGCTTGAGCTGTAGTAGCAAAACCACCAGGAACAGATACACCAGCATTTGCGAGATGGCTGATCATTTCACCTAATGATGAGTTTTTACCACCCACGAGTTCTACGTCGTGTTTCCCTAATTTTTCTAGACCAATTACGCGCGCTTCCAAAGTTGTTACTCCACTTTTGCAGTATTAATCACTATCTTGGCATGAAATTATAACAAATTACTTAGCATTCTAAATTTACTAAGTGACAGTCATGTAAGATGGTTTACTATAAAGATTATATAGCACTAAGACAAATTTTGGAGGAGAATTTTAATGTCAGAAGGTAAACAGATTCAGCGTAGTGTTTTCTTTGTTTCGGATGGTACCGCGATTACCGCAGAAACGCTTGGTCACTCACTGTTAGCCCAGTTCCCTCATGTAGATTTTGACATTCATATTATTCCTTATATTACCTCTGAAGAAGCGGCTACAAATGTGGTTGCAGAGATCAATCTTAGAGCGCAGCAAGACGGTCAAAAGCCTTTGGTGTTTGATACCCTTGTTGACCCGTATGTGCGTGACATTATTAATACGGCAGATGCAGTAAATCTTGATGTTTTTGAAGGGCTTATTAGTAAATTGTCGGACGAGTTGGGTACAGCTCCTACGACTTTAGTCGGTCAAACCCATGCAGTTACAGATTCTGAGTCTTATAAAGCACGTATTGATGCGGTGCATTTTGCTTTAGATAACGATGATGGGGCACGTACTCGTCATTATGATAAAGCAGATTTGATTTTAATTGGAGTATCACGTTCGGGTAAAACACCAACTTCAATCTATCTCTCTTTGCAATTTGGTATTCGTGTAGCTAATTATCCTTTGACAGAAGAAGATTTGGATGACAACCGTTTACCTGCAGTTTTACGTGAGCACAAACATAAGTTGTTTGGCTTGATGATTGATGCAGAGCGCCTTGTAGCAATTCGTTCAGAGCGTAAGGCCAATAGTCGTTATGCAAGTTTTAGTCAGTGCCAAATGGAACTACGTGCGATTGAAGGTATTTATATTTCTGAGGGAATCAAATACTTAAACGTGTCTGAAATGTCGATTGAAGAAATTTCAACACGTGTTTTACAAATGACCGGACTGAAGCGTCGCATTGGTTAAGTGTAAATTGAGCCACTTTGGTGGCTCTTCTGATAATAATAAATTACCGTATAAATTATATAAAAATAGTATTAATTTCTGGTTTGTCATACTTTTAATGAATGATAAATATTTAAGATATTGATGAAAATTTTCCTCAATATTTAGGCTTAAATTTTAAGCAATTTTTGCATTCATTTGTGTACCAATTCGATAAATTTCTTTGCCTAAAAATTTATAAAATATGGCCAAATTGACAGCACAAATCTTTTATAAAAATCCGTGTTTTGCTGTATTTTTATCTATGAATTAAGCCTGAATAATCCACTTGATATGAGTTGTGTAAATACAAGATTTAGCTGATATGGTTTAATATTTAATCAATTTTTCAAAAATACTGATTTAAATGCTAAAAAAATAGGCAGAAAATAGAATAAAAAATAATCAAACAGTTGCTTTTGGGTGCTAAATATAAAGAAATGGCACCATTTATTTAATTGATGTGAGTGAAAAATATTCAAATTGATAACATTCAGGCTTTAAAAGCTGATATGAAGTAATATTAAAATTGGATTTTTAGCTGTTATTTTCCTATTGAATATAGATTAGAACATAAGTAAATGTTGGCTGAACATGAGCATCGGTATAAATTTTCTAACTTATAGTTAGGGATTAAAAGAGTTGTGTAAGACAAAATTAAGCGACTGAAAATTTATTAGTTTGAAATAAAATTTTCATGAAGAATTGATCATAACTATTCAAAATTGCACGTCTATAAACTCGCTGTAGCTGCTGGTGCAGGTCGGAAGCATGATTTAAGTCTGAGAGCTGAAAAAGCATGTAGCACGATTAAAGCTATTTTCATTTATGGATTTTTAAGAATCCTTAGCCTTATCGAATGAAAGTATCCAATATAGTAGGGGAGCTACCAAAAGCCGCCAGAGATGGCTTTTGGTGTTGTGAGTTTTGATCAATCGGATAAATTATAGTAAATGTTATGTGAAAATCATTTCATTGTAATTACGTTTCTTTAGGCTGGTTAGATTCGCTGCGCACAATGACATCACACTCAAACGTATGTTCATCTAAAGCCGTGATTGAATTACTCTGAATTTTAGCAATCGGCCAAGTGTTTAAGATGCAGTTGGGCTGCTGTAATGCAGCATAATAATGATCAGATTTTAGAAAAGTTTTATTTTGAATTGCGGTATTTGGACTGAGTAAATGTCTTAACCAATGATTCGGTACTTGATCTTCTAAAAACCGAATCGCCAAAATACTCTTAATACGATTGCTAAACAAACGTCGATTTTTTGCAATCAGTGGGTGCTGGATTAATTTATTCAGTAGACGTTCGGTGCGTGGTAATACAAATTGCGGTTTGATTTGATAGACCATGATGTTATCTGCAACCTGACATAGATGATGCAGTTCAGACACCACATGCTGATCTATCCCAATAATGGCGATTTTTTGATTCTTAAAATCATAATCTTTGATCTGTTCTGAACTGATGATCGTTCCACGAAAGTGTTCAAAATCCTCTAGATGATTATTAAAAATATGGTGGGTTGCATCCTGCTTGTTGGCCATATTTATTCCTTGTCTTTTCTTTTTTTAGTTGAGTCTTAGATAGGAATATATTCTGTGATGGGCCAGTTGGGGTAAAGCGTTTTTTCAGTCTGATGAGTCATGCAATTTGTCTAGAATTGATTTGCTTGGCCCTTGTCATTTATAGATTTCTAGGAGTGAACTGATTTTTATATGCGTTGAAGTTCATGTATCGCTCAAGCAGATCGATAAAACAATGAGCGACCTGCATGAACGGCTTTTGAGATCTATAGATGTGGCGAAGTTTAAAGTGGCTCATCATCTGGTGAGCTATAGTCAAGCTGACTCGGGGTTGAATGCTTAAGTTCGGGTTGGTCGGTATGTGTACGTAAATAGTCCATATCACGAATATTTTTTTGTACAGCAACTGCACCAAACAAACTCATTAGGAAAGCCATCATGTAAAAACCTTTTTCACTTAATGCCAGTTCAGCATTCCATAGGCCAATGGCAAGAAGTACGAGGCAAATAATGACGGATGCCCAGCACAGTCCAAAGTAGATTGCAGTGACATGCATTCCTTCTAAACGGTCACGAATGATTTTTTGTAATGAAACCGATGAAAATAATCCATAGAGCAATAAAATGAGATAAAAGCCTTTTTCATTCAGCATCATATTTGCATTGAATAAACCTATGCAAAACACCACAGCACCTAAGATCAGTGCACACCAACTTGCTGCGATAAATGCGGGTGTGGGTTTATTAATATATTAGCTCATCTGCTTATTTTTCTCTTTGTTTTGCTTATGTTTAATATTTATACAGCAATAAAAATGAGTAAAGCAATTATTTCGTTGAGGCAATGATGGTTTTTAAGTGTAGCTTTAGTAAATGTTAGCCAAAGCATTGTTCTCGGTTGTATCCGTCTAAAAGAGCCACAAAAGACGTAATCGCAATTCTGGCTTTAGACGGATTAAACGCTTGGATTAGATCATTAAGTTGAGAATCTTAAGCCAGATCATTTTTGATTTGCATTAAACGTTCGAAATTTTCAATGCGCTTATCGGTATCGTAAATGTCGCAGGTGAAAATAAATTCATCAACGTCATATTTAGTGAGTAGGTTTTCTAAACCTGCTCGAACGGTTGCATTTGAACCGACTTGTCCCATAGCGTAGAAATTATCAACAGACATTTTTTCTGCAGCAGACCATAAGCCTTGCATACTGTCGACTGGAGCCTTGAGTTTTAAACTTTGACCGCGCATTAAACCTAAAACCCGTTGATAAGCACTCGTTGCCAGATATTCTGCTTCTTCATTTGTTTCGGCGACAACCGTTGGTACGCCCATAGAAACATAAGGTTGATCTAAATATTCGGATGCTTGGAAATTCTCACGATAGAGCTGAATCGCTTGTCCAAGCATGCGTGGTGCGAAATGTGAAGCAAAAGAATAGGGTAAACCTAAACGTGCAGCGAGTTGTGCACTGAACAGACTTGAACCTAAAAGCCATACAGGAACATGTGTATTTTGTCCCGGTGTAGCAATGATGCGCTGCTGTGGCTCAGGTGCTTTAAAGTATTGCAATATCTCAAGGACATCTTGTGGAAATTGATCTTCGGTTTCCTGACGGCCACGGCGTAAAGCGCGCATGGTGGTTTGGTCGGTACCTGGTGCCCGACCTAAGCCGAGTTCAATGCGGCCAGGATATAGCGTTTCAAGCGTGCCAAATTGTTCAGCGACAACCAACGGCGCATGGTTAGGCAACATAATCCCGCCTGAACCGAGCTTGATAGATTGTGTATTTGCTAAGAGATAACCGAGTAAAACCGCAGTTGCAGAACTTGCGATGCCGTCCATATTGTGGTGTTCGGCTAACCATAGACGCTCATAGCCAAGTTGTTCTGCTTTCTGTGCTAACTGGAGTGCATGTTTGAGTGAAAATTCGATGGTTTTATCATCTCGAACAGGTGCGAGTTCAAGTATTGAAAATTTTGTATCGGCTAGAGTACGCATGTTTTCTCTCAGAGATCTTTATATCGAAATAATACGATATAAAAAGCTGAATGTATATCGTATTATTTCGATATAGTTGTGGGGCGGTGTAAAAAGACAACTTTAGATATATCTAAACTTTTTTTATATACAAAAAAGCACCCGAAGGTGCTGATTTTTTTCCATTGAAATATATCGATTAACGTTTACCGTTTTTGTACCAACCTAAGTGACGACCATTGTCTCCACGGTAGCCTCGGTCGTTGTAGCTATAATTATTGGTACGATAGCCACGGTTGTTATAACGACGGTCATAGCGATCATCATAACGACCATTGTAGCGGTCATCATAGCGACGGTCTTCAGACACTTTTTTACCTAGTGCAGAACCACCTGCTGAACCAAGTGCAGCGCCGATATAACCACCGTTTGTGCCGCCCATGTTTTTACCTACGGTATAACCACCTGCGCCACCAAGTGCGCCACCAATGATGGCACCATTACGGTCACGTTTGTTCGCCGATGCTGCAGCACCTGCACCGCCACCAATAGCTGAACCAATCATTGCGCCAGTTTGGCCGCCAACTTGGTTACCGATTGCTGCACCAACAACACCACCTAAAGCAGATGTTAATGCAGTATTGGTGCTATTACCTGCATGTGTTGCAGTCATAGTAAGCGCTGAAGCGGCAATTGCTGCACTGAATAGAATTTTATTAATTTTCATTTTTAAACTCCTTACGAAGCATGATGTTTATCTGTTGATATCAATATATGAAAACACATAGCGAATATTTGGAGCGTGATGTGAAATAAAATACGTGTTCCGTTGCTGCAATGTAAATTTTGCACTTTATTTCTACATGATTGATGACTTGGTTGGAGGGAAGGCAAATCTAAATATTTATCAGGAGCAATAAATAAAGTTGTATTTATCATTTGAAAAAAGGCGATACATAAAAAAAGCACCCGAAGGTGCTATTTTCACTATTCAATAAGGACTCACTAATTTTGAATTAGTGACGACGACGGTAACGTTTTTTGTATTTACGTTCTTGGTGTTTGTCGTAAGCTTTATCTTTAGAGATTTTATTACCTAGAGCAGCACCACCAGCAGCACCTAGTGCAGAGCCGATGTAACCACCGTTTGTACCGCCCATGCTTTTACCAACAGTATAACCTGTACCACCACCTAAAGCACCGCCGATAGCAGATTCTGTACGGTTGCGTTTATTACTTGCTACCGCAGCACCACCAGCACCACCAAGAGCGGCACCAATTGTAGCGCCGGTATTACCGCCCATGTTTTTACCAATTGCAGTACCTGCAACACTACCTAATGCACTAGCTGCAGCAACGCGTGTTGTACTATCTGCATTTGCAGACACAGTGAACATAGAAGCAGTTGCTAGAGTGGCTGTCATTAAAAGAGTATTCAGTTTCATAGTTCACTCCATGTCCTTCATAAACGCGAGGACTTTTCTTAATCATTTCGATGGCAGTAAATGTAACAAAACTATTCGCTATAAATATGGAGAGCTTTCTCTTTATTTGGTGATTTGAGTGTCTAGTTTGTATAAGTTTTATTAATATTGTGAAAAAAATGGTCGAATGCAGAAAATCTGTACGACTTTGTGGAGAAAGGTAGGAGTGATGAAGTTCACACTTTGATATTTAGGGTCATTGATAGGCCAAAAAACAATATATATGTCATTTCAGACCCATTATCGGTACACTAGCGCCATTATTTTGAATTTTGGCATATCCGTGAAAGTTTAGCGGTAGAGCCTGTGTATTGAGATTTTTTGAAAAATGAAAGAATCGTTACGTTTACGATTAGATCAGCTCTCTGACCGTCACGAAGAATTAAATGCATTACTCGCAGATGTAGAAGTCATTTCAGACAACAAACGTTTCCGTCAGTTGTCACGTGAGCATAGTGATTTATCTGAAATCACTGAAGTTTGGAAAAAATACCGTCAAGCTGAAGAAGATATTGAGACTGCTGAAGTAATGATGACGGATCCAGATTTTAAAGAGATGGCCGTTGAGGAAATCAAAGAAAATAAAGCTTTGATCGGTCAGCTTGAAGCAGACTTAAACATTCTGATGATTCCAAAAGATCCGAATGATGCGAACTCTGCTTATTTAGAAATTCGTGCCGGAACAGGTGGTGATGAAGCTGCAATTTTCTCTGGTGACTTGTATCGAATGTACAGTAAATATGCTGAATCACAAGGTTGGCGTATTGAAGTGCTGTCTGAAAATGACGGCGAACATGGCGGTTATAAAGAAGTGATTTGCCTCATCAATGGTGAAGGCGTATATGGTCGTTTGAAATTTGAAAGTGGTGCACATCGTGTACAGCGTGTTCCTGCAACAGAGTCACAAGGTCGTGTTCATACTTCGGCATGTACTGTTGCGATTTTGCCGGAAATTGATGTAGACACCAGTGTTGAAATTAATCCTTCAGAATTACGTATTGATACCTATCGTGCATCTGGTGCGGGTGGTCAGCACATTAACAAAACTGACTCTGCTGTACGTATTACCCATATTCCAACGGGTACAGTTGTAGAATGTCAGGACGAACGTTCACAGCATAAAAACAAAGCCAAAGCGATGGCGCTGTTGGTTTCTCGTTTAGAAAATGCCAAACGCGCAGCGGCAGATGCCGCGACGTCTGAAATGCGTCGTGACTTGGTGGGTTCTGGTGACCGTTCTGAGCGTATTCGTACCTATAACTATCCACAAGGTCGTATGACTGATCATCGTATTAACCTAACACTGTATAAGTTGGATGCAGTGATGGAAGGTGATTTGACTGAGTTGCTAGATAGTTTGCATCGTGAATATCAAGCCGATCAGTTGGCGTTATTAGCACAGCAGAATGGTGGCTAATGAATATTGCACAGGCTTTGGCCTATCGTGGTGAACCTGAGAGTTATGAACGTCAGGAAAATGCGTGGTTGTTAGAGCATATCACCAAGATAGATTCTTTTGATTTAATCATGAAAAAGGATCAAGAATTAACAGCTGAGCAAGAACAACTGTATGTTGAAAGTCTTACACGTATTACCGCAGGTGAGCCTTTGGCTTACGTCACAGGTTCTCAGCCATTTTGGACGCTAGACTTAAAAGTGACTAAAGATACTTTGGTGCCACGTCCTGATACGGAAGTACTTGTTGAAACTGTACTGCGTTTAGAACTTCCTGAAGATGCTCGTGTGGTCGATTTAGGAACAGGAACTGGTGCTGTAGCGTTATCATTAGCCAGTGAACGTCCAGATTGGTCAATTGTGGCTTCAGATATTTACGAACCTACATTGGAAGTCGCTGAGTTTAATGCCAAAAAGCATGATCTTGAACATGTGCAGTTTGTCTTAGGTTCTTGGTTGAAACCCTTTGGTCGTGCTTTCTTTGATGTAATTGTGTCAAATCCGCCGTATATCGATGCTGATGATGTACACATGAAGGATTTGGCAACAGAGCCTGAACGTGCTTTGGTTGCAGATAATCATGGGCTTGCTGATCTTGAACAAATCATTCTTCAAGCCAAAAAACATTTAACCGTGAATGGTTGGGTGGTGCTCGAACATGGTTATGACCAAGGGGAAGCAGTCAGACATTTGTTCTTACAAGCTGGGTATCGAAATGTTCGGACTGTAAAAGATTATGGTGGCAATGACCGTGTCAGTTTAGGCCAGTGGCAACACTGATTTGGTGTTAGAGAAATAGTCAAAAATAAAGCGCATTGAATGCGCTTTATTTTATTTTTTTTTCAATTCACATGTGAATATTTGCATGTGTGCATTTGCAAGTGTGGAAAAATACGTTACTTCACCACATCACGCCAACGCAATAGGTATTGTTCTAGATATTTCATCAGGCTATCGGTGATTTTCCCTAAGAGCGCCAATAGAATAATGGCAATAATTACGATATCTGGACGTGAGGTTTCACGACCATCACTGAGCAAATAGCCAATACCTTGCGTGGCTGCAATCAACTCTGCTGCAATCATAAACATCCACGCCAAACTTAAACTATTGCGTAAGCCTGTAAGTATACCCGGTGATGCTGCAGGTAAAATAATCTCACGAATCTGCCTGAAATATTTCAAACGATAAACTTGAGCAACTTCAATGAGTTTTCGGTCTACACCTTGAATTGCTGCAACGGTATTGGTATAGGTCGGGAAAAAAGCACCTATGGCAATGAGGGTGATTTTTGATGATTCATCAATACCTAACCATAAGAGCAGTAAGGGAATCCATGCCAAACTGGGGATAGATTTAATTGCTGAAAATGTAGGTTCCAAAAATGCTTCGGCTTGTTTGTTCAAACCGACTAAGAGTGCAAAAATCAGAGCAAGTCCGCTACCAATAAAAAAGCCTAAAAATACCCGCCAAGTACTGGTCCAGATATGCTGCCAAAGTTCACCTTCAGATAACTCTATAAATGACTGCCAAAGACTACTCGGAGCGGGGAGTAGATACGGTTCGATAACACCATTTTTGACCAAGATTTCACATAGCAGCAATAAAACCACAGGTAGAGCAAGACCTTTTAAAATCAAGATCAACTTGGGTTTTATATGGTTTGATGAATCGGAAGCGGTCGAAACCGCTGTATCGATTTTGGGTTGAGTCAGTGATGATGACATGTTATTTCACAACCTTTTTCGCATAACGTGCTTCAAAAAGTTGGTCAATGACTTGATTGACATTGGTTCCTTTACGAACTAAATCTTCTTCAGTCAAAATCGTGCCAGATTTCTTTAAGGCCGCAATGTGTTTAGCTGTTGGGATATTTTGATCAAAGTTGGTACGACTCAACTGAAGCTTGGCAACAGCCAATGGAAGCTTGGACTCACGTGCTAATAATTCGGCTAATTTATCTGGATTGGCTTTGGCCCATTGTCGTGCTTGTTCATAGGCTTTAATCACAGCTTCAACGGCTTCAGGACTTTGCTGGCTAAATTGTTGTTTGGTACTTAAAACGCTATAGCTGTTAAAACCCACATTTCGATAAAGCAAACGCGCGCCTGATTGTACCTGTGCCGATGCCATGAGTGGATCTAATCCCGCCCATGCATCGACTTGACCACGTTCTAAAGCTGTTTTTCCATCAGGATGTTGTAAATGTACCAATTGCACATCACGTTTATTGAGGCCGACTGTTTCCAAAGACTGCAAAGTAAACATGAAGGGATCGGTTCCTTTGGTCGCTGCAATTTTTTTGCCTTTGAGGTCTTTCAGACTTTTAATCGGAGAGTTTTTTGCCACAAGCAATGCCGTCCATTCAGGCTGTGACTGGATGTATACAGTTTTAATCGGACTGCCATTGGCACGACTCAAAACGGCTGCAAGTCCTGCCGTTGAGGCAAAATCCACACTGCCACTATTCAGATATTCGAGTGAGCGATTACTACCTTGGCTAAAGACCCATTTAATTTGTGTTTTGGGTAATGCTTTTTCTAAGAGTTTTTGTTCCTTCACCACTAAACTGGTCGGTGCATAGTAGGCATAATCCAGTTTAAGTGTCGAAGGAATAGCAGCAAAGATAGAGCTACTGAATAGGCTGAACGTCAGCGTAGAAAAAATCAGTTTTGAGTTTTTAAATAGGGAAGTCATATCGTTCACAATCAAGTGTTGAATTATGAGCACATAGATACGACGGAAATATTTCAGAAACAAAACAGAATAAATGCTAAGAATAATAGAAAACGAGATAAGTGTGTAAATCAAATATAAGTATTTGATATAAAAATACTTTATTGGATTTAATTATGCTGAAATATTGTTATATAAATTAATGTGTAAGCTTGCATGAAAAATGCTTAGATATTTTAGTGTAATGAATATTCAAAAATTATAGTGAATATAGGCTTAAAATAATCTTTCCAATAAAAAAGCAGCTTTCGCTGCTTTTTTAAATTCGATCAATACTTACATTGGGTAGTCTTGTAAGCTATCGGAGACTTCAACTTGTTCTAAAGCTGATGTTTCTACTGCAAGACAGTAAGCAATAATTTTTGCAGTTGCATTGACTAAATTTTCATCTTTTGGATTTGCACCTGCTTGAATTGCTTCAATGTCATCTGCTTGGATATCCAGTGCATGAGCAACTTCAACTGCATTTTCAGTGCTAAAAAATTGTGAAATCAAATTTTGCAAATCGATATCTGCAACAGTTTTAAGCTGTTCGTGAAACAGTTCATCAATTGCGTCAATCTGAGTGAAAAGAGAATCTGAAAAGTTTTGAACAAGTTGTTGTTCAAGAACATCAATCATCTTAAGCATAGGAAAGCCTTTCAAGGAGATGCAGGAGAATTAGAAAAAAATAAGCAAAGTGCTTTAAATTGAGTGAAAAATAACCTAATTAGACTAAAGTAGCAATCGTTCAAGGATGAATGGTCAGTCTATTTATTGAATATTTTTAAGTTATTGATTTTCTATTAATTAGATGAATATTCAATTTATAAATAGCGAATATCAAATTTTAGGCCTTGAATTCAGGCGCATTATTTTGTCGATACGCACCGGGACTGACGCCTGTCCATTTTTTAAAAGCCCGATGGAAAGCACTCGGATCATGAAAATTCAGTTCTTCACTGATATCTTGCAAGCTTTTATCGGTATGGGTTAAAAAATCGATGGCGGTATCTCGTCGGATATCATTTTTGAGTTGTTGATAACTCACACCTTCACTTTTAAGACGGCGATGCATCGTGGCTTCCGACATATTCATTTTGACCGCCAACTCATAAAACTCTAACCATTCAGCAGGAGAAACGTCTAACAGTTGTTTACGAATTTGGCTGCTAAGTGCATACGGGTTTTTAAAGCGCACCAAGAGGTTTCCAGGTGTTTGTTGTAAGAATTGATACCACGAACGTGTGTTTTGTTTGATTGGTAGACTTAAATAACTGGCATCGAGCTGTATGTAGTTTTGACTGGCTTGGTAATGAATATTTTCACAGAAGCGAACTTTGTAGTCGTGATCATCAATAGGTGCATCACATTTAAATTGGATTTGGTTTAATAAAATCCGTTGACCACTTAGCCAGCACAGTAGCGTATGGATAAGCATTAAATATGTGGCATAGCTGAACATGCGTTTAGGCGCTTGTTGGTCATAGATCACGATATAAGCGAAGTGATCTTCAATGGTTAAGTCACTATGCAAGTCATCTAAAACCAGATTTAAAAATTGTAGGATTTGCTTGAGTGCATCACCCAAGGTGCTGTTGTGCATGACCATTTTCGACAGTAGCTTAAAACTACCACGTCGCATGGCATGCCGATCCATGCCAAAAAATTCATCATCCATCACATCTGCAAGATGAGTCCATAAAGCCGCATATTGAGAAACAGAAACTCTGGTTTTACGCGATAGCAGTAACTCTGAGGGTATACCAGACTTATGCAAAATAGCAGAAATATCAAAGTGCTTTTTTTGCGCATCGTGTAATGCTTCATGCACCAAGTCGATAGAAATCGTCCCTTTGCTGTATTCGAGTCCATGCTTCGGCATATGTGCGGATAGGTCCTTGTTCAGAATTGTCCAAATACATCAGAAAAGATGCAACATTTGGAAATTGTACTGAATAAATTCTCTGTTTACTCTGCATCTTAAGTCGAATTTAAAACAAGACATCATAAATAGGGAAATGCTATGGACATTAAAGGAAAAGTTTTCGTCGTGACCGGTGGTGCATCGGGTTTAGGCGCTGCGACAGCAACACATCTGATTGGCTTGGGTGCCAAAGTGATTATTGTGGATATGAATCATGAGCATGGCGAAGCAATGCAACGTCAACTGGGTGATCATGCGAAATTTGTTCAATTGGATGTTACCGATGAACAAGCGGTAAGCGCTTTCTTTGCACAAGTTGAAGTGGAATTTGGTCAACTTAATGGCTTAGTGAACTGCGCAGGTATCGCACCCTCTGCAAAAGTTTTAGGTCGTGACGGATTACATGATTTAGCGATGTTCCAAAAAGTATTAAATATTAATGTTTCAGGTACATTCAATATGCTGCGCTATGCGGCACAACTGATTGCTAAATATGAATTAAAAGCGGGTGAAGAAGAGCGTGGGGTGATTGTGAATACGGCGTCGGTTGCGGCTTTTGATGGTCAAATTGGTCAGTCGGCTTATGCAGCATCCAAAGGGGCAGTGGTTGCAATGACATTACCTCTTGCACGTGAGCTTGCACGAGAATCAATCCGTGTGATGACCATTGCTCCGGGTATTATGGAAACGCCGATGCTCAAAAGCTTAGCACAAAATGTACAAGATGCTTTGGGGCAAATGGTGCCTTTCCCACCACGTTTAGCAAAACCACAAGAGTTTGCAAAATTAGTGACACATATTTTTGAAAATGCTTATCTCAATGGCGAAGTGATACGTCTTGATGGCGCGATCCGTATGCAGCCTAAATAGTTATTTATTAAAACTGCTTATTCAGGCTTCTACGACGGAGTCTGATCGAGAATAACTTCGTTGACAGTAGTTCATCGCGTTACTTTTGTTTCGGCAAAAGTAACCAAAACCATTGTCATTTGCAAAATTTGTCATCAAGCATTTATTGATTTATAGGTCGCAGAATCATTAGAGATTAATGGCGTCCTGCCTCAGACAGTTGCAAATGACGTCGTCGTGTATCCAACTTTGCTTTATACAGCCAAAGTATTTTTAATTCCGCAGTTATCCAAAATTTAAAGCTATACACGCTATAAAAGATTTAGAAAAGGAAGTCTCATGATTTTAAATGATGAACAAAAAATGGTTCAGGATATGATGCGAAGCTATTCGCAAGAAAAACTGAAACCGACGGCAGCAGAGCGTGACAAAACGGCAGCATTTCCTGCACAAGAGCTAAAGGAACTTGGTGAGCTGGGTGCTTTAGGCATGACGGTTTCGGACGAATGGGGGGGTGCAGGTTTAGACTATGTGTCTTTGGTTGTTGCCTTAGAAGAAATTGCTGCAGGTGATGGTGCGATTTCGACGATTGTCAGCGTACAAAACTCACTGCCATGTGGCATTACGCAGCGTTATGGTACAGAAGCACAAAAAGAAAAATACTTAAAAAAATTAGCCACAGGCGAATGGTTAGGTTGTTTTTGCCTAACAGAACCACAAGTGGGTTCAGATGCGAGTGCATTGGAATGTAAAGCGGAGCGTGATGGTGATGAGTGGGTGTTAAATGGCACCAAGCAATTTATTACCACAGGAAAACATGCTCAAGTAGCCTTGGTTTTTGCGGTAACGGATAAATCTGCAGGTAAAAAAGGGATTTCGTGCTTTTTAGTACCAACGGATGCACCTGGTTATATCGTATCGCGATTAGAAGACAAAATGGGTCAGCATTGTTCCGATACAGCAACTATAGTTTTAGATGACTGTCGTATTCCTGCGGATAGTCTTTTAGGCCAAGAGGGTGAAGGCTATAAAATTGCCTTATCGAACTTGGAGTCGGGTCGAATTGGTATTGCAGCGCAGTCTGTGGGTATGGCCCGTGCGGCATTAGATGCAGCCGTTGAATATGCCAATGAACGAAAGGCATTTGGGGTGGAGATTGTTCAGCATCAAGCCGTGGCATTTCGCCTCGCGGATATGGCCACCCAAATTGAGGCAGCACGCCAGTTAATTTTCCATGCAGCGACGTTAAAAGATGCAGGTTTTCCATGCTTAAAAGAAGCCTCGATGGCGAAACTTTTTGCATCGACGATGGCTGAACGGGTGTGTTCAGATGCCATTCAAATCCATGGAGGCTACGGTTATGTATCTGATTTCCCAGTTGAACGCATTTATCGTGATGTACGTGTCAGCCAAATCTATGAAGGTGCATCGGACATTCAACGTCTGGTGATTGCACGTGAAGTCACCAAAGGATGATTGATTAAAAAATAGACTTTGGTCGATGTTCAAACCCTGCAATGGTATTGATGGTTATGGAAATTGCAGGGCACATCCAAACATGGTTATCTAGGTATAGACAGTCTAATAATAGATTGTTTAACAAAGTATAAGTTTCAAAACTAAAAAACCGACATTGCAATCGGTGTATAGAAAAGCAGTAAAAGCGGATGTGGCAAAGGAATCGTCACGGATACGCAGCGGTACAACAACAAGATTAATAAACCTCAAAGTCTTGCACTTTGAGTCATAGAGAACAGGATAGGAATTGTCGTCATGAAGACACTAGAACAAGCATATCGTGATTTTAATTTTGAAAAAATGGTTGCAGAACAATTGGTCGGTACGCCAAGTTCAATCAATGCTTATGATGAATGTTGTGGGCGCTATGTTGGGCAAAATCGAACTGCACTGATCTGGGAAGGTAAAAATGGTGAATCTGAACAATGGACTTTTGAGCAATTAGATTTAGCTTCTGCACAATTGGCAAATTATTATCAGCGCATTGGGCTAAAAGCAGGTGATTGCATTGCAGGTCTATTACCCCGTACTGCAGAGTTATTGATCACCGTATTGGCAACATGGCGTATAGGGGCAATTTATCAGCCTTTGTTTACGGCATTTGAGTCCAAAGCGATTGAGCATCGGGTGCAAACTGCGGGAACAAAGCTGATTGTAACCAATACTGAGCAACGATCAAAACTTAATCACATTGATTTACCGCATATTTTAAACGTACATGCCGATCAAGCAATTCAAACAGATCCTGACTTTTGGTCAGAGTTGCAATTGCATGACGCCACATTTAACTCAGTTCCCCGTTCATTTGACGATGAATTTTTAATGATGTTTACATCGGGAACGACCGGTTTAGCCAAGTCTGTACCTGTGCCACACAAAGCGTTATTGGCATTTAAAGGGTATATGACACATGCGGTTGATTTGCGTGATGAAGATTCATTTTGGAATTTGGCAGATCCGGGTTGGGCTTATGGTTTGTACTATGGAATTGCAGGGCCATTAAGTTTAGGACACAGCATTATTATGGATGAACGGGCTTTTAGTGTTGATCATGCACTTCAAGTCATCAAAAAATATAAAGTCAGTAATTTGACCGGTTCACCAACGGCATTTCGTATGTTCTTTGGTTTTAAAGAAAAATTTGATGAATCCCTAAAATCACATTTACGGGTTGTGAGTAGTGCAGGAGAGCCACTAACGCCCGAAGTGATTCAATGGTTTAATCACGATTTAAACGTCAATATTTATGACCAATATGGGCAAACAGAACTCGGTATGGTGATTGCAAATCATCACGCTTTAGAACACTACAAAAAAGTGGGTTCAGCCGGTTTTGCTATACCGGGTCATCGTTTCGCAGTGCTCAATAAAGACCACCAAGAAATTGAACGTGGTGGGATTGGAACATTGGCATTAGACTGGTCGCAATCTCCACTCATGTGGTTCACAGGCTATGGTGGTAATAACCGTAAAGCCTTTGTTGGGAACTACTATTTAACCGGTGATACCGTTCGTTTAAACGAAGAAGGGGGTATTGATTTTGTGGGTCGTGCAGACGATGTCATTACAACGTCAGGCTATCGTGTAGGGCCTTTCGATGTGGAAAGCACATTATTAGAATGTGAAGAGGTTTTAGAATCAGCAGTTGTCGGTAAGCCTGATCCTGAGCGAACTGAATTGGTCAAAGCTTTTGTGGTATTGAAACCACAATATCAAGCAAGTTCAGAACTCATGGATAAGCTACAAGCCTATGTAAGATCTCGTTTATCCAAGCATGCTTATCCAAAAGAAATTGAATTTGTAGATGGGTTGCCTAAAACATCGAGTGGAAAAATCCAACGTAATTTATTGAAGCAACAAGAAGTGGCCAAAGCGCAATTAATTCAAAAGGTCAGTTGAGTCAATTTATATACACAAAAAAGGCTGCTTGATGCAGCCTTTTTTAAATTGATGTTTGAGCTGGTGAAACCATTCATTCGAGATCATATATGCACTTGACTAACTGTGGGACAATCCAAATTAACCTAAAATTAAAGCATTCATTCAAATCAATAAAATCATTTATTTTAAGTTCAGGGTATTATGTTCAGTATCAAGTTCTTGAGTTTTACCCGTTAAATTGCCCTTCAAAACTTTGAATAAATGGGTGACTTTATTGTCTTTGACATTCCAGAATTCTGCACTAATAGCATTAGCTATCAAAACGCGAACAGTAGGATCAGTCTTGCCATCGAACCAGTTTTCAGCCCAAGGATTCCATAATTTATCGATTAGGGCCGCATCTGTACTGATTTCTCCATGAGCACTAATTGATACATAAATATCGTCTGAAGGTTTAGCGAATGCTAATCCAAGATGATTACGACCTGCATTGACTGCCTCTACAAGGTCATTGTTTTCTTTCATAAGAAAATAGATATTTTCATGCTCATTCATCTTATCAGAATTAAGCATTGTCATAGGTTGAGAATGAATTTCTTGCTTGTCAGTGACATGGCTAATCATGGTGAAACGCACGTCTTTAATGAGTTTCCATAATTTTTGTCGTTGATCTTGTTCAATGTATTCTTGTGACATTTTTATTCTCCACTTTTAAGTAATTACTTTGGGGATAAAGGGGTAAATATGACTGAGCACAAAGTATTTGAATAATGTGTGTTAGCTCATAAGTTTATCGAACATATTATGTCAGCAATTTAATTCTCACTAAGCCTCTTTCATAAATCAAAAAACGAACAGTCTCTTGCTGATTATTTGTACCGAAGAATTTTAAATATTCATGCATAATCTGCGGATGAAATATATCGATTCAAAGAAGCTTTCTGAAACACAGT
>NZ_VOZE01000006.1:0-265006 GCF_013419925.1 Acinetobacter sp. YH12045 | reverse complement strand
TCAATCAATGAAAATAATTTCGATCAATCAATCAGTAAAAATCCACACAAGTTGTTCTTCATAATCTCTTAATGATCTTCTTGTTGGTTCGTCACCAGCAAGCTAGGTCGGCTATATTACTCTTTATCTCTAAAGAGTCAACTGGTAATTCAAATTATTTTTAAACTTATCAAATAAAACCCAACTCAATCAATTCAACCAAGTCATTGTTTTATCAGAAGTTTTAATCTTCATCACCGCCGATGGATGTGCATTCTACAGCATTTCACATTCGTTGCAACACTTTTTTTAAAATAATTATTTCGAGCGCACGATTTTCACTCAAATTACATTTTTTCATTCATATTTTGATCAAATTTGGTTTAATAGTAATAAATCAGGATTATTTGAACGTTTTTACTTATTATACGGCAAACATTTTGCCGCGCTAAAAGCGTCAGGACTATATATGCGCCAAACTTCTTTTTTATATGCAGGATTATTGTCACTTGTCGTAACAACACCTGTATTTGCAAATGACGAGGCTTCAGCACCTGTTGCTCAAGACTCAGAAGCTGCCAATAAATCAAAAACACAACAACTTGCACATGCTGCGATGGTCAAGTCATCTGAAGTTGCAAAAAAATTATCTGTAAATGCCAATGCAGCACAATCAGAAGAAGATAAAGACCCTTTTCAGCCGATCAACCGGAAAGTTTACGCATTTAATGATTATTTAGATGTCCATATTGCCCGCCCTGCTGCTGTGCAATATGTAGCAAAAACTCCTAAGGATATTCGTGAATCTTATCGTTTATTCCGTAAAAATTTGGGCGAACCGTGGAATGCATTTAACCAACTCATCCAAGGACGACCGACACGTGCCGCAAAAAGTCTGGGGCGTTTTACTGTTAATACACTGACAACTTTAGGCTTTGCTGACCCTGCAAGCCGTCTAGGTCTAGAAACCGAAGATGAAAATTTTGGTGCAACTTTAGGATATTACGGTATTCCTTCTGGTCCTTATATTGTTTTACCGGTGCTTGGTCCGAGCACATTGCGTCAAACTGTGGGGCTTGCTGTAGATAGTCAAGGACGTCCACAGAAATATATGCTTGATGGTCATGATGTGGCGTATTGGTCTGAGCAAACTTTACGTGGAATCGATACTCGCGCTCAATTACTGGATATCGAAGGTGTATTGCAAGGCGATAAATACGCTCAAATTCGTGATATTTATTTGCAACGCCTGAACTATTCTATTGCTGAGAAAAAAGGTATTGCTGAAGAAAACTTATTTATTGATGAAGAAGATGACGATATTGATGAATCTGAAGATAATTCAACAGACGTTTCATCTGATGATTCTACCGATTTCATTGATGATAGCATTTCAGATGATACCGACACGGTATTAACTGAATAAATAAAATTTTTCAATTGGCTGGTGTGGTTTTTCCCTCCAGCCATCATTAGCTTGCTATAGTATACTTATTGTCTATCGAAGGATTCATCTAATTCTTTATGTATTTCATTCAACCTACTCGTGATATTCCATATTTAGATCAGGTACTTGATGCGCTTCCTAGCGTACAAATGATTAACATTGAAGATCTAGACTTGTATGATCCAACGATCATTGCAATTGCTGATGTTGCCGACTTTTTAAATCACCAATGGACACTTCCTACCATTGTGCTCGCTTTTGAGCATGAGGGCGCTGCATTGGCTCAAGCGTGGCAACAAGGTGCTTTAGCAGGATGGGTGTGGGACCATATTCCAACCAACCTTCAGGTGGCACTCACTAAAATTGATGCGCAATACAAACGCAATCAAGACAGCCGTGATCTCCCTTCTGCTGCAGATTTGCAAAAACGTTTACTGCCCAACCCAATTGAACTCCACAACTATAAAATTGAAACATTCTTCCAGCCTTCAGCCTATTTATCCGGTGATTGGTACGATTACTGGAAAATCAGCGATAAAGAAATAATGTTTTATCTTGCAGATGTATCTGGTCATGGGGTGACGAGTAGTTTACTGACCTCTTGGATGGCTGCTTTCCACGGTCGTTCAAAAACCCCGAGAGAACTCATCAAAAAGCTCAATGGCATGTTGGTTCAAGAAAATATTGAAAAGCACATTACCATGATTGCGGGGATACTCAATCTCGATACGCATGTCTTGAAATGGTCTAGTGCAGGCCATTATCCGCCGGCCATTTTATTTGAACCCGGTCTTCCCGCACGAATTTTAAATACCAGCAGCTTCCCACTCGGCTTAACTGAAGATCTAGAAGTTGAAGAGTTTGAATTTACCTTAAATCGTTATTCTCGCTTTGTAATTTGCTCGGATGGCGCACTTGAACCTTTTGACGGTGGATTGAATGAACAGCTAGGTCAATTGGTTTATCACTTGCAAAATCAATCATTTCAAGCACCAGACCATGTTGCTGATGATATTGCCATCCTAAGTTTACGTCGAATCAATTAATCACGAAATCAATCACTTAAACCGAATACGACTTTCTGATCATACTCGGCTACTTGAGTAAGCTGTGCCCCTATGGGATAATTTACTATCCTTCTCTGCAAATGGCATTTATATGTCAACAGGTCATGTTGAATATGCAAGCTTGAACGGAACGCATATTTTTAAGCTTATTGGCGAAGTGCGTGCCCAATCTTGTATTAGTCTAGACAAGTTATTAAACAAAATTGAACAGCAACAAAATGTCGTCGGTGCAATCGTTGATTTAACCCAAACGACATTTATCGATAGTACCGTCCTTGGCATTTTGGCGAAACTGGGTTTGAAGCTCAAACAAGTTCACCATATCCAAGCGGTAATGTTGTCTACAAACTCTGATATCACAACGCTTGCCAATAGCATGGGTTTAGGTCAGGTGTTTGTTATTTTGAATTATTGTGGTGATCCAAGTGTATGCACTCGCGCACTTATGGAAGAACACATTACCCATAGCAATATGCTGAATACGGTTTTAGATGCACACAAAACGCTGATGAAACTAAATGATAGCAACCAAAATATGTTTGAGCCTTTGGTCAAACAACTGCAAAAAGAGCAGGACAATCTAGAGCAACCCAAGCAGCAAAATGTCTAATTTAGGTTAATCACAACAGAGACCCTCTTCGCATGACTTTACTTTCCGTTGCACAAATGAATTCTCAAAATGACATCGAAGATAACTTCAAAGTGATCGAATCATTGATGCAACAAAGTCAGGCTCAAGGTGCGAGTCTCATTGTATTTCCTGAAAATTTTGTCTGCTTTGCCGCAGGTAAACAGCGCGAAACCGCGGCGCAATTTGAAAGTATTCAGCAGCGACTAGAACAACTCGCACATCGTTATCAACTTTGGATTGTTGCGGGCACACTCCCATGCCCTTATCGTCCAGATGGTTCAATCATTCAAGATGGCCGTGTCCGTACTGTCAGCCTGTGTATCAGCCCTGAACGTACCGAAGCACGTTATGACAAAATTCATTTATTTGATGTGCAAGTTGGTGACGCTGTCGGTGGCTATCAAGAATCAAAATTTTTTGAACCTGGTACTGAAACCGTAGTTGCAACAACACCTTTTGGCAATATTGGCCTGATGGTGTGCTACGACTTGCGCTTTCCTGAACTGGCTTTGAAACTTCGTAGCCAAGGTGCAAACATTTTAACGGCGCCTGCAGCTTTTACTTATACCACGGGTGAAATGCACTGGCAGTTGTTACTGCAAGCTCGTGCCATGGATAGCCAATGTGCTGTACTGGGTGCCGCACAACAAGGTTGGCATGGTGAAAAGCGTCAAACTTGGGGGCATGCTGGAGCAAGCAACTGCCGCGGTCAAATTTTAGCAATCACCGCAGAAGAAGGCGCTCAACTACTCACAGTTCCTTTCGACTTAGACGAGCAGCAACAGATTCGCGCATCAATGCCACTGATGCAGCACCGTGTTTTGGTTCAATATTGATTTTCACTCTGTATAAAATTACAAAAAAACTGAATATTATTTAAACAAAATCCCCCACGATATGATTTTGAACCATCATCTGAGGGATTAGAAAAATGACTTTAGAAAAAGCAGTTTATACAGCCCATGCAAAAGCCACTGGTGGTCGTGATGGTCGTGCAACGACGTCCGATGGGCATTTAGATGTTCAATTGGCGGTGCCGAAAATTATGGGGGGTACAGGTAATGGTACAAATCCCGAACAACTCTTCGCCGCTGGTTATTCAGCCTGTTTTTTAGGTGCAATGAAATTTGTGTCTAACCGAGATAAAATTTCGATTACCCCTGCTGCCTACGTCGAGGGTGATGTTGGTATCGGCCCTATTCCAACAGGATTTGGTATCGAAGTGACGCTTAATATTCATCTTGAGGGTATGGATGCAAGCGAGGCACAGAAATTGGTCGATGCTGCACATATTGTGTGCCCCTATTCAAATGCGACCCGAAACAATATTAATGTTACTTTAAATGTTTTGACTTAAATCCATTTGTACCTATCTATACAAAGCACTGTTTTAATTCTTATAAAATAGTGCTTTGAGCTTTTTTACTTCTACACATCTACAGCTGAGCTCAAAATAAAATCTTATCCATTTCCAATACATTTAAATATTCATATTCAGCTGCCAAAACCTTGCTAAAATATATAACGATTCTTATTTACATTCATTTGTTGATCTATGATGCTTAAACCTCTCCTTATCAGTACGTTGCTACCCAGCGCATCTACACTGAGTTTTGCCGAATTAACCCTGTCTGAAAAAGTCCGTCCTCACATTAAATCCTTGGTCAATCCAGATATTCAACGTCTTGCGCTACCGCCAACACCGAACAACATGTCTTTACCTGCTTATGGCCAAGGCATCATTGGTTGGGGTACAGGCCCAGAAGGTGCAGCAGCGCGCTTAGCCAATATCAGTAAAGCCGACGTTGAAAAGCTTAAAACTCAAGATGTCACTTTAGAGATGGTTCAAACTTGGCAAAAGTTTTATGAAAATGAAACGCAGCGCAATGCAGGTAACCCAACCGCGCCCATTCGTGCTGAATTGATGAAGAAAGTTGTCAGTTTGTGGTAAGTGAAAGACCGTACAGCCCATATTTTTGGGCTGTTTTTAGTTCAAATTAGAAATAAAAATCATGAGACATTCGATAGAAAGATTAATGAATAAAATTAAAAAAATGTTTAATATTCAAACTATAATTAACTATACATCCATAAAAAAATTAAAATCATTTTCAGGACTTTACAATGAAAACATACTTTTCAATGCTTTTTCTAAGCTTGGCCTTAGCCGCATGTAGCCAAACACCTGCGCCTGATTTTTCAGGGGAATGGAAACAAACACCTGACACGGAGAGCCTACGCAAACTTTCCATTAGCAAACAAGGCGATGACTACCAAATTAAAGACGAATTTTGGCTCGATAAAAATAATACTGAGCGCACTTCTAGTGCTTCATCCGGTATGGCCGAAGTGAATCATGATGTGCTGAAATATAAAGAGAGTAATAGCATTGAAATGAAACTCAGTGATGCAAACCACCTCACTCTGACAGACAAAGCATATGATGCTGTAATTCATTTTGAAAAGATTAACTAAAGCAAAGCCCCGAGTCCTTGCACAGACTTCGGGGCTTTATTTATATTTCACACCGACTATTCAGCCGCTTCATTCGTCACTCTGAGCACTTCTTCAATGGTGGTTTTACCTGCCAAAACTTTACGCAAACCATCATCACGAATTGAACCCGCATTTGCACGGACATGATTTTCTAACTCAAACTCAGCAGCATTACCATGGATGAGACGACGTGTTTGCTCATCAATCGGGACGATTTCATAAATTGCGGTACGCCCTGTAAATCCAGTATGCGAGCATTGTTCGCAGCCTTTAGGTTGTGGCAATTTTAATTCGGTCGAGGCATCGAGATGCTTAAATAAGTCTTTTTCAAAATCATCGGCATCATGCCAAGTCGCACAATGACGGCACAAGGTTCGAACCAAACGCTGCGCCACCACACCTATCAATGAGCTTGACAGTAGAAAGGGTTCAATCCCCATGTCTTTAAGACGGGTCACTGCACCGATTGCTGTATTGGTATGCAGCGTTGAAAGTACCAAATGGCCTGTTAATGACGCTTGTACTGCAATTTCAGCAGTTTCTAAATCACGAATCTCCCCGACCATCACCACATCTGGGTCTTGTCGAAGCATGGCTTTTAATGCACGAGCAAAGGTCATATCCACTTTGGTATTGACCTGCGTCTGCCCGATCCCTTCAAGTTGATACTCAATTGGATCTTCCGCAGTCAATATATTTTTTGAACCATCATTTAGATCAGACAATGCCGCATATAAGGTTGTGGTTTTACCCGAACCCGTTGGTCCCGTAACCAAAATAATGCCATGCGGACGATGTACCAGTTGTTTCAATCGATCATAGTCATGCTGCATCAAGCCCAAATGGGTCATGTTTAAACGCCCAGCTTGTTTATCGAGTAAACGCATCACCACACGTTCACCATAGGTAGATGGTAAGGTTGATACACGAACATCAACTTCTCGGCCCGCCAAACGTAGTGAAATACGACCATCTTGTGGAATTCGCTTTTCTGCAATATCGAGTTTGGCCATGACTTTGATCCGTGACACCAACAATGGCGCAAGTTCACGACGTGGCTGCACAATTTCACGTAACTGACCATCGACACGTAAGCGGACAGACAGCTTTTTTTCAAAAGATTCGATATGAATATCTGAAGCACCGACACGGATCGCTTCAGACAATAAGGCATTGATTAACCGTACAATCGGCGCATCATCCTCCTGATCCATCAAATCTTCAGCTTCTGGTACAGAGTCCGCAAGGCTAAGTAAATCAGGATGATCTTCCAGACCCGCTACCACTTGTTGAGACTCACCGGTGTCTCCGGCAAAGCTTGCACTGAGTAATTGATTAAACTCTTGCTCACTACATAATTGATATTGTGCAGGATGCCCTAAATAGCGACGTGCTTCTTGTAAAGCCAGCAGTGGCGTGCTGTCACGACGTACAATAAAAGCTTGATCACCCTCATATCGAAGCAATACGCCATGACGTTTGGCAAAACTATATGGTATTTGTAATTGTTTAAGTACTTGCATCACGCATTATAATGATGAAAAAAGTTGTTTTGAGTGTACTCTAAGCATCTGACAGCGTGAAGTCTGTTTTTAGGATTTATCAGGACAAGGGATATACGCATTGCCATTAGAAAATGATTTGACTGAAAAGGAATCCCCAAAACGTAAATGGTGGGGGGAATATCAATTTGAACTGAATCACCCGCGCAGTTGGCAGTTTGGGTCTTTATTGTTCCGGGTGACGCGCGGCATGCAAGAGTGGCGTATGGAATATCATCGCCCGACCTTTCAGTTTGACTATGAGCAGCAATGGCATCCGATTCAAGACCCTGAATTTGGTTTTCCACAACCCATTAAAATGGAACGTTATATGTTCCGCCAGACGCATGACAAAATTCAAATCATGCCACGTTTGGCAGATCGGTCTGTGGTGATTAAACCGGTCGATCCGATTTATATTCCAGCCGGACAGCGCGGAACGCTATATATCAGTACGCCGCTGTGGATTGCCGGCTTTGTCGAAGGTCTTAGAGAACCCTTGTTTGATATACCTGTGATTTTACCTAAAGATACTTGGTTTGGACCAAATCATCGAATGGGGGAAATTTGCTATGCCACAGCAGTCGATGGTCGTACAGAACTCAAACAACTCAAACCTCGTGCTTTTCGTGCAGTAACCCCTATTGAGTTTCATAACGTGAGTAACCAACAGATTCGTTTTGACCGAATGAATGTCCCTGTACCGGCTTTGCCATTATTTTATAGTGAAAGTACGGGACGTTTATGGACTTCACAAATTCGGGTCGTCCATGAAGGTCATGACAAACCGCCGCGGGTCAAAATTGAAAACCGTACACCACCACAAGCGGGTGACGTTGTTTATCTACATCCGCCACGCGAGTCAGCCAATGTGCTGTTCAATATGTTTGATTCATTTTTCTAAGGGCGAGCCATGGCAGATTTAAATATTTCGACAGAAATCACCAGCAGCCTAAAAGGAATGGTCGCCAATCTCAATACCGATCGGCTGACAGAATTATTGGTGGCTGTTTTATTGGCAGTCATCGGCTTTCTGATTGCCCGTTTTATCTCGAATACCTTTATTCGTACTGTGGGTATGCGTTTCAATGCTCATCAGCAGTTGGTTTGGCGTCGCGGGATTTTCTATTTCATCTTTTTAATCTTTGTGATGGCAAGTTTAAAAGAAGCCGGCTTTAAACTCAGCGTCTTCTTGGGTGCGGCAGGTATTTTAACGGTCGCACTGGGTTTTGCCTCGCAAACGTCCGCATCCAACCTGATCAGCGGGATGTTCTTGATCGGTGAAGGGTCTTTTGAAGTTGGTGATACCATTCAATTGACACTGATTCGTGGACATACTATTGAAGGTGAAGTGATCTCGATTGATTTACTGTCGGTCAAATTACTTACGCAGGACAATGTCTATGTCCGTTTGCCGAATGAACAACTGATTCGGGCACCTGTACATAACCTGTCTAAGTTTCCAATACGGCGCATTCCAATTACCCTTGCGATTAACTTTCATGAAGACATCATCAAAGTCCGTGAAGTTTTATTAGATGCCGTCAGTAAATATCCATTGGTCTTGGCCGATCCTAAACCTGCCGTGACCGTCACTGCCTTTCGAGAATCTTCCATTGAGCTGCTTTTTGCTATTTGGTGTCAAAGAGAGAACTTCCTGAAAGTCCGTGATGAAATGCAGGAACGGATTCGTAATGCCTTTGTCGAAAATAAAATTGAAATTCCTGTACCGAAAATGGGTTTTGTTGACCACCCGCTTTCTACGCAAGCAAGCGATGCCGACGTCGATCAATATGCCAATGCACAAGAGATTCAACGAGAGCCTCAACTCAAATAATAGTTTATAGACTTGATATGAAAAGCCCTGCATATCTTCAAATGTGCAGGGCTTTTTTATCATCCACTTTTTATAGCCATCGAATCGACCTATGCGGGTTCGTGATCTCGTACCTTTAAGAACTTCATCATGGTTCAATCTTGTCATTCGGCATGGGCGCAATATAAGCAATTAAAAGCATGGCAAAACCTGCGGCCATGAAGGAAATCACTCGCATGAGAGTGCCGACATGAGATAAATCCAGCAAGACCAATTTCAAAGTGACCAAGACCAAAATACTGCCACCGAGTAGCCAAACTGAACGTAATTGGCGCTGAGTAGCAAAGCGCATACTCACCAAAGCCAATAACACCCACAGCACGGTAAAACTTAGTTGAACGGTCGCATCGCTCCAAATGTCTAAACTGTTATAAGGTGTATCCAGATACATATGTAAGGCACGAAGCACAACATAACTACTTAACCAAAGTAGCCCTAGAACACTCAACACGGCAGCCAAGCTACGATCTAAACCGGCTTTTAACTGTTGATTCAACATCCATAAAAAAGCCGCTAACAACAGCAAACTCACTGCATCAAAAGGATTCAGTATCGGCAAGACATATCCCACAAAGGCCTGCTGACTAAATAATTGCGAACTAATGATCCAACTCAAAGCCAAAAACAAACTGCTACGCGCTTGCCAAAACATTTTCCAGACCGGTTGCTGCGCTTGCCAATAACACCATGCACAAAATATCAGCGGCAAAATTACCACACTGATATACGGCATACTGGGTATCAGCGTCAGACTGGTCCACGCCAAGCTACTCAAAATTCCGAGACTGACCCATTCTTTTTCTTCACGCACACCGAGTAATGGTCGTAGCCAAAGCAGCGTCAAGCTCAGCCCAGCGAATGCAAAATAAATCTGCTCCATCGCTGAATGCCAAAGTAACTGACCGTTCTCACTCACTGAAATAACTTGGTACAGCCCCATCACATAAACAGGCACTAGACCCGTCCATTTAATGATGGACCAACTCCACGAAGCTTTTCGTTTTAACAAGCCTTCATTCACCAACAGATAGGCCACACTGACAATCAATAAACTCAAGGCCAATTGATGACTACTCTGCAGCCAATCTAAGAGCAACATGATGAACATAGTAGTTGCTGAGAGCATTTGCACACATTGAAAGGCAATACTCGAACTTGAAAGCTGTTTATGAAATGCAGGAACAGCGTGCGTCACGATAATGGCCGCCAAATAGCTCAAACACACGCCCCAATACATCTGTGCAGGGAAATGTGGCAGTTGAACCAAATAGTACAGACTTGAACAACCCGCCATTACCAAGAGCGCCATGCCTAAATAACGGCTGATATTGGACTGCTTGTATAGGGCATATATAAATATCAACGCACCTTCAACTGCCCAACCAACCACACTCCACTGCTCTTTCAATACTATCGGTGGAATCAATGCCAAGAATATTAAGGTCAAACTCAAATAACTTTGTGCAATCAGTGGGATCACAGCACTACGTTTACTGATGCTATACAGCGCGGCAAAAAGCGCCGCGAATAGCAAGCTATACCCCGCCTGCCATACCGTTTCCTCAAAATACATCAAATACAATGCCAGATAAGCAAGCACTGGTGCAGCAAAAATCAGTGCAATATCCAAGGCAGGTTTAAGCTGAAAATGCGCAAGATCCTGTTTCGCCAATAACTGGCTAAAACGAAAACCTAGCCAGATAAAACTCGCAGCGTGGGCTAAAACTAGCACGCTCATCATCTGACGTTCGGTGGTGTATCCGTGGTAAAAAGCATATCCACCACCCATGATTACCGTCATCAAAAATGCGATTTGATTCAGATATTTCCACGGTCTTAAAGTACTCATGACTGCAACAGCCAGATTAATTACAAGATAATAGGCAATAAATTCCGTTGCAGTTGCATCACGAACAGGCAAGGTAAATGGCGCAAGATAGGCGATCAGCATTGCCATAATTGCCAGTTCTACCGACTGTTGTTTCAGACTGAGCCAAATCGTCAATGCCATAAGTGCAGCATATAATAGACAAGCTATGCCAAAGCCCGGAATGACGGCATTATAATAGGCAAAAAATAAAGTCAACAACAGCGCTGCAAGACCTAGACCTTCTAGAGCCAAGGCAAAACTGCGATTTTTGGTTTGTAGCCAAAAACCCAGTCCGACAACACCAGCACTGATCAAACTCACGATCAGCAGTTTCATGGCCAAGCTTAGTTGCCAATGCTCTGTGGCAAATCTGAGTAATAGCACCACGCCAATCACCAAGACCAGTACCGCCACTTTTAACACGGGATTACCTTGGAAAAGCCATTGCTGAATTTGACTAGATAGATTTGGCGCAGACTTGGATGGTGTATTAGAAGGCGTTGAATTGAATGATGCCTGATGTCTAGCTGTACCAACTGCCGTCGCGGGATGTACAGATGGTGTATCGTTAGAATCAAAATTTGCAGGACGGTCTATTGTCGACGCTGATATTGAAGTAGCTGCATGTATCGATTGCGACTGAAGCGCACGTCCTTGCAATAGATGCAGCTGACGTTCTAATCGTTTCAGCCAACGCAGAAAAAAATAGACCCACAGGCCAATCCCGATCGCAACCAAGTATCCCAATTCTGTTAACAGTCCAACGACCGTTAATAACGATGCAATATATAACGGAACCTTTGATGTCACTTGAAATGGTTGTTTTGATGAGCTCAGTGCATCAGCGCCGTGCTGTAAATCATCGACATAATTCATCACACTGAGCATAAAACCGATGCCACTGATATAACTCAGGATTCGGACATCTAAGTACCATGCCCCGCTCCCCACCATAATCAGCGACATCAACCAAATCATCTTGATTTCATTATTCTGTTTCAGCATACCTGCTTCGTCATTTTCCTGAATGTTTTGATGATACATGAGCCTGACGGATGGATTAAAACTATTCATCAGTGATTCGGTAAGTTACATATACAATCTAGACTCTGCGTGCGGGCAAAAAATCACGTACAATAAAACCGTTTTTAGGATTAGGAAATTATCAATGCCACCATTTGTCTTGGTCGATGGCTCATACTTTTTATTTCGTGCTTACCATGCACTGCCACCATTAACCACTTCAACCGGTTTGCATACCAATGCAATCCGAGGTGCCATTTCTGCCATCCAAAAATTAATGCGTCGTATCCAACCGACGCACATGGCCGTTATTTTCGATACACCTGAACCAACCTTCCGTCATGAATTGTCCCCGATTTATAAAGGTGACCGTCCAAGCATGCCTGAAGAATTATCACAACAAATTCCATATCTTCATGCATTAATTCGTGCTCTAGGGATTCCGCTGCATATGTTGCCGGGTGCTGAAGCCGATGACATTATCGGAACTTTAGCCAAACGCGCTGAAGCAGCCGGTCATCAAGTTTTGATCTCCACCGGTGACAAGGACATGGCACAGCTCGTTACTGAGCGTGTCACTTTAGAAGACAGCTTCAAAGACAAACCGATGGACGTTCAAGGTGTTTTTGAAAAATTTGGGGTGTGGCCGAATCAAATCATTGACTACCTCACGCTGATGGGCGATGCCTCTGATGGTATCCGTGGTGTACCCGGTGTTGGCGCAAAAACGGCAGCGAAACTTTTAACCGAGTACGGCTCGATTGGCGGCATTTTAGAAAATGTCGACAGTATTAAAGGTAAAGTCGGTCAAAACATTAAAGACAATATCGAAGGGATTGCTCTTGACCACCAACTGGCGAGTATTGTTTGTGACCTCGACATGGGTCTTAAATACGAAGATTTGAAACTTGCCGATCCAAATATTCCAGCACTGCGTGATTTATATACGGAACTAGAATTCCGTAACCAACTGCAGTCTTTAGATCATCCGAACAACCCCAATGGCGCAACCTACAAACAAGCAGCCAAAGCCATTAACACCACGGCGACTGTAGCCAATGCACCTGAAGTGGAAGATCAAGCGGACAAAACCAGTGTTGATGACTTACTTGGTGAAGCACGTTATCACACGGTATTGACTCAAGAAGATTGGGATGTGTTATTTAAACGTCTAAGCACCGAAAAGCGTTTTGCCTTTGATACCGAAACCACTAGCCTCGACTACCGCGTGGCACAGATTGTGGGTTTCTCGGTGGCTTTAGATGCACATGATGCCTATTACGTGCCGCTTGCGCATGATTATGAAGGTGCGCCGCAACAACTTGATCGCGACACGATCCTGAATCAACTCAAACCTTTACTTGAAGATAATGACGTAAAAAAAATTGGTCATCATCTCAAATATGATGCACATGTCTTAGAAAATCATGGCATTCATTTGGCAGGTTGGTATTTCGATACCATGTTGGCCTCTTATGTCCTTAACTCTGTGGCAACTCGTCATGGAATGGATGACGTTGCGCGTTTGTATTTAAGTCATCTCACAACGACGTTCGAACAAGTGGCCGGCAAAGGTGCAAAACAAAAGACCTTTAACCAAATTGAGCTAGAAACGGCAGCCCATTATGCCGCAGAAGATGCCCATGTGACCTATCGTCTGTATGAAGTACTCGATAAGAAGTTACAAGCTCACCCGGAGCTGATCAATATTTTGCACAGTATTGAAATGCCTGTTGCTCGTGTTCTAACCTCTATGGAAGAAAACGGCATTGAATTGGATATGAACTTCCTCGACCAACTCGGTGTGGAATTTGCCAATACCATTCAAAATTTAGAAACAGAAATTACCGATCTTGCGGGTCAAAGCTTCAATGTCAGCTCACCAAAACAAGTTGGTGAGATTCTGTTTGATAAATTAGGTTTAAAAGGCGGTAAGAAAACTTCTACAGGTCAGTACAGTACCAGTGAAAGTGTGTTAGAAAAAATCGATCATCCGATTACTGATTTAATTTTGGAATATCGTGGTCTCTCTAAACTGAAAAGCACCTATACCGACGGTCTGTTAAAGCAAGTGAATAATGACACACATCGTGTGCATACCAGTTATCACCAAGCGTTAACAGCTACAGGTCGTTTATCATCCACAGATCCCAACTTACAGAACATTCCTGTCCGTGAAGATATTGGACGTCAAATCCGTAAAGCCTTTATTGCACCTGAAGGTCGCATTTTATTGGCAGCCGATTATTCGCAAATCGAATTACGTTTAATGGCGCATTTCTCGCAAGATCATGCATTGGTCGATGCCTTCAATCATGGACAAGACGTACATAAACGGACTGCGGCAGAAGTTTTGGGTATTCCACTCGACGAAGTGACTAGCAACCAACGTCGTCAAGCCAAAGCGGTGAACTTCGGTCTGCTCTATGGCATGTCAGAATTCGGTTTGACTCGTCAGTTGGGTTTCACTCGTGAAGAGTCGCGTAACTATATTGGTAAATACTTCCAACGCTACCCTGGTGTTTTGGAATATATGGAACGTACTCGCCAAGTTGCACGTGAACAAGGTTTTGTGGAAACCATTTTAGGTCGTCGTCTGTATACACCAGACATTATGGCGAGCAACAAAATGGTGAAACAAGGCGCTGAACGTGCAGCGATCAATGCACCACTACAAGGTTCTGCGGCAGATATTATTAAATTGGCTATGATTGCAGTCGATAAAATCTTACCAAAAGATCAAGCCAAAATGTTACTGCAAGTACACGATGAATTGGTATTTGAAGTTGATGCTGCAATTGCCGATGAACTCTCTGCCCAACTGACTGAAGTGATGCAATCTGTGTTGAAAATTTCCGTTCCACTGATTGTGGAAGTGGGTCAAGGCAATAACTGGGACGAAGCACACTAATTCATTCACGTTAATTCACGTTCATTCACACCTTTCTCCTTATAGGAGGAAGGTTGGGATGGAGGTGAGATGTTTCTTAGTTAGTAGAAATATCTTGTTTTACACCACATATTAAATCCACAAAAAAGGACGCCGAGGCGTCCTTTTTAATTTAACTCGTCTTAGCTCAGATTAAAGACCAGTCAATAATGCAATTGCGACTTGCTTCATAATGGTTTCCGCAACCAACAATGCCAAAATCGCAAAAATTGGTGACAAGTCAATCATCCCCATATTTGGAAGAATACGGCGGAATGGCGCAAGTAGCGGTTCTGCCAATTCTTGAACCACTTCAATATAAGGCGAACGTGACTGACTAAACATCACGACCCAACTCAAAATAATCGATGCAAAAATTAAGTAACGACAGAAACGGATTAAATCCTGAATCATGGTCACAAAGGTCATAATAATCAGATGGAATGGACTATTCACCGCCACGCCAGACAAATACATCAAACCAAACATTTTTAACAAATACAGAATCACCACCAACACCAATGCTGCGGTATTCACTCGACCTTTGGCCAAAGTAGGGAAAATTCGGCTAAAGATATCGACAATTTTTGTTGCTTTTGCTGTTGCCAAAACCACAGGGTTATATGGACTCACGGCAGCAAGCTGCATTAAAAAACGGAAAAATACGAGCAAAATTGCAACGTTAATAATGATTCCAAAAATTTGAGCAGAGCCCATACTTGAACTTTCCTAAATCAAATCGAATTATTTGGTGCTTTCGCTTAACTCTTGTGCCAACTCTTGGCTACGCTTTTGCGCTGCGGCTAAAGCGGCCTGAATATTTTGTGAAATTTGAGCATGATCAAATACTTCAATCGCAGCTTGTGTTGTACCGTTTGGAGAGGTTACATTTTTACGCAACTCCGCAGGACTGTTGGCACTGGTAATCGCCATTTGTGCAGCGCCCAATGCAGTTTGCAAGGTTAGCGCTGTAGCTACCTTTTCATCCAAGCCCATGTTTTTACCTGCACGGATCATACTTTCCATCATATAGAAAAAGTATGCAGGACCTGAGCCAGAAACTGCTGTTACCGCATCAATTTGCGCTTCTGAGTTTACCCAAAGTGTTAAACCCGTTGAAGCCAAAACTTGACTTGCAAGATCACGATCTTCAGCTGAAACCGCTTCACCTGCATATAAGCCATGCGCACCGGTTTGAACTAAAGCCGGTGTATTTGGCATGACACGAACAATACGCTCTGTGCCTAATAATTTTGAAATCGTTGCAATTTCTGCACCTGCAACAATTGAAATCACTAACTTCCCTTCTAGCAACCCTTGTAATGGTGCCAAAACTTTTGCTAACACCTGAGGTTTAACGGCAAAAAGAACAATGTCAGCTTCTCGAATTGCTGCAACATTATCATCGGTCACATGCAAATCTTTTTCAGCCAAAAGCTCACGTACTTTTTCTACGGGATCTGAAACTGTAATACGTGTAGTCGGGACACCACGTGCAATCAGGCCACCAATTAAAGCCTGTGCCATGTTGCCGCCACCAATGAAACTGATATTACAATTTAGAATTGCGCTCATGATTGAAGATCCGATATTGCAGATTTAGCGTTAAGAGATAATGTCGGTTGCCAGCCAGCTTGAGTACAAAATTCAGACTGCGCCAACCAAAAGCCCTGAGGCGTAAAGACGCCTAGCATAACATTATCTCGGCTTAATATTTGAATAGTATGACGCTGCCATGGAAAAATTTGCGCCTGCTGAATGGCTTTTTTCAAAGGCCAACTTCCGACACGACCATATAAATGAATTTTTTCGCCGCCAAGGCGTGGGCGTATCTGCAGTTGCTGCCCCAATAATTCAGGTGATAAGCCAACCTCTGAGGGTTGAATCACGAAATGTCCTGCAGGCAACTTGAGGCACTGACCTGCAACACAAGTTACAACCTCAACCTCTTGAATGGGTTCAGTTGGCAGATACTCCGCTTTGGCAATCCGATGAAGTTGCTGTTGAAAGCGCAGATAATAAAATCCATTCCAGTGTAATGCCGCTTGCGAGTCTTCGCGTGAGCCAATCACTTCTGAAAATAAACGCTGTACCATTTCAAAACTTGGACGATATTGCCCCTCACCTTTCATCCAGTGCGATAACAACTGACGCTGACGTGCCTGACTGAGCTGTTGTAAAGCAGCCAAAGATAACATTTGCGATGAACCACAGGCCGCTAAATCTTGCTGCAACACCTCATATAAAATTTCATCAGCATCTTGCATCAAGTAACTGGTTCGGCTCAGAGCTTGCTGCATTTTAGGAAATCGCTCACTGAGTAGTGGCCACAAAATTTCACGACTCCACGCACGGTCATAGTCGGTATCAAAATTGGTGAGGTCTTGAATATTTTGCACATGCAGCTGTGCTGCCCATTGGCAAATTTGCTCACGTGAAAGATCTAATAGCGGACGCCATAATGTAAAATCTTCACGTACATCGAATTTTTTCATGGCAGCAAGGCCATGGACACCGGCACCTGAAAGTAGCCGCAATATCAGTGTCTCGGCTTGATCTTGCTGATGATGCGCAAGTAGCAATATTTCATCTGCTTGTAAATGTTGGGCAAAGGCTTGATAGCGGGCTGAGCGGGCTTGGTTTTCAAGGTTACCTTGCGCAACCTGAACTTTTTGTATAATGAATGGAAGATTTAGCGCTGCACACTGAGCACGTACAAACTCACCCCAAGCGTGACTACACGCTTGTAGTTGGTGATCAATATAAATTACCCGCATTTTTTCAGGGCACAAAAACGACATAAGATGCAGCAGCAACATGGAATCCATGCCACCACTACATCCTATTAAAAATCGGCTTTGTTCAGGCAGCGCCTGAATTTGACTTAAGCAATCAGCCCTAAATTGTCGCTGCCAAACTTCATTAAACGCTGATAACGCGCTTCGCATCGTTCGTTTGCATCCATTGGTTGCAGTTCTTCTAAAGCTTGCTTCAAGACCACTTTCAAATCCTGCATGACTTTTTCAGGGTTTAAATGTGCGCCTTCCGCCTCGTCCACCACGTATTCTACAATGCCCATCTTCTGCAATTTATCTGCCGTCAATGCCAATGCTTCACTTGCTTGCTCTGCTTTTTCTGCAGTTTTCCACAAAATAGATGCACAGCCTTCCGGTGAAATTACTGAATAAATACTGTGAGATAACATAATCACACGGTCAGCTACGCCAATACCGAGCGCACCACCCGAACCTCCTTCACCCAATACCGTTGCTACTACAGGCACTTTAAGTGAAGACAGCTGAGCCAAACTAGTTGCTATCGCTTCGGCCTGACCACGCTCTTCTGCACCCACACCTGGGTACGCACCCATGGTATCAATAAAGGTAAAGACTGGCAGATTAAAACGCTCGGCCATATCCAATAAACGCTGTGCTTTACGGTAACCTTCGGGGTTACTCATACCAAAATTATGTTGTAATTTTTCACGTGTACTACGACCACGGTGCTGACCTACAATCATCACAGGCTGACCATCTAAACGAGCCAAACCACCAATCATCGCTCCGTCATCACCAAATAGGCGGTCACCGTGCAAAGCATCGAACTCTGTAAAAATTTCGCCAACATAATCCAAAAACTGCGGACGTTCAGGATGACGTGCGATCTGAACCGTAGTCCAGGCTTTAGATTGAGCTGCTTTATTTTTCATAGGTCGATCATTATCCCTAACTTAACTGGTCTGTTAATTGATAAATTGTTCCGACTGGATATTCAGTTCAATATCCCAATGCTTAAATTGCACCTGCTCATCATGCAAGTCTGCAACCAACAAAGGCCACTGTTTGGCATCACCAGAAACACTAAGTTGCCATTGTTGCGCATTGTCCACGCTTAATTCAATGGCAGGAAGCATCTCATCGCTGCGACTATGATTTAATAAAACTGCTAAACGAAGCAATAGACATAAGTAAACAAGTTTGTTACCACCGACTTTCATCACATCAATGCGCGCGTCACTACGTAACTTACGACGATGATGCGCCACTAAATGCGACAAATGGTTTTGATCAATTTGTGAGAAACCCGGAATATCCGAATGTTGCAGTAAATAAGCACCATGACGATGGTAACCACTATGACTGATCGCTAAGCCAATTTCATGCAAATACGCTGCACGACGCAGTAAATCACTGTCATCACTGGTCAAATTCAGTGCGGTCGCCACACCATTAAACAGTTGTTGAGCGGTATTTACCACACGTTCAGCTTGTTTCATATCTGCGTTGTAGCGACCCATCAACGCATGTACAGAACGGTCACGAACATCTTCATGTTGGAAACGTCCCAATAGGTCGTACATCACGCCTTCACGTAACGCGCCATCAGAATAAACCAATTTATCGATATTCAGCACATCAAAGACGGCATACAAAATGGCAATGCCGGCTGGCAAAACTGCTCGACGGTCTTCTTTTAGACCATCAAATTCCATTTCATTGACATGCTTATATTTAAGCAATTTATCTTTGAGTTTAAATAAACCGTCACGTGTCAGTTCTTCCTGATCGTTGCTCCAGCCCATATTGACACAAATCTGACGACACGCTTTGATCGTGCCACTTGAACCGACAACAGTATCCCAGCCTGCAGCTTTATAAGTGTTGGCAATGCCTGCGATTTCCTTGCGAGCAGCATTTACCGCTTTATCAAAACTTTTCAGGTTAATTTCACCATCAGCAAAAAACGCTTTGGTAAAAGCGACACAGCCCATTTGCACAGATTCTGTATGAATCGGTTCAAACTCTTCACCAATAATCAACTCTGTTGACCCCCCACCGATATCAATCACAAGGCGGCGACCACTATTTGCCATAGTATGTGAAACCCCTAAATAAATTAGACGGGCTTCTTCACGACCAGCAATGATTTCAATTGGTTTTGGTAAAATCTCAGCGGCTTTTTGAATAAATTCATGACCATTTTTTGCTTGACGCAAGGCATTAGTCGCCACAATACGTAAACGGTTAGCTTGTACAGGATTTAAACGCCCCACAAAACGTGCTAGGCAGGCTAATCCTCGTTGCTGTGCGGCTTCAGTCAAATTTTTATTTTCGTCTAGACCTGCGGCAAGCTGTACTTTTTCTGACATTGATGCAACTTTTTTCACTTCACCATGGTCTACGCGTGCGATAGCCAAGTGGAAGCTGTTCGATCCCATATCGATAGCAGCAAGTAATTCTTCATCAATCAAAAAATCAGACATTATTCAAAAAAACCTGTTCAGAATTGTGCTTAGATTAATTCACATACATGTAATTTAAAAGCCATTTATGAGTAGTTCGGGCGGAACTTATCGATTTTTTATCTGAAGCAATGATAGTCATACACGATCATCGGCATCGTGATCATCCATTAGACAAACTCGCCATTCAGGTCGAAAATTTACATAACCCCCTACATTGTTATAGTTGGCTATGTAATACTTATAAACATAGAGTCAACTTAAAAATTAATTCCGGAGCAAAATCCATGTCTGGCAATATCGTAAATACAACTGATGAAAACTTCCAAGCCGATGTACTAGAGTCTGATACTCCTGTACTTGTAGATTTCTGGGCAGGTTGGTGTGCTCCTTGTAAAGCCATTGCACCTGTACTTGAAGTACTTTCAACTGAGTTTGAAGGCAAAGTTAAAATCGTTAAAGTAGACGTAACTTCTTGCGAACAAACAGCTGTAAACTACAACATCCGTAACATTCCTGCGTTATTAATGTTTAAAAACGGCGAAGTTGTAGCAACCCAAGTCGGTGCAGCACCAAAATCTAAATTGACAGCTTTCATCGAAGAAAACATCTAATATTTTTTCGATAAAAACACTCGAAAATACGCTGTTTTACACAGCGTATTTTTTTGGTTGATAAATTGACAAATGCTGTGTTCTCTCTTATATTGTTTACTCAAGAAATTAAGGATCTCAAATCCTGTCATTTTCTTACAACACAACACATAAAATGCCGCTCGGCAACAGAATTGTTTTTCACATCTCTCTTCATATAACGAATCAGATCTCTGAATTGTTTTGTGCAAACCAATTGCTATCGTTTCTTGCATGATCGCGGCACATTTGTTGCTCCCTTTTCCAACCTGTACCTCAGAATTTTAGATTCTATCTGACCACCTATGAACTTAACCGAACTCAAGAAAAAACCGATTGGCGAACTCATCAAGATTGCCGAGTTTATGGGCCTCGAAGGAATGGCTCGTAACCGTAAGCAAGATATTATTTTTGCCATCTTAAAGCGCCACGCAATGAACGGCGAAGAGATTTTTGGTGATGGCGTTCTAGAAATTCTGTCGGACGGCTTTGGTTTCTTACGCTCTGCAGCGGGTTCTTACCTAGCCGGCCCTGACGATATCTATGTGAGCCCATCACAAATCCGTCGCTTCAACCTTCGTACTGGTGACACTATTACAGGTACGATTCGTCCACCTAAAGAAGGCGAACGTTACTTTGCATTATTAAAAGTTAATCAAATTAACTACGACACACCAGAAAACTCACGTAATAAGATTCTTTTCGAAAACTTAACACCTTTATTTCCAACCGAACAATTGGTAATGGAATTAGGTAATGGTACAACAGAAGACTTAACTGCGCGTGTGGTTGACTTGGTTGCTCCGATTGGTAAAGGTCAACGTTCAATTATCGTTGCACCACCAAAAGCGGGTAAAACCATGTTGTTACAAAACATCGCACAGTCGATTGTTCGTAACAATCCTGAATGTTTCTTGATTGTCCTTCTGATTGACGAACGTCCTGAAGAAGTAACAGAAATGGAACGTACTGTTCGTGGTGAAGTAGTTGCTTCAACATTCGATGAATCACCAGCTCGTCACGTACAAGTTGCAGAGATGGTGATCGAAAAAGCGAAACGTCTTGTAGAACACAAAAAAGACGTGGTGATTTTGCTAGACTCAATTACTCGTTTAGCACGTGCTTACAACACCGTAATCCCTTCATCTGGTAAAGTTCTTACTGGTGGTGTGGATGCCCATGCTTTAGAACGTCCAAAACGTTTCTTCGGTGCAGCACGTAATATCGAAGAAGGTGGTTCACTGACAATTATCTCAACTGCCTTGATTGAAACTGGCAGTAAGATGGATGAAGTGATCTACGAAGAATTCAAAGGTACAGGTAACCAAGAAATTACCCTAGACCGTCGTATTGCTGAAAAACGCGTGTTCCCTGCGATGAACATCAAAAAATCAGGTACACGTCGTGAAGAGCGTTTGATGTCTGAAGATAACCTACGTAAAGTTTGGATTTTACGTAAATTGCTTCATACACAAGACGAACTTGCAGCGATGGAATTCTTGCTTGATCGCATGAAAGAAACCAAAACCAATGATGATTTCTTCGATCAAATGAAACGTAAAGCATCCAACTAAGTTGAATGTTTGACTGAAAAGGCCATCTATAACGATGGCCTTTTTATTTGGTTGACTTTAGTTACACAAAGAAACATTTGATAGATCTCCATGTAAACTTATTTTCAAGTTGATGATTATAAAAAATATATGTTAAAAAACCCTATTCTTTTTAGTAGTTTATTTGCTATTTAGCCAATATAAAACTTTCTCTTAATTGTTATTTTCTGTTAAAAAATGGCCGTTTTTCACCTATTTTTAACGGTTTTTTCAAAGTCACTAGTAGCATTTCAAAATACTCAGTGATAGCATACACGCAGACCAGTTAGACTGCTCTATGCATTTTTAATACCTATTCAAATTAGGCATAATAAAAGCACACAACAGACTAACGCAGGTTATTTTTTAATCTCATATTTTAGAGAGTGATGCCATGTTATTCAAAAAAATCGCTATTGCTGCTGCAGTTGCTACTACTTTAGCTTTCGTTGGTTGTGCTAAAAAAACTGAAGAAGCTGCTCCTGCTGCTGCATCTGAAGCTGCTGCTTCTGAAGTAGTTGCTGCGTCTGACGCTGCTGCTGTTGAAGCTTCTGCTGCTGCTTCTGAAGCTACTGCTGCTGCTTCTGAAGCTACTGCTGCTGCTTCTGAAGCTACTACTGCTGCTTCTGAAGCTGCTGCTCAATAATCTAACCGATTATTCAGCACAAAAAGAGAGCCCTTTGGCTCTCTTTTTTATTGCCTCAAACTTTAAACCTTTGTTAATAAAAATAGCTAAAATTCAAAATACTAAACCCATGCTTATTGAAAAATAAAAACTGAAGATTTAGCTCAAAGAAAGCCACAATCAATCTTTACGACAACTCAACTCAACTCAACTCAACTCAACTCAACTCAACTCAACTCAACTCAAGTATATCGTCTCACTTTAAAACGAATATTCTTCAACATGAATTGTGCGATAGATGATGAGCACTGCGCCTCCTAAATCAAAGGAAAAAAAAAGCAGATCAATTGATCTGCTCATTTCCAACACGTTGACGGAATTTTTGTCCCGCACGGAAGGTCACTACACGACGGGCAGAAATCGGAATTTCTTCACCCGTTTTCGGGTTACGGCCTGGGCGTTGACGTTTATCACGCAACTCGAAGTTACCGAAACCTGAGAGTTTAACTTGTTCCCCAGAGATTAGCGCTTGGCTAATCTCATCGAAGAATAACTCGACCATTTGTTTTGCTTCACGACGGTTTAAACTCGTGAGCTCACTTAAATGATCAGCCATTTCTGCTTTTGTTAATGCTGTCATGAAGCCCTCAATGTCGCCTGGTAAGTGTTTTCCAACACCTGAAGTATGTTATCCATACCGGTTTTGATTTCAGCATCTTCTAATGTACGTGTTGGATGTTGCCATTGAATTGCAAATGCCAATGAGCGCTTGCCTTCTTCGACACCTTGACCAGTGTACACATCGAATAACCAAACTGCGTCTAAAAGCTCACCGCCGGTTTTTTCGATAAGTTGCTGAATTTCACTAACATTAATCTTATCACTAATTAAAAGCGCAATATCACGTCGAACCGACGGAAAACGTGATAATTCTGTAAAATTAGATACATAAGTTTGCAAAACAGCCGATTGATCTAATTCAGCGACCCAAGTAGTCGCCAAATCCAACTCATCTTCTAAAGATGGGTGTAAACGACCAAAGTAACCAATTGATTGACCATTGACTAAGATTTCAGCAGATTGACCTGGATGTAACCACGTACGCTCTGAACGTACATATTCAACATTTAAACGTGCAGAATTTAAAATCTCCTCTACATCGCCTTTAAAGTCAAAGAAATCCATTGGCTGTGCTTTACCATGCCAAGATTCAGTCGTACGCGAACCTGTTGCAACTAGTGCAAAGGTTGGTATCTGTTTGAGATCATGAATGCTGTTCGCACCTTGATAATCAAAACGTAGACCAAGCTCATAGAAACGCACACGGTTTTGCTGACGGTTCACGTTGTATTGCACACATGGGATCAAACTTGATAATAAGGTTGAACGCATCACTGCAAGGTCGCTAGAAATCGGGTTTGCAAGCGCTAGTGGTTGAACCTGTGGATTCAATTGTTTCTCTAGTTTCGCATCTGCAAAGCTAAAGCTAATCGCTTCTTGATAACCCAAAGTAACTGCAGTTTGGCGTAACTGAACCAATTCAAATTGGTCTTGGTATTTCGCTAGTTTGACATCAATCACTGGCAAGCTGATTTGAATATTGTCGTAACCGTGAATACGTGCCACTTCTTCGATCAGGTCTTGATAAATCGCCATATCAAAGCGGTGTGATGGCGGTACAACTGTCCACTCACCTTCTGCTTTCACAGTGACATTGCAACCCAAACGCGTTAAAGCATCGGTAATAAATGCAGATTCAACTTTATAACCAAGCAGTTGATCGACTTGCGCTTGGTTCAGTTCAATGGCTTCACGTTTTGGTAATAGCTCTACTTTTTCAGCAACAGTAATTGGACCAAACTCACCACCAGCTAAATCAGCGATAAGTTGAGAAGCACGGTGCATTGCCGTCATTGGCAATTCAAAGTCTACACCGCGTTCATAACGCTGAGATGCATCAGTATGCAAACCAAAACTACGTGCACGACCTGCGATATAGAGTTGATCAAAGAACGCCGACTCAAGGAAAATTTCAGTGGTATCATCAGAAACCGCTGAACTTAGGCCACCCATGATTCCTGCAATCGCCAAAGCTTTTTGATCATCCGCAATCACCATCACGTTTTCAGATAATTCAACTTCTTGTTCATTCAACAACGTTAATTTTTCTGCTGCTGTTGCTTGGCGTACACGAACAGAACCTTCAACTTCACCGCCATCGAATGCATGTAAAGGTTGACCCAATTCCATTAAAACGTAGTTGGTAATATCGACCAAAATACTATGCTGACGAATGCCTGCACGAGCTAATGCACGCTCCATCCACTCAGGAGTTGGTGCTTTGGTATTAACGTTTTTGATCACTCGACCTAAGTAACGTGGGCAACCATCAGTTTCAACAACAACTTTCTTCTCATCAGTAATTGTTGCAGCAACTTCTTTAATTTCAGGGGCAGTCACAGGGAGTTGATTAATCACACCAATTTCACGTGCAATACCACGAATACTGAAACAGTCACCACGGTTTGGCGTGATGCTAATATCAATTACATTATCATCAAGATCTAAGTATTCACGAATATTTGTGCCTACAGGAGCATCTGCAGGAAGCTCCAATAGACCGTCGATTTTGTCTTCAAGATCAATTTCAGACGCACCGCACAGCATGCCTTGCGATTCAACACCACGAAGCTTGCCTTTTTTGATTTTGAAATCGCCCGGAAGTACTGCACCAATGGTTGCTACAGGAGCTTTCATGCCTACACGTACGTTTGGAGCACCACAAACGATTTGTAACGGCTCGCCTGAACCGATGTTTACAGTAGTGACACGTAAACGGTCAGCATCGGGATGTTGAACCACTGTTAAAACTTCACCGACTACTACACCAGTAAATGGTTTTGCAGCAGGAGATAAATCATCAACTTCTAAACCTAACATGGTCAGTTGGTCAGAAAGTGTATCGCTATCAATGGCTGGGTTAACCCATGTACGCAACCAATTTTCGCTAATTTTCATTGTATAAAAACCTATTAATTCTAAATTTCTAATCCCCTCTAGCGCCCCTTTAAAGAAAGAGGACGAACCCTAAGTCATGATGGACAACCCCTCTCCTTTTAGGAGAGGTTAGGGAGAGGTATAAAACTGTTTAAGCAAATTGGCGTAAGAAACGCACATCATTTTGGTAGAACATACGTAGGTCATTAATGCCATAACGCAACATTGCAAAACGTTCTACACCTAAACCGAAGGCAAAGCCCTTGTATTTTTCTGGGTCAATGCCAGCGGCTTGTAAAACGTTTGGATGCACCATACCGCAGCCCAAAACTTCCAACCATTTACCACGTTCATCCATGATATCCACTTCCGCACTTGGCTCTGTAAATGGGAAATAAGATGGACGGAAACGTACTTTCAAATCTTTTTCAAAGAATTCATTTAACAAGTTCACCAACAAACCTTTAAGTTCTGCAAAGCTGGTGTTTTCAGCCACATACAAACCTTCGATTTGATGGAACATTGGCGAATGCGTTTGGTCCGAGTCACAGCGATAAACACGACCAGGACACACAATACGGATTGGAGGCTGCTGAGTTTCCATCGTACGAATTTGCACGCCTGAGGTATGAGTACGAAGTAAATGATTCGCATCAAAATAGAAAGTGTCATGCATCGCACGTGCAGGGTGATGACCCGGAATGTTCAATGCTTCAAAGTTGTGATAATCATCTTCAACTTCTGGACCGGTCGCAACAGTAAAGCCAGCTTTGGTAAAGAATTGGCAAATACGTTCTTGAACTTGAGTCACAGGGTGAATACTACCGACCGTTTGACCACGGCCGGGTAAAGTAATATCAATCGTTTCGCTAGCAAGCTTTTGTTCTAATGCAGCTTTTTGTAATTCAGCTTGACGAGCAGTCAGTGCGCCAGTAATCGATTCACGAACGGCATGAATTTGAGCACCAAAAACTTTACGTTCTTCTGGGTCCATTTTACCGAGCGACTTCGATTGTTCCGCGAGCTGGCTTTTCTTCCCTGTAAATTGCACTCGCACTTGGTCGAGTGTAGCAAGGTCCTCTGCTGCTGCAATCGCAGCGAGCGCTTCAGTGGTCAGGGCTTCCAGTGACATAGTAACTCTCAAAGCAACAATTTAAAAAAATAATATAAACCCCTTATTCTAACAGTTTTTAGCCGTTATGATGAAGCGCATTCACAAGTTAAAATTGCATTAACATCAAGTTTTAAAAAAAGTATAAGATAAACACAATATCAATGGGATCCAATCTTTATGGCACTCGATCCAATCTGGAAACAACAGCTCACACTCGTCACTTATGGCAATGAATTTCTCAACCAAGGTTTAAGTTTTCAACGTTGGTTAAATCACCACATTTTTGATCAGCACAGTTTCCATTTTCGTGATTTGCTATCACAGCATTTATTGGCTCAACATTTCCAAATTTGGCTAGAAGGCTTAAAAAAACAAGGGGTACAACGCTTAAGTTTACATAGCTCCAGCTTACTGAATGATGAACAAAATCCGAATGCTAACGTTGAACTTCTTCCCTTTGCCCATTTTATTGTGAGCCACGAAAAAAATAAAAAGCAGGCATGGATTTTTGGTAAAGAACTTGCCGAGTGGTATAACGCAGAAAATGACTATGACGCACCGGCATCCCAACAACCGCAAATTCGTCGAGAAACCTTTTGGCGCTATGAGCTGAACCATAAACTCATTAAACGCATCGAAGCGGATATGCAGTTACCAAGATGGGATGATATTCATAACTTCACTGAAGCAGAATTATTTTTACAAAAACCTGCGGAAGGTTTTATTGAGCCGGAGGTGTTAGGCACACCTTATTATGGTACGCAGCTTGATCTAAGCAGCGAATCGAATGAATCCGCAAAACTTGCACTCTTGCCAACGGATGCACAAGCGGATTTCGCACATGATAGCTTGCATCGCTTAGATGCATTAAACCGCCATATTCAGTCTAAAATTCAGCATCCCTATCATGCAGATGGCAGCATCTATACACCTGAAGAACAGTTAAATTTGCGCCATTTTGCTCAAAAAACTGAAGATTTAACGGCTAAATTTATTGTAAAAGTCGCCAATCACTATAAAACTGCACGTTTAACTCCTGTGGTCGAAAGCTCTCCTCTGGATGGATTTAAAACTGAGCAAAGAAAATCATATCCTCAACATGCACACACGCCAAATCCAACCAATAAACCCGGTGCAGGTGGAGTGATTACTTTAATTATTATTACGGTAGTGATTTGCTTATTGGCTTATTACTTCGGACTTTAACTGTATAAATGTAATTGACTTTAAAAAGCCCTTCTCATAGAAGGGCTTTTTTTATAAACATACTTCTGTATGAAAGACCTCAAAATTATGAGGTCGTTAAATAATTAAACGGACGAATTTCTAATCGAACGCGATGCTGATCGGCATGTTGATTAATATAATGACTGACAGAGACTACTTCCCCCTCAAGCTCTGCGTCTGCACCATACATGATTTTGACCGCCTCACCTTTGCGGGGAATCATTTCGAGCTCTACAGTGATGCTACCTTGACCCATACCAACTATTTCAGCCAACATTTTATTTTCCTTTTGTTCTTTTCTATCCATACATTAGGCATGGCGCAAAGCGCGGTATAAAGATTATTTCTGTAACTTAACTGCACTTTTTATTGATAAAACATCAAAACTTAAACATCAAAAACATAAGAGTCCAATTGTTCTAAAAATGCATCAACTGCATTTGCAGACTTTAAACGAATCCATTGAATATGTTGATATTCAGGTGCATTCATCATCTGTAGATATTTTTCACGATTCTTTTTATGGGTCTTAATCATCCACCAGACAATGGAATCTCGACCAAACATCCGCCACAAACTTTCCTGATTATTTGAATCTGGCCAAAGATCTTGTTTGGACTTATCCCGAGAAATTGCGCGCTTTACAGAGCGGTATAAATTGACTGGAAACGGAAGGTCTAACCATATCACCGTATCTATTTCAGACCATTTAACAGGAATCGTTCGAGTATAGTTGCCATCAATAACATAACCATTTTTCGCTTTGGCAATTTCAGCTCCGATACGTGCAAAAAAGATTTCGTCAGGACACTCCTGCCAATCATCTAGCCAAAATAGATTATCCAGTTCTATATAATTTAGTCCTAATTTGTCCGCCAAAGCTCTGGAAAAGGTTGATTTTCCAGTGGCCGATGTACCGACTACATTTATTCTTTTCATTGTCATGATGATCTACTTGAGTCTGGTGAATCTACTTCAAGATAACAGCATTGGATCTGTAGGTTAACTTTTATTCTTCACGATAATCCAAAAGATCTGCATCGATATTGATAAAGTCAGGTTCAATTGCAGTATAAAAACACACTTTTCACAGACTATATTGATCCAATAATTTTTCAGTTGGTATTTATCCATTCATTTATGGCTGTCCCCCCTATCTGCACGCCTTATAAAAAAACAGATTCTAGCTGTCCCCAGATGAATGAATTAATTCTGCCCGCAATTATGATGAACATGCGCAATATAAATACCTTCCCGTTCTGAGCGAAAAGCGCCGTGTGCATGTGCGGGCCTTCAACTGAGCATTAAACAAACCGGCCAGGCAACAAGATCGAAGCTAAACATTGAAATCACGACATAATACGCACAAACCGTGGCTCGGGGCGCAGCACCTACCTAGCCTATTCATTTTTAGATATAATTTAGCGCTAAGCATCGATCAAATATTCAAAATTTAAATATAGTAACCAAACACTTAAATATAAAATTTCAACATAATTATTATGAGACTTTATGAAAACAGAATTTGACATTTATGCTAAAAAACCGCTGATTTCATGGCCAACAATTTTAATGCTTATTTTACTAGGCATTGCGATGGTCTTTATTATACCTTTTTTCAAATGGTTTAGAGATCAAGCTCAACCGCTTAACGTCAGCATAGTGATTGAATACCTGCAATTCACCCTAAAAAATTTCCCGATTTACAAGCTGCAAGCCGATCATGCCCAGCTGATCCTGCTCTACATCGTATCTATAATTGTCATTGATTACTTAAAAACGCAGATTAAACTGGTCATTACGCCTGATAAAATTTATTACCGCTTGTGGAAAATACCTCTCAGCACATTCATTCAGCGGCAGGAGGTAGAATACTGTCAATTTGCCATTCTTGGTATAAAACGCCCAAAACGGATCTCATGGCTGCAGCGTCCCATTTATCAGACTGCCAACAAAGAAAATCCACAGCTTTTATTCTTCCCCCTTAAAAATGTTCAATCTCAATTGCACCTTGCATGCTTAAGTGAACATGAAAAAGGGCAGCTGATTCAAATACTCAAACAATATTATAATTTTCAGGATGAGATTGCGGCGCTGACGCTTTCTCAAGAAGATCTGCAAAATTTAATTCTGCAAACCAAGATCAGCCCGCGGATCGCCTACCTGCTTATCGGCAGCGTTCCTATTGGTATTTTGGGCTTATATTTAAACGCGCAAGCGCAGTTCTTTTACATTTCCAATTATCCGGTTTTGCTGTGTTTGGCCATTATTTTTCTGCTGATTTTCATTCCAAGCGTATTGTGGATACAAAAAGATATTCCCAAAATGGCGTTTACAGGAAGCGTGCTGTCCAGTACATTTTTAACGCTGAGCCTGAGCTTTTTTCTAATGCCGGTATTGCATAGTTATTATGCTTTGCATTTTGGCACTCATAAAATGACCGATGCGCAATTACTCTCAATGGATGCAGATGGTCAGAAATGGTTGTTATTAGACAACCAGCAAACTTTTCATATTTTACCCAAAACACCTTTCTACAACACGCACTTTAAAATAAATGCAATTTATGAATTTCCCATTTATTATCATTGGCATAACTATCATTTTCAGCACCTAGACCTTGCTTATGTCCAGCTTAAAACAAAAACCGATTAATATTGGTTAAGCTTACATAAGAATTTAAAGCCCAAAAAAAAGACCGCTAAAAGCGGTCCCTTTTTAAGTCATAAAGACTTATGCAGCTAATGCATCTTTAGCTTTAGAAGCTAAAGCAGCAAACGCAACTGCGTCATGCATAGCGATGTCAGCAAGTACGCGACGGTCGATAATCACTTGAGCTTTTTTCAAGCCAGCGATCATACGGCTGTACGACAAACCATTTTGACGAGCACCAGCATTGATACGCGCAATCCATAGAGCACGGAATTGACGTTTCTTTTGACGACGGTCACGGTAAGCATATTGACCTGCTTTGATTACTGCTTGGAACGCTACGCGATATACGCGTGAACGAGCGCCGTAGTAACCTTTAGCACGAGCAAGAATTTTTTTATGACGGCGATGAGCCTGTACACCACGTTTAACACGAGCCATTTATAATCTCCTTAGATGTATGGGCACATACGGCGAACTGAAGCAACGTCACTTACGTGAACCATTACACAGCCGCGTAATTGACGGATACGCTTAGCAGATTTTTTGGTCAAAATGTGTCGTTTGAACGCTTGGTGACGTTTAAAACCGTTTGCAGTTGGCTTGAAGCGTTTAGCTGCACCACGGCGAGTTTTCATCTTAGGCATAAGAACCTCTTTTGAACAACCTGTTCGGCACGTCTGCACCATTGCAAAGACGCCCTGCAGGTAAGGGAGCGAGTATTCTAAAGCATCTCTGCTCAAAACAAAAGCGAATCTTTCTACCGAATATCGAACTTAATTAATTTTCTGATATAGATTTTCCGATGATTTTAGAAGCGATGCCCAATAAGGCTTATATAATGTCGGCACGCCAACTATTAATGTCCATTATGAAACCTGCACAGGATGCTTTTGCAGCCCTACGTTATCGGGATTTCTCGATTGTTACGCTCAATCAATTTTGTCTAACCTTAGCCATTTTGATTCAAGAAATTATCGTTGCTTATTCACTATATCAAATCACCAAAGACCCGCTAACACTGGGCTTAATTGGTTTAGCCGAAGCAATTCCTTTTATTGCTCTCTCTTTGTGGGGAGGATATTTTGCAGATCGTTTCAATAAACAGACCATTATGAAAATTTGTCTGTTTTTTTCTGTACCGATGCCACTGATTCTTTGGGGGCTTTTTCACCAATATGGTCTCGGGCAAATTGATGTCACCCAACTGTCTTGGGGTATTTATGTGGTCATTTTTGGGCTTGGAACGATCCGTGGTTTCTATAATCCCTCGGCAACGTCGCTTAAACCTTTTTTAATCCCGCGGGAGCTCTATGCCAATGGTGCAACATGGACAACGATTGGTTGGCAAAGTGGGGTGATTATTGGGCCAATGCTTGGCGGTTTTATGTTGGCATTTTTAGGCCGTGAAACCAGCTTACTCAGTGTTGCGGCGCTACTAACGGTCTGCTTCGTTCTCATTAACCTACTCAATAAACGCAGTTTTCCTAAAATTGAATCTGACAATTTAAAAGATAGTTTAAGTGAAGGTTTTCGATTTATCTGGAAAACCAAAATTGTCCTTTGGGCGATTTCACTCGATTTAGTTTCTGTGCTTTTTGGTGGCGTGATTGCCCTCTTACCGATTTTTGCCGAAGATATTTTAAAAGTGGGGCCTGAAGGTTTAGGCTACTTACGGGCAGCACCGTCTATTGGCGCCCTGATCACTATGATTGCATTGACCAAATTCCCTCCAACTCATCATGCATGGCGTAATATGTTATTGGCTGTAGCGGGTTTTGGTGTATTTACCATTTTATTCGCATTTTCAAGCAATCTTTGGTTATCACTCTTTGCACTGGCAATGACTGGGGCATGTGACAGCGTGTCTGTGGTGGTTCGTCAGACCATTTTGCAACTTTATCCACCTGAAAATATGCGGGGTCGTGTTGCTGCGGTGAATGGCATGTTTGTTTCTAGCAGTAATGAACTTGGAGCTTTTGAATCTGGATTGGCTGCAAAATACATGGGCACGATCATGGCGACACTTTTTGGTGGCTGTATGACCATGGCTGTAGTTGCGATCAGTTGGGCAAAAACACGTGATTTGTTTGAGATCGACATTACCCATCAGTCAAAAAAATAATGGCATATTTTCCATTTAAACCTTGCCAGTATTTCCAATACAGGAAATACTGCCCAGCAATATCGACGCATTCATCACTCACTTTGTGATCTTAGAATAGACTTATGAAACAATATCTGTGCTTAACCCTTTTGGCCTGCGCTCCATTTTCTACAGCGTTTAGTGCTTCAACCAAAACCCATCAACTTCCGGCACAGAATATTGAAGTTGCTCCTGCGCATTTAACCACGCGTTTAAATTGGTCGGTTTTTCCAAAACCGGTATATGCCAATGAAGACCTCAAGCAACGTGACCGCGCGGCCATTATTCGTGTTACAGCAAATGCAAAAGGCACCATTACCGATGCAAGTGTTGAAGAAAGTACAGGTGTCGATCAACTCGACCGAATCTTAATTTCTGCTGTCAAAAAGGCTAAAGTCAAACCACATTTAGAAAATGGTGAAGCCAAAGCCATTATTGGCTATCAAGCGTTTAATTTGAGAGTTAAAGGCAATACGCCTGAATGTGATTTCAACTTTGATTCAAAAGTTTGGAATGCACAAAGTGCAAATAAGAAAACGCCATTCCAATATGTATCTCAACCAAAATTAGATCTCACTAGTCATGAATTGAAACAGCACGATCGTAAAGTCAAATTTAACTTTAAAGTGAATAAACACGGACAAGTAAAAAAGGTGAAGATCAAGCAAGGCTCTGGCATTTATGCACTCGATCAGAAAGTCGTTGAAGCATTGAGAAATAGTCAGATCTCGGTTAAACGTACTGCGAGCACCCTTTGGATCTACAAAAAGTCGAACTTTAAAGATGAAATTCAATTTAAAGTGAATGGCTGTAAATAAATAATAGATTCAACATTTCAAACAGGGATTGAATCTTTCAATGCCCTGTTTTTTTATTTCAGAAAAAACCTAAAAATATAAGATAAATACAGAGATAACGCCCGGTTTTCGCTACGGTCACCATGAACACAAAGCGCCAGAAGTTTTCTTTCATTAAACCCGCAATTAACGTAATTGGGTCTCCAATCATCGGCAGCCAACTCAGTAGCAAAGACCAATAGCCATATTTGTGATAAATGCCCTGTGCCTGCTGCATTTTTGGCTCTGACACGGGAAACCATGTTTTATTTTTATAATGTTCTACTTTTAAACCGAGCCACCAATTCACACAAGAACCGAGGATATTTCCGATACTGGCCACCAAAATCAGTAGCCATGGATTGTGTTGACCATAGCTCAACAATCCGAGCAATACGGCTTCGGACTGTAAAGGAAGTAAGGTCGCAGCCCCAAATGCCGCGAAGAATAAAACTAAAAACGACCACATCGAAACGAATGCTTAGAGACCTAATTTTTTCTTCGACTTCAAATATTCAAAATTTGACCAAAGCACTGCTGCAACAATTACAACGATTCTCGACCATTTATATTGTGAAGAAATCGGTTCAATTGCAGCCCGCATCAAGTTTTGATCTTTGGTATGTAAATCTGCAAGAATATTTTGAACATGCACAATTTCAGCGACAAATAGCACTAAGCAGCCTGCAATACCAAAAATAATACTCCAATAGATTCTTGGGTTATTTTCAACAATACGGGTAAAATTTAAGAAAAAGTCTTTCATCGCAAAATCGTCCAACTAAGCCGTCAACAACGCGTTCTTTTCGGCAGCGCCGCATTCTAACACAGCGTTAGAATTTTCTTCCGTCCTATCTAAAGTCTTAAGGTGAGTCTTTCCGCATTTTACTTTTATACATGAGACTTCTAATCTGCCACGCAAATATTGAATAATTTTAACTCACTTTATGAAAAAAATTCTTTGCTTAAGTTTTATTGTGTTATTACAAATTTTGACCGCTTTATATGCACAAAGTCCTTCTGAAGTTGCCAAACAACACGTGATTACACAAGATCAAATGATTTGGAAAAAGCGACCTATCTTTAACTTCAACAATGACGATCTGGGCAATCAAAATCGTGACCTTAGTTTTAAATTGTATGTTTTAGCCACCGGCGAAGTTCAAAAAGCTGAATTAATCAAAAGCTCTGGACTTACACACATTGATAAGCGGGTTGAGCAGTCACTTTTACGTGCCAAGTTCAAACCTTATATCGAAAATGGTGTAGCCTCCCCCTTTGTTGCCTTACAGCCCTTCTCACTCAAGACCCTGAAAGAAAACCAAAGACCTTGGTGGAAAAAGCTTCTATTCATTTCATAAAAAAAAGAGCATGTTTCCATGCTCTTTTTTTAAACGTGTATTGCTAAGGCTTTTTGTACCGCTGGACGGGCCGTCAGTCGATCGATATAGTCTTTCACGTATGGATAATCTTCCAGCTGAATTTGCTGCCATTCATGACGCAGTGCCCAAGGCAGAATAGCCATATCTGCAATCGAATACTCTCCAGCCACAAATTTTTGACCAATCAACTGATGGTTCAAAACTTTATATAAGCGTTTAGTTTCATTCACATAACGTTCAGTTGCATACGGAATACGTTCAGGTGCAAAACGACTAAAATGATGATTTTGTCCTAACATGGGCCCAAAACCACCCATTTGCCACATCAACCATTGTTCAACTTCAACGCGCTCAAACTCATCTTCTGGATAAAACAAACCTGTTTTACGTCCAAGATATTGCAGAATCGCACCAGACTCAAAAACTGAAATCGACTCTCCTTGTGGGCCATTCTGATCCACGATTGCAGGGATTTTATTGTTCGGAGAAATTCTCAAAAAGTCTGGCTGAAATTGATCATTTTCCAAGATATTAATCGGAAAAATTTGGTATTCCAAACCCATTTCTTCTAAAGCGATGGTAATTTTATGTCCATTGGGTGTACCCCAATAGTAGAGATCAATCATCTATATTCCTTTTTAATTTTCAGTAAGGCAATCTCATTTTGCTTTATGTATAACATGTTTAATCCAGTGAAAGCTTGTCAGTTTTTCTGAAAAGTAACGTTAAAATGTGAATTATCACTTTGCTTTTAAAATCACTTAAGGTACAAAAATTCAAAAAATATAATTTTTTTATAAAAATCCCTTGAAAAAAATCAGCACAGACCGATATTGATACATGTACAAGGATCAAACGATCTTGTTAGTGAACAGTGGATGCCAAGCATCACTGAACATTTCTTATTGTTACAACTTTGCTTATTAAAGAGAGTTCTAATTATGAGTAGTTTAAATCTTAACCCACTTTTCCGTCGTAGCATTGGTTTTGATCGTTTCAACGATTTATTTGATTATGCCATGCAAAGCGACACACCAAATTACCCGCCATACAATATTGAAAAAACGGCTGAAAATAGCTATCGCATTGTGGTGGCAACCGCAGGTTTTACAGAAGATGAACTTTCGCTAAACTTAGAAAATCAAGTGCTAAGCATTTTAGGTAAACCAACTGAAGCGCAAGATACAACTGTGGAATTCCTGCATAAAGGCATTGCGCGTCGTACATTTAAACTGTCTTTACGCTTAGATGAACATATAGAAGTGCAACAAGCCCTATATGAAAATGGTTTATTGACAGTGGACTTACAGCGTATTATTCCTGAAGAAAAACTACCACGCCAAATTCCAATTGGCAAAAAGGCATTGTTAGAAAGTCCTGTACAAGAAAATAGCGCTGAGTAAACCCTCATAAAAAAAAGACCCTTCGGGGTCTTTTTTTTGAAAAAAATAGTTAAATTCGTAACATGATAAAAAAGAATTAAGACCATCCCATCTCAAAAATATAGTGTCTCGATTCCAATTTATATGTTTCGTTTTTTATCTATTCTAAACTTAATCTTACCCATAGGTGTTTTTAATGAATCCTTGGTGGGTCTGGCTTACAAGCTGTTCATCTACTCTTTTTAAATTTTGGCGTATCTTGCAAAAAATAATCCTACTCTGTATTACTATCTATTTATATGAAATGTACTTTGTTCTGATCGCTTTTATGACATGGAATATACGACCTAATATTACCAAGATGAAAATCTATTGGAGGGTACTGAAAACCCCTATTTCACGGCCTGTTTTATGTAAAAAGATCTCACATAGTTAGCTCAATAAAAAGCTTTGCTCACTTCATACCTACATTAAAACTAAATTAAAGCATTTCAAAACGTCTGAATCGAAACAACGATTGAATATCAATTAAAATATAATCAAATTTGTCTTTCTTAAAGAAACTTACTTAATACCCTCAGACATAAGTTCGCATTCATGAATTTTGCTCTATTTTACAATCAATACGCAGCAAAAATTATTGGTGCCCTTGAACATCATTGAGATTAAAAACCAAAATATAGGCAAAAAAAAGCACTGCAAATGCAGTGCTTTTTTAATGGATACTTACTTTTTCTTTTTAGGACCAAGCAGCATACCCATTTGACGGCCTTCCATTTTTGGTGTTTGTTCAACAACACCATAGTCAACCACGTCAGCTTCAATTTTTTGCAATTGAGCCAAACCTAACTGTTGGTGTGCCATTTCACGACCACGGAAACGAAGCGTGATTTTTACCTTATTGCCTTCTTCAAGGAACTTGATAATGGCACGTAGTTTAACGTTGTAGTCACCAACATCAGTACCAGGGCGTAGCTTGATTTCTTTCACCTGTACTTGATGTTGTTTTTTCTTCGCTTCTTTTTGCTTTTGTTTTAGATCAAACAAATGCTTGTTGAAATCCATGATTTTGCAGACTGGTGGCTCAGCATTAGCAACAATCTCAACAAGGTCAAGATCTACTGCTTCTGCAGCACGCAAAGCGTCAGCAAGAGATACAATCCCTTTTTGCTCGCCATTTTCGTCTACTAGACGGACTTCTTTTGCACGAATTTCATCATTCAAGGCAGGACGGTTTGATTTTCCGCCCTGTTGATTACGGTCAGGCTGTTTAATCGCTTTTACTCCACAATGTACCGGCCGCGTTCGGCTACGGCTGCTTTTACTAGGTCAACGAATGCATCAATTGACATAGTACCCAAATTTTTTCCAGAGCGAGTACGGACGTTTACAGTACCTTCCTCAACTTCACGGTCTCCAAGAACCAATAAGTAAGGAATACGCTCTAAAGTACGTTCACGAATCTTAAAGCCGATTTTCTCATTTCTCAAGTCTGAAATCGCGCGGATACCGCTTTCTTTAAGTTTAGCGACGACTGACTCACATGCTTCAGCTTGTGAATCGGTAATGTTCATCACACATGCTTGAATTGGAGACAACCAAGGTGGCATGAAACCAGCATAGTGTTCAATAAGTATACCAATAAAACGCTCGAAACTGCCAAGTATTGCGCGGTGCAACATTACAGGCTGATCACGGTCGTTATCTTCAGTCACATAAGATGCGTCAAGACGTTCTGGTAAGTTAAAGTCACATTGAATTGTACCGCACTGCCATACACGACCTAAGCAGTCTTTCAATGAGAATTCAATTTTCGGACCGTAGAATGCACCTTCACCCGGTTGAAGTTCCCACTCTAGGCCTGCAGCATCTAAAGCATCTGCTAAAGATTTTTCTGCCATGTCCCAAAGTTTGTCATCACCTACACGTTTTTCTGGACGTGTCGACAACTTCATTTGTACTTCTTCAAAGCCAAAGTCTTTATAAACATCTAAAGTCAATTTAATGAAGTCTGCAACTTCAGTGCCGATTTGTTCTTTCGTACAGAAGATATGCGCATCATCTTGTGTAAAGCCACGTACACGCATAATGCCGTGTAATGAACCCGATGGTTCGTTACGGTGACATGAACCAAACTCAGCCAAACGAATTGGAAGATCACGGTAAGATTTCAAACCTTGGTTGAAGACTTGCACGTGACATGGGCAGTTCATTGGTTTTACAGCATAGTTACGGTTCTCTGAGTGAGTCGTAAACATGTTTTCAGCATAGTTTGCTGCGTGACCTGATTTTTCCCAAAGCGTGAAATCAACCACTTGCGGTGTACGGATTTCTTGGTAACCGTTGGCTTGTTGAACTTTACGCATGTATTGTTCAAGCACTTGGTAGATAGTCCAGCCGTTTGGATGCCAGAACACCATACCCGGCGCTTCTTCTTGCATATGGAACAAGTCTAACGCTTTACCAATTTTACGGTGATCGCGTTTTTCAGCTTCTTCAATACGTTTGATATACGCAGCTAACTGTTTTTTGTCAGCCCAAGCTGTACCGTAAATACGTTGCAGCTGTTCGTTTTTCGCATCACCGCGCCAGTAAGCACCAGAGATTTTAGTCAACTTGAACGATTTTAAGAATTTAGTATTTGGAACGTGCGGACCACGGCACATATCCAAGTAGTCTTGATGGTAGTACAAGCCCATTTCAGTTTCTTCAGGCATGTCTTCAATCAGACGCAGTTTGTATTCTTCGCCACGTGCAGTGAACTCTTTGATCACTTCATCACGTGGAGTCATTTTTTTGATGACATCATAGTCTTGGTCGATGAGCTTTTTCATGCGCTCTTCGATTGCTGCCATGTCATCTAAAGTAAACGGACGTGGCATCCAGATGTCATAGTAGAAACCTTCTTCAATGACAGGACCAATGACCATCTTTGCTTCTGGGAACAATTGCTTAACTGCATGACCCACCAAGTGCGCACAAGAGTGACGAATGATGTGAATACCATCTTCATCTTTAGGCGTGATAATTTGCAGGCTAGCATCTTCTGTAATTAAATCAGACGCATCAACTAAACGATCGTTTACACGACCCGCAACTGTATTTTTTGCTAGACCAGGACCGATGCTTTGAGCAACTTCCATCACAGACACGGCATGATCAAATTCTTTTTGATCGCCATTTGGCAAAGTGATAATTGGCATATAAAAATCCTTAAGGAGTGATGCCCCGTACAATGGAGCATGTCACCGCGAGATTATGATCGAGGGAGACCCTCAAAAGATAAAAACGGTGGATAAATAAAATTCGACCTAAATTTTACACGCCCTGCCAACTTTAATAAACCTCTAATCCCATGGAAGTTGATTTTTCTGCTGCCTTTTACAAGACTCCTGATAATTCAAGCAGATTTCAGCCGAAATACGCTTTATGCTGTCAACATAATAATCACGTTCTAATTCATAAAATTATTCCGAATTTCGAACACCTATACCCACTGAAATCTTTATGTAGGCAGGTATCATGCAAGCACATTCACTTATATCTTGGTCTAGTTTAAAACCGCTCCAACCCGCTTATGCCCTTGCAGCCAATGTCGATCTTGTGGTCTTACGGCTCGAAGATGATGATGTAGAAAAAGTCGTGGTCATGTATGGTCGCTGTCAGCATCGCGGCGCCCTCATGGCTGATGCCCATATTCAAGGGGATAAAATCGTCTGTGGGCTGCATGGCTCGCACTATATTTATAAAACTGGTATCAACCCACGTTATCTGAATAAAAATCTGCAAAAGTTTAAAGCGTGGGTGGAAGGCGATCAGGTGTATGTCGATCTTGAAGAAATTCAAGCGTGGGAGAAAAGAAATCCTCAACAATATAAGCGTGATCAATACCAAGGCCTATATGCTGATTCAGCGCCCGCGCCAGAAGAACCACATAATAAATTGATCTTGGAACTTGCACGAAATGGCTTAAGTAAATTTGGACATCATGGTCCGACAGCGGCGATGGGCGTGCCTTTCAATCAACTCCCGAAATGGGAGGACATTCAACTGATCACCGCACAACTGTGGAAAATTCCATTATTAGATGATGCACCCGTAGCAACCGAAGTAGTGATTGGCCCAAATGCTAAAAAACCCTTAAAACTCAAAATCCCCCTGTTTGTGTCAGATATGAGTTTTGGTGCGTTATCTCAAGAAGCCAAAGTTGCCCTTGCAACAGGTGCTGAAATTGCGGGTACAGGGATTTGCTCAGGTGAAGGCGGAATGCTTGCTGAGGAACAAGCCGCCAACTCACGCTATTTTTATGAATTGGCTTCGGGCCGTTTTGGCTATGACATTGAAAAAGTTAAACAGTGTCAGGCCTTTCATTTTAAAGGCGGTCAAGCTGCAAAAACAGGTACGGGAGGACATCTGCCAGGCCATAAAGTGGTTGGCAAGATTGCAGAAGTGCGCAAATTACCAGAAGGCACCGCAGCCATTTCTCCTGCAACTTTCCCCGACTGGACTCATCTTTCACAATATCGTGAATTTGCAGAATATGTCCGAGCAGAAACCGGCGGCATCCCGATTGGCTATAAACTCTCCGCACAGCATATTGAACGTGATATTGACGCAGCACTCTGCATCGGTGTGGACTATATTATTTTAGATGGTCGTGGCGGTGGAACAGGTGCAGCCCCAACCTTATTCCGTGACAATATCTCTGTACCGACCATTCCTGCACTTGCACGAGCACGTCGTCATTTAGACCGTTTAGGACGGGCAGATATTAGTTTAGTGATCACAGGTGGACTTCGTGTACCCGCTGACTTTATTAAGGCACTAGCTTTAGGTGCAGATGCCATCGCGATTTCAAACTCTGCCATGCAAGCCATTGGCTGTTTAGCTATGCGTGCCTGTCAGACCAATGATTGTTCTGTCGGCATTGCCACACAACAAGATCATTTACGTCGTCGTTTAGAAATAGACAAATCGGCACAACAACTGGCGAATTTTCTAAATGCATCCGTTGAACTGATGCAAGTCATGGCTCGTGCCTGCGGACATCATCATCTGAATCAATTCTGCAAAGATGACCTGACCACATGGAAAAAAGAAATGTCGAACCTCACGGGTATTCACTACAGTGGATTTGAGTAAGCTTCAAATCATGAGCTTTTTTCAAAACAATTGAACCTAAAAAGAGTCCATACGGGCTCTTTTTTATTCTCTGAAGGTCTCAAAGGCCATGAATTGATCAGCTTGGTACAACCAAAGCTGTGCAAATTGAGGGATGATCATTTCACTCTGGGTAGGGCGTAAAAAAATATAATCATCTACATCTATGCTGCTTGTCTGTGGAATTTGCACAAGCTCCTGATTACTACTGCGACCATATAACGCATGGGGCTGACTGCCTTGAGGATAAACATAGTCCCCTCGCCAATAGCCTCCATAAATAAATACAGCCTGATATTTTGCCCAACGACTGAGCCATTCTAACTGTGGTAATTCAGTCCGTGGCAACACTTTTAACACAGGCGTGGCGATCCACAAGGCACTTTGGAAAGCTTGTAAATTTTTCAGTTCAAAATCTGCGGGTTTTAACAGCATCGAGCCAAACGAGACTTCGTTACAGACACTCTGCTGACAATGAAAACTAAAACTAGGACTACCACCACCATTCCAACAGGTGTGTTCATCACATAAGGTTGGGTAGCGCTGTTGTAAATAAGCTTTGAATTGTTGATAACTTTGCTGGGACTGTTGATAAGTCTGTTCAGCAGATTGGATCAGCCGTGGAATCTTCGCCACATGTGCGTCATAGCCCATTAATCCTGAAAATTTTAAATGTTGGGGATGTTGAACGATTAGATCCAAAACAGCCTTTAGCTCATCGATCGTTTTCAGGCCTCCACGGTGTAGCCCCACATCGATTTCAATATTGATGCGTAGACACAGTTGATGCTGCTCAGCAAATTTGAGGTATTGGGCTAAACGCTGTTCACTATCAATCAGCCATTGCACTTGCGATTGCGTTGCCTGCAAAAATGCTTTGTCTGCATGGTTTAAGGCCTGAATCGGCATCGGTTTTCCAAACAACACATCGGCTTGCGGAATCGATTCGAAAAGCGTTTTTAGATGTGCAAAATGAAATAGCATGAAACGTTGTGCCTGAAGCTGAGTAGCACAGTGTTGAAGCAATGCCATGCAGGCCAAGGATTTCACCACCAAGCGCGGATGCAGCCCTTTTGGCATTTGCTGCTGAGTGACCACCAAGTTGTGATTTAATGCATCAACATCCACGATTAACTGGGGCATCCCAGTGCCTTTTAGCTTTAACAGCGTATTCAACTGTTGAAAATATGCATCCATGCCATCCCCTTTTTTATATCGTTCAATTGGTCTTCAATGTTTAACTTTCCACGATGCTTATTCAATCAGTAATTGCTGTAGCTCTGAACTGAGCCACTTTTGCTTCGGATCTAATTCTTGTCGAATTTTAAAAAAATCCTGCCACTTGGGGTACACATTTTGAAGCTGCCGTGCATTTAGGCTATGCAATTTCCCCCAATGCGGTCGCCCGCCATATTTTAAAAAAATCGGCTCCACTAGCTTAAAGATGACTTGATAATCTTGCTTATAGAACTGATGCACCGAAATTGAGGCCGAATCTTGCTGATAAAACGGACTGAGCCAAATATCATCCCCACGTACAAGTCGATACTCTAGCGGGAAAAACATCGGAACCTTATGTCGTCGAAGGGTATGCAAAATTTCTTCTAAACAATTCATCCCGTGTTGCAGCGGAATCTGGTATTCCATCTCATTAAATTTGGTATTTCGAGCAGAAGGAAAAATTCGACTTGACCAGTCTACGTTCATCGAAGGTTTGACAAAAACACCTAATAATTTTTGTAGCCATGGATTCAGTGGTGGAAAGAATCGCGTCAATTCTGCACAAAATTTGAGTAATACGTCGTCATCTAACCACTGTTCTTTCCGCGGTTGAAGATTATCTTCCGTCTCATCTAAGGTTTTTAAAATAACCTGATCGGCATGACTAAATGCCCAGAACTCAATATGTCGATGTTCATATTGCCATTGCTGCATATTCTGCAAGACATCTTTCAGCGGACATAATCGCGTTTGTTCTTTGAGTTTATACATCGGTCGGTTTTGCAGCTGTACATGCGTCAGCACGCCTAAACTCCCGAGTGAAACACGCCCTGCTTGGAAAATTTCACTGTTCTGTTCAGCACTGCATTGTAGTAATTCGCCCTGCGCGGTTAATAATTTAAACCCCGTAACCAGTGCCGATAAACATGGTAATTCGAGTCCGGTACCATGCGTCCCTGTTGCAATAGCCCCAGCCAAACTTTGACGATCAATATCACCTTGATTAATCAGTGCCTGATCAAAAGACGCGAGCTTCTTCCCCAAATCAAATAATCGTGTACCAGCTTGGACGGTGCTTTGGCAGCGTTCAGCATCGATATCTAGAATGCCTTTGAGATGATCTAAACTTACTAAGGTATCTGTGGTTTTTGCCAAAGGGCTAAATGAGTGCCCTGCGCCAACCAAGCGAATCTTAGGATGGGATTGCACCACATCCATTAATTGCTCAAGATTTTGCGGTTGTATAAATGACTTCGGGATCGACTTCTGAACACCTGACCAATTTTCCCATGCAATGTCGTGTTGAATTGTCATATTCATCCTTGTCGCCATACTTTTTATTGTATTTAGCCGTATTGTTTTATTTTTGATTTCCGCTTTTGCAATGTTAATGCACAAGCCATCTTGATTTTTTACTTAGATTATACGAAGTTCTGTATCTTCTCAAATTTAAGTTTATTGTTATAAAACCGCAAATAAGCCACGATCAATTAAAGAGAAAATAATTCATCTATATAGCCACAAAGACTATTCAAGGCGCTCTACATTATTCGTTAAGCATCATTCAAACCGAATCAATAAAAAAGATCACACGGAAATATCTGCTAAATTAGTATAAAAAACCAACAAACCCTGTATATTTTTCAACTAAATTATTTATGCTAAAAAATCAATTTTGAGAACCACGGGGTTCATTTTCGTCACCTTATTGTTTTTATTATGTTAAATTTCAATCACTTAAAAATTTAGTGTAAATACTCGACTAAAGCATAAATGCAGAGAAGCTACGGACTGAATTATTGTTAAGTCAGATTTAAAACAAATAGACATGGACTTGGAGTACCACGATGGTTAGCGCATACGATGAATTGCCACGGACCCCGGCAAATTTTGTGGCACTTTCGCCTCTACGTTATTTAGAGCGTGCAGCCTATATTTATCCTGATCAGGATGCCATTATCCACGGCAATCGTCATATTTCATGGCGCCAAACGTATAATCGTTGTCGTCAATTTGCACATCAGTTGCAACAATTAGGCATTGGCAAAAACGATACCGTGTCTGTGTTATTACCGAACGTTCCGGCTATGGTTGAAGCACACTTTGCCGTACCGATGGCGGGTGCTGTACTAAATACGCTAAATACACGCCTTGATGCGAAAACCATTGCCTTCATGCTGGAACATGCAGAAACCAAAGTCCTGTTGGTTGACCCTGAATTTGCTCAAGTTGCCACCGAAGCTTTGGCTTTGATCGATCAAGACATTTATGTCATTGATGTTGCAGATGCTGAATTTGAAGGCACAGCACAACCGATTGGACAAATTGAATTTGAAGACTGGTTGGCGCAAGGCGATGCCAACTTTGAGTGGCACTTACCTCAAGATGAATGGGATGCGATTAGTTTAAGCTATACCTCAGGCACCACAGGGAATCCCAAAGGCGTGGTGTATCATCACCGCGGCGCATATATCAATGCAGCGAGTAACATCATTGCTTGCGGCATGACGCCACGTGCAACGTATCTGTGGACGCTTCCTCTATTCCACTGTAATGGCTGGTGCTTTGCATGGACGATGGCAGCCAATGGCGGAACCAATATTTGTCTACGTAAAATCGACCCTGAACTGATTTTCAAACTGATCGCAGAGCACAAAGTAGATTATTTCTGCGGTGCGCCAATCGTACTTTCAATGATGATCAATACGCCTGAAGAGAAAAAAGCGCAATTTGACCATCGCGTTGAAGTGATGGTTGCTGGTGCAGCGCCACCTGCAGCGATTATTGAAGGGATGCGTAATATTGGTATCAATGTCACACATGTTTACGGTTTGACTGAAACCTATGGTCCATCAGCACTTTGCGCATCGCAAGCTGGTTGGTCTGATCTTTCCATTCAAGAACAAGCACAGTTGCATTCTCGCCAAGGTGTGCCATACCCGCTTCAAGATGGCATGAAAGTCATTGATCCTGAAACCATGTTACCTGTTCCGCATGATGGCCAGACCATGGGTGAAATCATGTTCCGTGGCAACATCGTAATGAAAGGTTATTTGAAAAACCCGGAAGCAACGGCTGAAGCCTTTGCCGGTGGTTGGTTCCATACCGGCGACTTAGCAGTCTGCCAACCTGACGGTTATGCCAAAATTACTGACCGCTCTAAAGATGTGATCATTTCAGGGGGTGAAAACATTTCATCGCTCGAAGTAGAAGAAATTCTATATCAGCACCCTGCTGTACTGACAGCTGCAGTGGTTGCAAAACCTGACCCTCGTTGGCAAGAAGTGCCTTGTGCCTTTATTGAATTAAAAGCAGGTAAAGAAGCAACGCCTGAAGAACTGATCGAATTCTGTAAGCAGCACCTTGCACGTTTCAAAGTACCTAAAGATGTAGTGATTACCGAAATTCCAAAAACTTCGACAGGTAAACTTCAGAAGTTCGTTCTCCGTGAATGGGCTAAAGAGCGCGCTGTTGGTGAATTTGGTTAATGTTAAAACTCAAAAGCCAAGCATGATTTTCTCAACATTTAAGCAAAAAAAGCGACCTAATCAGGTCGCTTTTTTGATATGAAGTCTATAACTTCACGTTTTGCTTCAATGATCAGATCATGTTGAATTCTCTGATCATTGAGCTATCTATGCACTTGGCTATCTAATCATGCATTAGTTATCAGATAATAAAGCCACTTGTTGAATGTAGTTAAACAATTTCAACTTTGACGCAGTCAGTTCTTCTTCGCTTACATTTTTTGCTATATCACGTTGAATACGCAAAATATGCTGACGAATAGGATGATGTTCAGCAGCATTATGTGCTTTCATGAACTCTTTAATGACGGGATCACCTTGGGCAATCATACGTTCAGTCCAGCGTTGAAGCTGCGCTGTTTTTTTCGCACCTTGCTGCGGGGTTAAGTAAGATAAAATCATGGTTTCATCTTCATTACGCAGTAATTTACCTACACGTTGAAACTGACGGCGTCGCGCTTCATGTGAAGTAATTGTTTGTGCATCTAGTAGTGCTTCGATCAGACGCTCTTCAACAGGAAGATTTTTAATCTGTTTAGGATTCAGTTTTGCAAGTTCCTCGCCCAAAGCAGCCATACGCTGTACAGCTTTCTTTTGCTCAGTTTTACTTGCACGTCCTTCTAAGGATTCAAAGTCTTCTTCGGTATAGCGGTTCGGTCGACGTGCCACGTTTAATCTGCCTCGTAAAATTTTGCCGCAAACAGTGCTTGAATTTCAGATAAAGCTTTTTCTTCATCTGCACCTTCAATCACTAAGCGTAAAGTTGTGCCCTTGCCTGCGCCAAGCATCAGCAAAGACATAATATTTTTGGCATCTACTAATTTTCCACCCTTACCAATTTGAATCGACGAGCGAAATTTGGTCGTGACTTCGATTAGCTTGCCAGATGCACGCGCATGTAAACCCAGTTTATTAATTACGTCAACAGTTGTGTCGATCATGACCAGTGCTTCATTTCTCTATGTAGAACCTGAATAGACCATTTTGCCTCAAGTGCTTTTTTTAGTCTATCTACGATATATACCGAACGGTGTTGCCCACCTGTACAACCGATCGACACCGTCATGTAATGACGATGCCCTTCGGCAAATGCCGGCAGCCATTTATCCAAAAAATGATAAATATCTTGGAACATTTCATTGGTTTGTTCACTTTGTTGTAAAAACTGACGAACTGGCTCATCTAATCCTGAATACTTACGTAATTCCATATCCCAGTGCGGATTGGGCAAATGACGGACGTCAAAAACATAATCTGCATCGAGTGGAATACCATGCTTATAGCCAAAAGACTGTAAGATCAAAATTAAATTATCTGCCTGTCCAAGTTTAGACAGCAAGGTATGTTTTAAATCATGTACACTCTTATCTGTAGTATCAATATGTACTGTCGAGCGTAATTGAATCGGCAACAGTAAAGATTTTTCTTCCTGTATGCACTCATTTAAACTTTTGAAACGACTTGCCAACGGATGGGGACGTCGAGATGAACTGAATCGCGCAATCAATTCCTGATCACGCGTGGTCAAATAAATAATATCGACTGAGCCATGGCGTTGTAGCTGTTGAAAAACCAAATCGAACTCTTGTAAATCTGCACGTGTACTGCGGACATCCACACCCAGTGCCAATTGTTCAAGATTATTTTCTGAATCGAGTTTTTCAACAATTTCGGGGAGTAAGGCCAATGGCAAATTATCGATACAGTAATAGCCCAAATCCTCAAGTATCTGTAATGCAGATGACTTTCCAGATCCAGATTGTCCTGTAACAATTAAAATGCGCTTCATCGCTTGCTACCCCATAGCCGTTTTAAACTGCAGTATATTTAACCTGCATATTATCAATAAGACGTGTTGCGCCTAATTTAGCCGCAATAAACAACACCACATCTTGATCAAATTCTTCAATTTTCTGTAATTCAGGTGTACGTGCTTCAACATAGTCCACAACAAAACCCGCTGCTGTCAATGTTGCTTTAATATTCGCTAACACATCTGCAAGTCGAGTTCCAGCATGTAATTCTGCCTCAGCCGTTTTCAAGCTTTGGTAAATCGTTGGTGCAATCGCACGATTTTCCGCACTTAAATAACCATTACGTGAGCTCAATGCCAAACCATCTTCGGCACGAGTAATCGGCACACCAATCACTTCTAGTGGAATATTTAAGTCACGTACAAACTGACGAATCACTGCAAGTTGCTGGTAATCTTTTTGCCCAAAGAATGCAAAATTCGGTTGAACAATATTAAAGAGTTTTGTCACAACAACAGCAACACCGTCAAAATGACCCGGACGCTGTTCGCCACACAAATCATTGGTAATGCCGCCCACGCTAATATTGGTTAAGCGCGGTTTGTTGCCATACATTTGTTCAACAGTCGGTGCAAACACGATGTCACAACCCACTTCAGCCAATAAGTGCTGATCTTGTTCCAAAGTACGTGGATAGTTGTCAAAGTCTTCATTTGGACCAAACTGAATTGGGTTAACGAAAATACTCACCACCACGACATCACACAGTTTACGTGCTTCACGAACTAAATTAAGGTGACCTTCATGCAAGTTCCCCATCGTTGGTACAAAACCAATGATTTTGCGCGCAGCACGTGCTGGATTTAGCGATGCACTTAAACCTTGAATCGTTGTTTCAGTTTTCATGTCTTACAGCTCAATTTGGAATGTATGTTCTTTGGCAGGGAAACTACCATCAAGTACGGCAGCATGATACGCCTTAAACGCATCCACAATTGCTGTTTCCCCTGCTTGCTCTTTCATAAAGTTGCGAACAAATTTCGCCACGTGACTAAACGTCAGTCCCAACATATCTTGTTGAACCAAGACTTGAGCATCCGTTTCTGCACCGGCACCGATCCCAATCACAGGTGTATTTGGGAATAATTCACTAATTTCTTTACCCACTTGGGCAGGAACACATTCCAAAAGTAAAATTGCTGCACCTGCATCAACCACAGCTTTACAATCTGCAATGAGTTGATCCGCGGTTTCGCGTGTACGTGCTTGCACTTTATAACCGCCAAACACATGAACCGATTGCGGAGTTAACCCTAAATGCACACACACCGGAATACCATTACGGGTCAATACTTCAACTGTTTCTGACAACCATGCGCCACCTTCCAATTTGACCATCTGCGCGCCTGCTTGCATCACGATCTTTGAATTCACTAAAGCGTCATTCAAAGTGGCATAGGTCATAAAGGGCAAATCAGTCAAAATAAACGCATGTTTATTGCCACGACGCACTGCTGCAGTGTGATATACCATATCTTCAACAGTGACAGGTAAAGTTGAGTCATTCCCTTGAATGGTCATCCCCAATGAATCACCAATCAGAATACTATCGACTTCAGCAACTTCCATTGCTTTTGCCATGCTCGCATCATAGCAAGTCAGGCAGGAGAATTTGCGACCTTCCGCTTTAAATTTTTTCAAGTCACTTAGACTAATCATTTCAATATTCCTCAGATGACGGCTTTCTCAAGTGGTCATACAAAAATTAAAGATGGGCCCAGTTTCCTGCATCCAATACAGTTAAATTTGGATTATTCAAAATAGGTAAATCTTTTAATGGTTGTCCTTTAATCTGTAGATTCTCATCTAAATCCAACAAAGGTTTCAACACAAAATCACGTTCTAAAACACCAACATGAGGCACCGTCAAACGTTCATTTTGAATGTGCTGTTCACCATAAATCAGTAAATCTAAATCCAGTGTACGCTCCCCCCAATGACGTAGGCGTACACGCCCCGACTCTTGTTCAAAGCGTTGCAATTCATCCAACAAGGCCAAAGGTGCTAGATCAGTTTCTAATGCAACCGCTGCATTTAAATAATTCGGCTGATCTTGTGGCCCCATTGGCGGGCTTTGATACAGTTTTGAGACTTTCACTTTTCCGAGCGTTGCAAGTTTATGCACCGCTTCACTGAGGATCTGTAGAGAATCACCTAAATTACTGCCTAAACCAATATATGTCAGCGTCATTGTGTTGGCCCAAAAATAACCTGAGTCAAATCTCGTTTCACACGTTTACGTTTTAAAATCGGATGATCTGCACCAATTTCACCACAGGCTGACGCTGCAACGATTGACACTGTCTCTAGACTATTGGCATGTGATTTAGGCTTACGTTGACGGCGACTTCTGCTTTCTGGTTCATTCACCAGCGGTTCAATTTCAACTTGCTGATGAGTAGAAGTTTTGGCTTCCACATCTTCATGCGCCGCTTTACGACGACTCTTGGCACGTTGACGATTGTATTGGCTAATTGCTCGTTCTTTTTCGTCAGTGCTCATCTGCTGATAAGCATCCCACCACTGCCCCATGCCTTGCGTGCTTGTATCGCCCGATTTTTCACGCAACAGCAGAAAGTCAAAGCCTGCACGGAAACGTGCATGACCTGAAAGTGCTTCAATTTGCTGGGGTTTTGGACTTAGTAAACGGGTTTGCATTTCCCAAACTTCACGAATAAATGTTTCTGCAAAGCGTGGAATAATGGTTCGTGTAGCCTGACGTTTCAATACATCTAAACCAGCTTGAGCACGTGCTTCAGCAGGAACTACACCTTTGTTTAGATAGAACGTACAACGTTCTTGGAACGGAATCCACAATAACACGGCATAGAAAAATGCAGGGTTAATGGTTTTCCCAATCGAAATACGTTGATCGGTATTTTTTGCAGCCAACTCAATAAATGGGGTTACGACCGGTTTGATATCTGCAAATAACTGATACCAAATACCAAAATCGATCAGCATCGGTAAGACGCGATTGAGATGCCCCATGGTAAAGAGCTTTTGTGACTCATCGTATAAACGATGTGGAGACACATCACGCAGCAATTGAGTAAGTTCTGGAGTAAAGACATCCAGAATTTTTTCATCAATATTAAAGTTTAATTTGGCTGCAAAACGTAAAGTCCGAAGCATCCGCACAGGATCTTCTTCAAAACGTAATTGTGGATCACCCAATAAACGCAACGTTTTATGCTTAATGTCATCTACTGCATGACAAAAATCTAGCACTTCACCTTTGCGTGGTTGGTAATACATTGCATTGATCGAGAAGTCACGACGTGCAAAGTCTTGCTCAATCGTACCCCAATTATTATCACGTAAAATCATGCCCGCAGCAGAAGTCACGGCTTTTTTAGGCGGCGCACGGAAGGTCGCAACTTCGATCAGTTCACGTCCTGAGTAGACATGCGCCAGCTCAAAACGACGACCAATAATCCGGCAACGTCGCCCGAAGACTTCTTTCACCTGAGCTGGTGTCGCATTAGTTACGGCATCAAAATCTTTAGGTGCATGACCCAACATTAGGTCGCGGACACTGCCACCCACGATATAAGCTTCATAGCCTGCCTTAGTTAAGGCATCAATCACATCTAAAATGGAAGAAGGTAATTGTGCGGTTGATAAACCACATTTGGACGCGCGCAAAGTTTGCAAAAGACGCTGTCTCCTACGTCTGAACGTAAAATTCTTAAGATGTCGCTAATGATATCTCTAACACAATCAAAGGGCAATTTGATTATCTCGATGCTCAAGCTGAGCTTAACCTAATTCTTTTTTTTACACTTCACTTAAAGTGCCAATTTTGCTTTATTTTTAGCAAACAGCGCAGGACCGATTCCCTTAACCTGTTGAATATCATCAATCGTTTTAAATAAGCCATTACTTTTGCGATATTGCACAATGGCTTCTGCTTTTTTCTGACCAATTCCATGTAATGTTTGCAGTTCATCGACTGAGGCTGTATTTAAACGTACCTGATCTGTTCGACTATTTTGTTGGGTGGTGGGTCGTGACAAATAATAGTTAGCATTGCTGGATGCAGTTGTCACATTAGACTTAGGAGCCTCAGATTGCTTTTTTAATTGTTAATCTTGAGCTTGTTGCATGGCTTTCCATTCCGCGTAGCCCGAAGGGCTTTGAGCATAAGTCAAATTTGCCATTAAACTCAAAACCAAGACAAGTAGTTGTGTAAAGTATTTATTCTTTAGGGTGTGGTACATATTTAGCCTGTTGTTTTAATTGTTGTTTTGCCTGTTCCCACAACTGATCCATTTCAGTCAGGGACAAGTCTTCTACATGTTTTTGTTGTAATGTGGCCTGTGCTTCAATATAAGCAAAACGGCTTCTAAATTTATGAATGGTACTTAAAAGTGCCATCTCACTTGAGATGCCAATCTTACGTCCAACATTCACTAGAGAAAATAAGCAATCACCGAATTCATCAAATATTTCGTCGGATTTTTTGCCTGCTAAGGCCTCTTTTAACTCCCCTAGCTCTTCCTCAAGCTTGCCATAAGCCTCTTCAATATCTGGAAAATCAAAGCCAATTTTCGCCACATTTTTTTGGATTTCATCTGCTTGGCTTAATGCAGGACCATGTTTAACTTCATCTAATCTAGATACTGATTTCCCTGCTTTTTCTTGTTGTTTAATCTGTTTCCATAGTGTTGCCACATCATCCGCATTGAGTGCTGAGAATTGCTCTGCCTGAAACACATGGGGATGACGGCGAATTAATTTATCTGTAATGGCTTGCACCACATCTTGAAAATCAAATGCGCCTTGTTCGCTATACATCTGCGACTGAAAAACCACTTGCAGCAACAAATCCCCCAGTTCATCTCGTACATCATCACTCTGACCTGAACGAACTGCCGCTTCAACTTCATAGGCTTCTTCGATGGCATAACGAGTCAAACTTTCTGGGGTTTGCTTTTGATCCCATGGACATTTTTCACGTAATTCTTTCATCACTGCTAATAATTGTTCCATGTGAACTCCAGCTATTTACTCATCAGTACATTGTTTCGATTACAGAATTTGATATGCTCAAAATTCACTCAGGGAATGAGCAACTCAATTCAGGGAAGCATAACATGCAAAGTATTTTTATTAGCGGTGCAGGACAAGGGATTGGCGCAGCAATTGCACGACTGTTCATACAACAAGGCTATAAAGTTGGGCTTTACGACATCAACCAATCTCAAGTCACCTCATTAGCTGCTGAACTCGGTAGCCATGCCAAAGCTGGGCTTTTAGATGTGACACAACCAGAGCAATGGCAAAGCGCTTTAGCTGAATTTGTTGCTTGGGCAGGTCAGCTGAATATCTTAGTCAATAATGCCGGAATTCTGTATTCAGGCAGCTTTGAACATACGGAATTGTCTGCACACCACCGTACGATTGATATCAATGTCAAAGGGGTGATAAACGGTTGCTATGCGGCATTCCCCTATTTAAAACAAAGCAATTTTGCTCGTGTGATTAACCTCTCTTCAGCTTCAGCAATTTATGGACAAGCTGATTTAGCCAGCTATGCCACATCTAAATTTGCTGTACGTGGGTTCACTGAAAGCTTGGATATTGAATGGCAAAAATACAATATTCGCGTTTTAGATGTGATGCCTTTATTTGTTCAAACCGCGATGGTGCAAGACATGGATGCCCAAAGCATTAAGAAAATGGGCGTCAATCTTCAACCGAGCGATGTCGCTCAGCAAATTTATGCCTTGGTACAAAAACGGGATTCGGTCTTAATGGCCACACATACACCTGTGGGGATGAAAGCTAAATTTTTATTTAATTTATCGAAGTTTAGCCCGCAATTTGTCAACCGCTTAAGTAATATTTGGATTGCACAAAAACCCAAATAGCAACGTGTTACTAATCATTTAATTTTGCAATCATATTTGTACGCAAATTACACAAAGTTACACAATTGTCACATTTTAACAGGACAAAATTCCTTTTTTTGAATAATATTCACCCGCCCATTACTTTCGGGCGTTTATTTTCTAACAATAAAAGTGAATTATTTCATGAAAAAATTACTTGTTCTTGCAACTGTTACTTCTATTTCAATTTCTGCTTTTGCTACAACTCAATTCGCATCTTCAGAATTAAAAGCGATGGATTGTGCAACTCTTGCTGTTGAAAAAGCGAATGCTAAGCGCTCTTTAGAAGCTGCTGACAAAAACATTGCAAACATCCAAGCATCTGCTCAAGCGCCAGGCAAATCATTGAGCAAATTTGCTGGTTTAGCGGGTGGCGCTCTTGCTGCTTTCGGTGGTAACTCTGAAAAAGCTGCTCGTGCAGGCAACATTGCAAACAGCTTGGCTGGTGAGCAAGATACTTCTGATGCAGGCAACCTTGAACTTCAACAAGCGAACAAATCTGCTGCTCAAGCAAACATCGACAACATTGGTATCTACCAAGGTTCTAAAAAATGCAAAATCTAATCTAAAGCCAGTTTAGATTGATTTAAAAAAGCCATGTTCAGCCAGAACAGGGCTTTTTTCATGGTGATTTCTATTTCATACCGATTTATAAGACATTCAACTCAATTTTCGGCAAATGAAAGCCTCGGCAAGATTGTTCACTTTCCCATGCCACCGTCAACATCACATGCGGCAGTTGAATATTCTGATAAGCAAAAGTGCCAATTGCGGGATGACTACACATCCCACCATTCTGCTCAGGATGACACTGTGTATTCAGTTCATTCAGGTTCACTCGAATCCCTAAACCTGACGCTTTAAGTACCGCCTCTTTGGTGGTCCAAACTTTAAACCAATAATCAGGATTATGCTCACAGCTCTCCCAATGAAGCAATTCTTCGGGATGAAAACTGTGTTGAGCCATCGCATCAAAACGCACTTTTCGATTTAAATCCTCAATATCAACACCAATATTGACGATTTTTTCACTGCTGGCCAAAACATAATGCTGCTGGCTATGACTATGATTAAAATGAAAGTGTGGAAAATCAGGAAGAAAAGGCTTACCAAATGCAGACTTTGAAAAATCTGAATTTTCAACTGACCTATTTAGCCGCTGCCCAAGTAATTGATTGCGATATTGGTAAATGGCTTGTTTACGCACAGCAATTACCTCTTGACGACTCAAGCCATGCGGCTCCACAAAGAAGTCAGTAATTGCACTATATTCAAGCTGAATTTTCGCCATAAGTTATTGATCCAATATCTTTTACACTACGTCCATGACGCTATATTTTATGCGACTCTCCGACACAAAATACACCACAATACAGATGAGCGCATCGGTCCTTTGACTCGTCGAGATTTTAAAACTCAGTTTAAAAATATTTTAACCCACTTAAGAAATACTTAATATTATAAATATATTCAAATACTTAAGTATAATAAATATTTTAAATACATCTTCAATTAGATAAAATACTCTAGATTCTTATAACTTTAATTTAAAACTCGGGGTAAATCAGATGCTAAGAAAAATCACGTTAATCAGTTCACTTTGTGTCCTACCATGTTTCGCTCAAGCAGGCTTATTGGATGCAGCTGTTGCAGTAATGGGTGCCAAAAATGGCGCGATTATGGACCAAGCTGAAGCTCGTATGAATCAAAGCCGTCAAGAAGCTGCCAATGCCGTGGCTCAAGCAGACCGTGGCTATGCCTCAAATTTCAATCAAGCTAACCAAACCAACAATAGTGTTTATAGCACCAGTTATTTAAAAACCTTAGATTGCACTGATCTGAGCGTTGAACGTAAAACTTTCGAACGTACATTGGAAGCATCGCAACTGGCATTAAGCCAAGCGTCTGCACAGCAAAATAATCAAGTTTCAAAATGGGCGGGTCTTGCTGGCAACGCGCTATCCGCATTTTCAGGTCAATCTGAAACAGCGGCGCGTATGGGACAATTTGCTACGGCTTTTTCTGGCAATAAAAATACACAACAGGATAGCAGCAGCGCACAGCAAGCCATGGAAATTGCTCAAGCTAATCTGGATAATATTGATATTTACCGCCAAGCTAAAAAGTGTAAAAACTAATTTCTACATCTTTTTAGATAAATAAAGTGAAATAAAAAAGCCTGCATATCTGCAGGCTTTTTTTTCTTATCCAAACTTAGCGTTTGAATTTCTTTTCCGCTTTTTTGAACTTCTGAACATAACGACGTTTACGTGCAGCCGTACGCTCATCGATTTGCGACTTACGACCTTCAAATGGGTTATCAGAGGTTTTAAATTCAATTTTGACTGGCGTACCTTCAAGTTTATAAACTTTACGGAACACGTTTTCTAGGTAACGACGATAGTCATTTGGCGTTTTATCGACTTTGTTACCATGAATCACAATCGTCGGTGGATTTTGTCCGCCAATATGCGCATAACGCATTTTGATACGACGACCTTGAACCATTGGTGGTTGGTGCGCATCAGTTGCATCATTCAAGATCTGAGTGATTTTCGCAGGTGATACTTTCAAATGCGAAGAATCATAAGCACGGTGGATCGATGGATAAAGATCACCAACACCTGTACCGTGAAGTGCAGAAATTAAGTGAATTTTTGCCCATGGAATAAAGTCAAAACGACGTTCAACATCTAATTTACACTGTTTACGGTCATAGTCAGACATGTTGTCCCATTTGTTGATGGCAATCACCATCGCACGGCCTGCTTCAAGCGCATAACCGATCAAATGCAAGTCTTGCTCAACGATCCCTTCACGTGCATCCACAACAATAACGACAACATGCGCATCTTTCATCGCTTGTAAAGTTTTCACAATCGAGAATTTCTCGATCATTTCGTCCACTTTACCTTTACGACGTACACCCGCAGTATCGATTAACGTATATTTACGACCGTCACGTTCAAATGGAATATAAATTGAGTCACGTGTAGTACCCGGCTGGTCAAATGCAACCACACGGTCTTCACCCAACAAACGGTTCACTAAAGTCGATTTACCCACGTTTGGACGACCAATAATCGCTAAACGTAAGCCTGTGTCTTTATCGTGTTGTTCTTCACTTTCATCTTCAGGCACTTCAGCTAACACTTCTTCAAGCATTTGCTGAACACCACGACCATGGCTGGCAGCCACTTGAAGTGGTTCACCCATACCCAATTTAAAGAATTCAACTAAAGCTGCTTCGGCATGTACACCATCAACTTTGTTGGCAACAAGATAAACTTTTTTACCTAGCGTACGTAAGTCACGTGCAATTTGCTCATCAGATGCCAATAAGCCTGCGCGCGCATCGACCACGAAGACAATAATATCTGCTTCATTAATGGCAGTTTTTGACTGTTCTGCCATGTACGAGTCGATACCGCCCTCAGTTTCGCCAATACCCCCAGTATCAACGACGATGAAGGATTTATTTTGATAAGTCGCGTCACCATACTTACGGTCACGAGTCAGACCGGCAAAGTCAGCAACGAGAGCATCACGGCTCTTGGTTATCTGGTTAAACAACGTTGATTTTCCGACGTTCGGACGACCAATGAGCGCAATTACGGGTTTCATAGATTAACCTTTATTCCAGATCAGCCAGTTTGGTCTGGTCTGAACATCAGAAAGCTTAGGAAGAATGGAAATAGGATAAATGCCTAAAATAAATAAAAACACGGGGCATTGATGATTCAATCCCCCGCGTTAAAAATACGGTTTGGCTTATTTTAACATAAGCCGCAGAAAAATTAACGGTTCTGCCAAATGCTTAATGCACCCTTACGTGTCGACACATATAATTGGTTGTCAATTACACGTAGTGAACGCACTTCACCACTGGTTTTAGAACGACCAACCAACTCACCTGTCGCTGGGTTGATTAAGTGAAGTACACCATCCAGATCACCAACCACAAGGTCTTGACCTAACATCACTGGGTTACTCAAATTACGATTAAGCAATTGGTCATTTTCCCACAATGTTTGACCAGTGGTAATTTCGTAAGCCACAATTTTACCATCAGTTTGTGTTACAAAGACACCATTGCCTGCAACTTCAGGACGCTGAATACTGCTCGCATCATTACTCCAGATCACTTGTTGTGATGCAAGATCAAGTGCTGTCACTTGGCCTTGGTAACTGGTGGTAATTAAAAATTGACCTGCTACAGTCGGTTCACCGTCAATATCAATGAGACGTTGTACATCTGAACGACCGTCTGACACTGCAACACGACGCTGCATTTTCGGAATACCGCTCAATGCATCAATCACATAGATATAGGCATTTGAAGAAGCGATGAGAACATGACGCGCATCGAGTGATACCGGTGCTGCCATACCACGTAAACTAAACTGCACATTTGGCAAGTTATAGGTCCAAGTTTGTTGGCCCGTTGCCACATCGTTTGCGTATACCGTACCATCATTGGTAACTGAAATAACGCGACCTGCTTGAATCAATGACGGTGAAAGTAACGCGCCGGTTAATTGCGCAGTCCACTTTTGTTCACCTGTTGCCTGATCTAATGCAAATAATTGACCTTTTGCATTACCAACAACCACAATTCCGTCAGCTGCTTCTACACCTGCAGTCAAACCTTGTTTAGAGATTTTCTTCTGCCATAAACGCTCTTTGCCTTTGTAGGCTTGAACTTCACCATTAGGATTTACGCTAAAAACAACGCCATTATCTGCATCCATACGTAAACGCAGTGGATCTGCTTCTTCAGTTGAAGCCACACTGTTTGAAAATACAGGTGCTAAAGTTTTTGCCTGTTCCAATTTTGGTAAAGGATTTGGTTTTACTTTTTCTACTTTTCCTTTATTTGCACAACCAGCCAAAGCAAGTGTTAAAACTGTCAGCGCACAGGTAATTTTGTATTTTCTATTCATTCAGTTGCTTCCACTTGTGTATCTATAATCGGACGTTCAATTTCAGGATCATCAACTAAAACGCCTACACTTTCGAGTTTAATTTGTAAAATTTGACGTTCTTCTTGTCGCTCAACCAAAGCATCCCATGCACTTTGATAAACTTTCTTTGCATTTTCGATATCATTTTTTGCAACATAGACATCGCCACGGGCTTCATCTGCAGTCGCTTGAAAAGCAGGTTCTTTAACCGCTTCTAAAGTTTTTAATGCTTCATCAAATTTCTTTTGTGCCAATTGTGCATACGCTAAACGTAATTTCACCAATTGAACTAAGCCCGCATCGTCAACTTTTGAATTTTCAACTTTTTTCAAAGCTTTTTCAGCGTTGGCATAATCCGCTTTATCATACGCCAATTTTGCCATAAGCAACTGAGTTTGAATGGCTTGTGGCGAATCTGGTGCTTCTTTTACAATTTTATCTGCAGTCGCAGAAAGTTGTGTAAAAGCGTCACCCGTCGCCGACTGAGCATCATCCATTAACTGCTGGACTTTGGCTGTTTGCATTTGTGATTCAGCCAAAGTTTTCTTCTGCCAGTATTCCCATCCGAAAAAGGCAATCAACGCAATTAAAATGCCGCTAACAATGGCAGAGCCATATTTTTTAGCAAACGATTTTAAATTATCAAGTTGTTCTTCTTCACTCAATGCGCTCATGAAATTACCTTTTTCCTTATGTTATAGGGATTATTTTGAAGAAATTTTTTCGATAATGAAGGCAACAAAGTCTGCCACATTCACTTCGTGTTGTTCTGCAATGGCTAGCTCTTTTACCAGCACTTGCCCAGCTGCTTGCTCACGTTCACCGTAAATCACAGCAAATAAAGCGCCCGATTGGTCGGCTTTTTTCATTTGCGATTTCATTGAACCTTGTGAACCAACTTTTAAGCGAATGTTGCTACCCGCCGCTTCAAGTTGATCACGAATTTGTTCAGCAAGTACCAATGCTTTACCTTGAGTTGCAGGATCTGAAACCAAGAATAGCTCACAGTCACGCACTGGGGTATTGTCTTCCACTTGTTCAAGTAGAAGAAGCAAACGCTCCATACCCATTGCAAAACCAACAGCAGGCACCGACTGGTCTGCTTTACCTTTAAGCTGACCGACTAAACCGTCATAACGACCACCAGCACATACCGTTCCTTGAGAACCTAAGTGTGTAGTTGTCCATTCAAAGACCGTTTTGTTGTAGTAATCGAGACCACGAACCAATTTTTGATTGATCACAAAGCCAATACCTGCGTCAGTCAAATACTGCTGCAATTGAGCAAAGTGAGCCAACGTTTCTTCACCCATAAAGTCGTGAAGTTTTGGCGCATTTTCCAAAATGCTTTGTGTTTTTGCATCTTTAGAATCCAAAATACGCAGTGGATTCGTAGTTAGACGACGCTGTGAATCTTCATCTAAGTCATTTTTATGTGACTCTAAAAATTCAACCAATGCCGCACGATAGGCAGCACGTTCATCAGACTCACCTAAAGTATTAAGTTCTAATCGAACTTTATCTGCAACGCCCATGCGTTTCCACAAACGCGCAGTCATTAAAATCAATTCTGCATCTTGATCTGGTGTTGCAACACCAAAGGTTTCTACGCCAAATTGATGGAACTGACGGTAGCGACCTTTTTGTGGTTTTTCATAGCGGAACATTGGGCCGACATACCATACACGCGGTGTAGCACCACGAAGTAAATTATGTTCAAGCATTGCACGCACACACCCTGCTGTTCCTTCTGGACGCAAAGTCAAAGACTCAGGCGGATTACCTTTGTCTAAGAATGTGTACATTTCTTTTTCAACGATATCCGTTGCATCACCAATAGAACGTTTGAACAGATGAGTCTGCTCCACAATCGGCAAGCGAATTTGCTGATAACCATAAGCATCCATCAGGCTAGATAGATGCTGTTCTAGACGTCTCCATGCAGGACTTTGCGTAGGGAGAATGTCATTAAAACCTTTGATTGCGACGATTGAACTCATGATCTACTCAGAAAAACTTGTGCGAATAATCTCTTTAGCTTTAGCGTCTTCAAGATCGCTAACACGTTGACGAACCATCGCTTCGATTTCGTCAACCAACTGATTTGTGTCAATTAAATGGCTCTTTTCGCCATTACGATACACCAGTGAACGCGGACTTGCACCTACTACACCAATATCGGCTTCTTTGGCTTCACCCGGACCATTTACTTTACAACCAATCACCGATACATCCATTGGGGTACGAATATCTTCTAAACGCTCTTCCAATGTTTGCATGACTTTGATGACATTGAACTCTTGGCGTGAACAACTTGGGCATGCAATAAAGTTAATGCCGTTTGAACGTAAGCCCAATGATTTTAAAATATCAAAGCCAATTTTGATTTCTTCTTCAGGCTCTGCTGCCAATGAAATACGCATGGTGTCACCAATGCCTTCCATCAACAAACCGCCTAAAGCGATAGCAGATTTGACTGAACCCGTGCGGTAGACACCTGCTTCAGTCACACCTAAGTGTAATGGGTTATCAATTTGTGCAGAAAGTAATCGGTAAGCATCCATAGTCAGGAATACATTCGATGCTTTGACTGACACTTTAAATTCATGGAAATTTAAACGGTCTAAAATATCAATATGGCGCATTGCAGATTCAAGCAAGGCCTGACCTGTAGGCTCACCATATTTCTTTTGAATATCTTTTTCCAGTGAGCCTGCATTGACACCAATACGCATAGAGATGTCATTATGTTGTGCAGCAGCTACCACTTCACGGATTTTGGCTTCAGAACCAATATTACCCGGGTTAATACGCAAACAATCTGCACCAAGGTCTGCAACACGTAAAGCAATTTTATAATCAAAGTGAATATCGGCAACCAGTGGCACTTGCACACGTTTACGAATTTCACCAAAAGCTTCAGCAGCTTCCATACTCGGTACAGAAACACGCATGATGTCCGCACCGACATCTACACAGCGCTGAATCTGTGCCACGGTCGCTTCGACATCACAGGTTTCAGTATTGGTCATACTTTGGATGCTGATCGGCGCATCACCACCGACATACACCGAACCTACTTTAATTTTACGCGTTGGACGGCGCTTAATTGGATTTTCAATCATTGTTCAGTCTGCTCTGTTGTCCCTTAACGTGATAAACGGAAATCTGCTTTGCCGTTTACGGTATATGGTGACAATGAAATATTTTCATTATTTAAGCTTAATGACACTGCTGTTGCATCATCCAAACGAATTTGGAATGGTGTTTCACCGTTTAAGTTGAGCGTCGATGCTTGACGACCAGTCGCCAACACCTTACCCGTCGAATCAACAATATGTACTGAAGTCGGGCTACTAAAGGTCAATGTCAATTGATCACCGCTGACTGTTGCATTCCCGCCATTCATGTCGAGGACTTGAACTTCTGAAGCGACTTCACTGGTCACAGCGTCTTCATTATCGCTGCCCGAGGTCATGCCCTGAATCGCTGCCACGATCGCACCAATGACCACCAACACCGCCAATGCAATCAGACCACGTTTGATCCATTTACGATTACGGTCACGGTTAGAACCGGGTAATTTACCCATAATTTTAATCGGTGAATTGTTTAACGCGTGATTTGGCAACAATCCCGTATCGTTGGCATAAATATCATCAAAACGTTGAATGATATTGGTGGCATCAACTTTTAAATATTTGGCATAAGTGCGGTAGTAACCTTTAATAAAGGTCGCTTCAGGCAATGACTTATAATCATCTTGCTCAAGTGCAGTCAGTGTTTTTAATGGAATATTGAGTTCTGATGCGACAGCTTCAAGTTCCAGTTTTTGCGTAATACGTACTTGACGTAAATACTCACCTGGGCGTTGTACATTTCCTAATGCATTTGGAGCTACGCTCGAACCATTCGATTGCGGTGAATTAGGATTTACTTCCATACGGCCTCAGTACTGTACTGTAATTGCAAATAGCGTTGGTATTCAGGACTTTCTGGGAACAAAGCACGTAACTGATTGACCAGTACTTGCATACCCAAATTGTCGCCATTGGCACGCGCTGTTCGAATGCCAATCCAGAGTGCACGCGCACCCTGATTTTTTTGTCCTACTGCACGTACAAATTGTTCATACATTTGTGTGGCAGCAGGGAACTGCTGATTCAAATAAAAGATTTCAGACAACTCTAACATTGAAACATAGGAATCACGATTAGCCTGCAAAGCTTGTTTGAATGATTTTTCAGCATTCGCCACATCACCCACTTTCAGGTAAATTCGACCTAAATTTTCCAATGCTTTGAAACGTTGATCATAACCTAAAGTTGAACCTGCGATGCTGAACTGTTCAATCGCATCATTATAGCGCTCAACTTGGTATAAATACGTACCGTAGTTGTTACGTGCTTGAGAATTTTTTGAGTCTGCTGAAATTGCACGCTTAAAATAACTATCTGCTTTTTCTAAGTTGGCTGGACTGCCTTCTCGTTGTAGTAAGACACCCATCATCATATTGGCTTGGGAATCGCGAGAATCCACCTCTAAAGCCTGATCTAATGCACGTTTAGCAGAGTCCAAATCCCCTGCTTTCAGGTGTTCAACAGCCAATTGCGTTCTGATTTTTACGGCTTTCTCTGGGTCTTTTTTCCCAATCTCAGGCGTTTGACATGCTGTTAATGCCAAAACCGATGCACATAAAGCTGAAACGAAAGTGAACTTATACGTTAACTTTTTCAATTGGCTGCCTCTTTATTATCCTTGTGAGCGCAGTATCTCATTTTGCTGCGCAACTTTCTTTTTCCATTGCTCCGCACGACGAGTACGGTCAGCAACTTGCCCCACGAGTTGTCCACACGCAGCGTCGATATCATCACCACGTGTCTGACGAATCGTACACACAAAACCGGCATCAGACAAAGTTTTTTGGAAAGAAATAATACGGTTACGGCTTGAACGACCGTATGGCGCATGCGGGAACGGGTTAAACGGAATTAAATTAATTTTGCTTGGTAGGTTTTTCAACAGCTTTAACATTTGCTGTGCATGTTCAGGATGGTCATTTACACCATCTAACATCACGTATTCGATGGTCACGTGTTTACGTGAACTTTCATTACCATCTTTGGCGATATAACGCTGACACGCTGCAATCAACTGTTCCAACGGATATTTTTTATTGATCGGAACAAGTTCGTTACGTAGTTCATCATTTGGCGCATGGAGTGAAATTGCCAAGGCTACATCAATGTCTTGTGCCAATTGGTCAATTTTAGGTACCACACCGGAGGTTGATAAAGTCACACGGCGCTTCGACATGCCATACGCAAAGTCATCCAGCATGATACGCATTGAATTCAATACGGCATCATAGTTCAACAGTGGCTCCCCCATACCCATCATCACCACGTTGGTCACTGAACGCTCACGATCAGCAACTGGCACATCTTCCATATAAGAGAAGTTCGCCACCCAAAGCTGTCCAATAATTTCAGCTTGACTCAAGTCACGTTGGAAGCCTTGTTTACCAGTTGAACAGAATGAACAGTCCAGAGCACAGCCCACTTGTGATGAAATACACAAGGTCTTACGTGCGCCGGTTTTATCTTCTGCAGGAATGAGCACAGTTTCAACCAATGAACCTGCACCTTCACCTACACGGAACACCCATTTACGAGTACCGTCTTTTGAGTAATTTTTATGCACCACTTCAGGCGCTTTAATTTCACAAATCTTTTCTAGTTTTTCACGCAATTTGCCTGAAATATTGGTCATTTCAGCAAAATCAGTCACGAAGAACTGATGAATCCATTTCATCACCTGCCCAGCACGAAATTTCTTCTCCCCCATATCTTCGAAGAATTTTTCCATTTGTGGACGTGACATGCCCAGTAAATTCACTTTCTCCACAGTGTTTTGCTGCGTCGGAGCGGATGGAGATTGTTGCTGTGCATCAGAAACAGCTGATGTAGCGACTACTTCAGTACTCATGTGTAATTACCTAAACCATGTCTAAAGATCAAAGGAGATGCTCAGTATTTGAGCGAAGAATTATTCAGAGAATAAAAAAACCAGACAAGCAGTATACCACTTATCTGGTTTGAATACTTCGAATTAACGAGTACGTGGAGCGATCTCAGTTTGAGCGAAGAAGTAGTTAACTTCACGATCAGCAGATGCTACAGAGTCAGAACCGTGAGCAGCGTTTTCGTCGATGCTTACAGCGAAGTCTGCACGGATAGTACCAGGAGCAGCTTCTTTAGGGTTAGTTGCGCCAAGGATTTCACGGTGAGCAAGAACTGCGTTTTCGCCCTCAAGAACTGAAACTACAACTGGACCAGAAGTCATGAATGCAACTAGGTCACCAAAGAAACCACGTTCTTTGTGCTCAGCGTAGAAGCCTTCAGCTTCAGCTTGAGTCAAGTGTTTCATTTTAGTTGCAACGATTTGAAGACCAGCTTTTTCGAAACGAGCAAAGATGTCGCCGATGTGGTTTTTAGCAACTGCGTCTGGTTTAACGATAGATAAAGTACGTTCAATAGCCATGAGAGGCTCCTTAAGTCAATTTGACGTGAAAAATTTGCCGCATTATACCGAATAATGCGCTATTTTCTGCTTTTGCTATACAAAAAAATTGCTTTTTTCGATGTAGGGATTAACTTGCCTCATCAATCCAGGCCATCTGAATTCCCTCAAGCAGACCTTCAGTCGACTTTTCTGGGTCATCAGTGAAATTTGGCAATGCACATACCCATGCATGTAGGTCAGTAAAGCGAATCCATTGCGGATCAACATCAGGGTGAGCTTCATACAGCTCAATTGCGATATCAATGGTATCTGTCCAGCGTAAACCCATGGGTCTTCCTAACATCGTCTATAGAATGATGGCTTACTTTAACAAATTTCAGCAATTCGACGTGATAAACCCTTTTAATTTTTTTTATTACCAGATTTTGCAATTGAGATGTCCACATCAAACTATAAAACCAAACCGAAAAGAGGTGCACAGAGAATCATTGCGGCACCCACTGCAGCGCCTATTGCAGCACCGACGGCAACATCACTCGGGTAATGCAAACCTAAGATCATGCGAGATAATGCCACTAATAAGCTGAAGGGCAACATCAGGACCAACAGCATGGGTTGAATATAGCCCAGCACTGTTGTTGCCATGACCGCATGTAGAGTATGCCCCGATGGAAAACTAAAATGATCTAGAGGGCGTTCACCTAAGCGAATCACTTGATGCACTTGGTACGGTCTTGGGCGCACAGTTTTCTTTTTGAGGAGTTTATAGATCGAGGTGCCGACGGAACCACCCAGTAATACATAGACGATTTGTACACTGTAAGACATGCCCTGCACGATCCAAACCGTCGCCAACATGACATACCAAAACATACCATCACCAAGTCGACTCACCATTTTAAATATGTCAGCAACAACTTGTTGATGTGAAAAATGATTGAGATAAATACAGCCTTTTAAATCGAGATGCAGCATTCTTGTTTTTGCATTTTTAAAATTCATCGCTAATCTCCTATCTACAGTCAAAGCCTGACTGTGTTGGGGTTGAGCTAGATTTGTGTTGTTATTTTTACAAGTTGAGATCTGTACTTGACTCAGCTTAAGTTATCTTTTTGACAGTGCAATGATGCTTTGATGACAGTTCAATGAATATTGGTTATGAGGATGCTCAACCAGTATATAACCAATAGCGCTAGCTCCATTGGCTCATCATGGCTTGATCCACCACGCGATATAGCGCTTGCTCAAATTGCTGTACAGGATATTGCCATCCGATTTTAGCTGCGTCGTTTGCCGCCTCGATGCCCATGGTTTTTAATTTAGCACGTTGCGGCAATTGTTGCATAAGACGAATAAATTCATCGGTTCGGGATAAATGACATAACCAGCCCGTTAGCTGATTTCTCACGTGCAGTTGGGCACATGCAGCATTATATGCAATCACAGGCAATCCGCTGGCCATCGCCTCCAAAACCACATTACCAAAGGTCTCAACCTGACTTGCGAAAACAAAAACATCCGCACTAGCATAGGCTTCCGATAAAGCCTGACCACTTAAACTTCCCATAAAAATAACACCTAGGGATTTTGCCAGTTGCATTAATCGTTCACGATCAGGCCCATCACCCACAATGACCAATTTCGTTCGTGCATCCATGGCCAACATCGAACGATAGGCTGAAATTAAAACATCTACCTCTTTTTCAGGAGATAGCCGACCGACATACAGCATCACGCGGGTATGTTCATCTGCTCGCCACTGTTGTCTCAGATCTGCTCGATAATGTGAGGGAGAAAATCGACTATGGTCCACACCTCGCCCCACCACCACCAATGGACAACTAAAACCTAATCGATGCAAGGCATCCGCAGTATCTTGGCTCGGGACACAGGTGAGTTGAGTATTATTATGAAACCATCGTAAATAATGTTGTACAGGCTTCATTAAAAACGCTAAATCAAAGAATCGACTAAAATCATGAAAGGCCGAATGAAAACCACTGGACACAGGAATCTGTAAAGAACGCGCCAGTTGAAGCATAGCAAATCCCAAAGGCCCTTCAGTGACTATATGCACAATGTCGACTTGGGCTTTTTTTAGAGCTTTACTGAGTTTGATCAGTTGCGGCCAGCCAAATTGTAAACCTGAATATTTAGGAATCGACTGCGCTCGAACCAAACATTCCTGATCAGGTCGAAAATCCTGACAACTTTTGGACTGTTCAGGACGTATTAAAAAAATTGAGTTGCCTTGTTGCTGCAAGCCCTTACACAGTTGTAATAAAGAATGTGCAACACCATTAATTTCTGGCGCCCACGTATCTGTAACAATGGCGATTTTTAGACCTGGACGGATTAAAGTTGAGACCGTTTGCACATCCATTCGTGATTGCATATGCTTAAAGTGGAACTGAAAGCGTGCAGGTTCATCCTGCATACGCCCTAAATTGATAGCCGATTCTGTCATGATCTTACATGCTTCTTATAAATGTATATCCACAGTTTAAGCAGCAGTTTTTTGCATTTTGATGATTATTTGATGACAGTTTGTTGAAAAAAAATTATCTTATTTCATCTACAAAATCATGATTTATCCGTAATTTTTAATCAGTTTTAAAATCGTCTGACCCGCATTAGAAGTGATTTGCATATCTGCGCTCATCCGTACTAAACACCCACTCATACTACGAAGCCCCACACTTAAACCAGCTTGATTAACCAGATCCACATCCCCCCCACGCCATTGTCTTCAACTTCCATTATCAACGCCGAGTTTTCATAATAAATTCGGATCTGCACCACGGTCGCATGACTATGCTTCACAATATTGGTTAATGCTTCTTCAGCTACACGCTGTAAGCTTAGACATTCCAATGGGGTAACATCCACTTCCCATTTTGCAGGAACTGACCATTTAGCGTGTACATCGAGCTCATCAAATAACTGATTAAAACGGTGTCTAAAGGGTGCCATCCATAACAAAGGGGTTTCAGGCAGTTTAGTGCCTAAACTAGGACCACTATCAATGATCTGTCGTAAATCATCTCTTAAAATTTTCAACATCGATAAAAATTGTGGATTAGTCAGATCTTTGGCGCTCTGCTCAGCCTATGCCATTAATCGCAATGATCGAGCTGAGCCATCATGTAGGTCATGTGCTATTTGAATACGCTCTTGCAAGCGAGTATTTTCCATTTCCAACTGATAATGATTGTGTAAAATGTGTATTTACTCTCATTTGTTTGTGTGACCAGTGTGGCCAAAGTGCCATTAAATTTTTCAATTCGTCTTACACTTTTAGTCAAGCGTAGTGCAAAAATAATCGCCACACCCAAAGTAGTTTTCGGGGAAGCATATGCTGAAATCAAATTTTCTTCATTTCTGACTTTATACGCATAACAGAAAATTAAGCTCCTTAGATTGAAGCCCAAGATTCACCTAAATATCTATCCTCAAGCTTCAATCTAGCGGTATGAACGAAATCAGCACTCTGCATATAATCATCTTGGCCTTGAAATAAATTTTGTCGCTAAGCAACTCAAAACACCATATTTACAAAGACTGTATCGCGGTAGATTCCTGCAGGTGTCGTTGCATTCACTCGCTCCACCAAACGCACTGCAATCACATAGTTATTTTTGCCAGCGCCTTGCTCGGTAGAAACATTCCACAAATTTTCCATCGCACCTGAAACAGTCATCCGTGTTTTGAGCTTAATCGGGCCATTCGTCACAAAACTACTGCCCGAAGTATCCTGCAAATTTCGGCTATTAAAGCGTATGCGGTATTTACCTGAACAATCGACACTAAATGAACTCGCCGCTTGACTATTATAGTAATTTGCCAAGCGCATATTGGTTTCACTGATTCGTCCCATTTCACAACGACTCGGTGCTGCAAATGTCATTGAACTAAATAACGCTGCTGAGATGAATAAAATACTTTTCATTGGAAATACTCCTTTATTTACACTGCAATGTAATTAATTCAGGAGTTTGGTTTTCTACCTTTTTCGGCACTGTTAATGCTGTTTGGCAAGATCGACCACCACTGGTCCTCACCGTCAACTTGTAGTAGCCTTCAACCAAACCATATAACATTACCGTGCCATCTGAACCCACTGGATAAACATCAGCTTCTGGGGTATCAATTGCAACTTCACTTCCTGCCACAAATTGATGACCTTGTTCATCCAATATTTTGACCAATATTTGTTGTGTATCAAATACTGAAAAATTAATGTTATAACCACGCTGTCTTAATGCGACTAAACGATGTGCAGCATTTGGAACTTTACTTTCGATCGGCAATTGGTTTTCATCAAATGAAATATCGTAATTAATATAAGGAACGATATCGTGTACAAAGGCATAGCCTTTTTTATTGGTTTTCGCGACTGGAGACATTGATCGCATGACATCAATATCTTCACGACCACCAACATTCACTAAAGCAAAGGCATTATCTACAAAACTGGTCAATGCGTATTGACCACCCAACCACACCATAGCACCACGGTAGCCAACCTGGGTTGTTGAATCATTTTCACTATAGAGATGACTTAGGGTTAAATCACCTACATCAGTGGACAAACCACCATAGGCATTTAATACTGTTTCATCATTACGATAATCCACACCTAGCGCATAATTTGCACCATATTCACCAAATGCATTTTGGATGAAACGTACACCGCCGGATTTATTGGTACCTGCATCAGCCTGAATACGCTTACCACCACCAAAATTATAAGAAAATGTAATAAAGGCACCTGAGTCATCGCTATCACCAAATTCTTTAAAATAATTGGCGGTATACATTAAATTCTGTGTGATTTCGCGACTCACACCCACTGTGAGCATTTTGCGATCCTCTAATTCAAATAAAGGATCATTAGATTCATACTGGGTTTGTTCGATATAGTTCAGGTTTAAATTTTGAAAGAATGGAAAATTAGCAAAACTTAAATACGCCATATTTTCAAATTTTGGAAAAATATGATTATCTTCATAGCCCAGCGCCCGATAATCATTTGTAGCGTAGCGTGAACTCACACCAAAATTGAGTTTCCCGAAATTACGACTGATAGCCAAACCTGCAGAATAACCATCGTCGTCATCGGTTTTACTGCCTAAAAAAATACTGTCTAAAACAAACCATCGATTGACCGCTTGCGTCCATAGCAGTCCTGCATTTTTTACTTTGTCACTATAGGTTGCACTTGCACCCAACGTGGTACGACTGGTGACACCTCTACGCCAATAGGCTGAACTAAAAAAATCGCGATAATCACTATTTTCTTCGTCATAACTGAAGCGTAGTTTCCCTAATGATATGTTGTAATCATTTAAATCTTCTTTAAGCAATTTACTACTAATTAATACCGGGAAGCTTCTAACAGTAGTATTCCCCAATACATCTTGTACAACCATTTGCGCTGTACCGGCACTTTCAATATTGGCACCTGTTTGTAAGTTATAATCTCCAGGTGAAATCTTTTTCTGATAAATATTTACGCCATCAATATATAAATCAACAGTCGAAGGTAAAACCGCACTGCCTTTTAGACTTGGAATATTCCAATACACAAAATCTGGGCGTGACATATAGTCTGTACCAAAACTCAAACCACCAAATCGCACACCATGAATTAATGCACTATATGCAGAGGTCGTATCACCAATAATCAGTTTGGTCGCACTTTTAGAAAAATCAAACTCAAGACTACTATTTAACCTGACGAATTTTTCTTCACGATAATCATCCCCTTTATTATTTCGATAAAAGGCATTATTTCTTAAAATCCAATTGTCTTTAAACACGCCCAGTTCAGGTAGCACACCAAAATTATTATGTTGAGTATTATTTTCAAAATGCATTTCATAATTAAGAAATGCACCAAAATTTGCAGGCATCGGCTGGCTGATTAAGGTATCAGTTTCTAGCCCAAAGAAATATTTTGATGGAAGATTAATTTTGACAGCTTGCAATTGAGGATCAAATCCAGACTGAATATCTTGATCCGTTACCAAACAAAATGAATTTTTAGTTGCATGTCGTTTCAGAATTTCTACTTTGATTTGCAGCTTATCAAGATCTGCGCACTCTATATAAAACTTGTTATTTTCAGTCAGTAATAATACTTCGCTCTTGCGGTCTACTTCGTTTACCCAAATACTGGTTGGAAATAAATCATCAGGCATATCAACGGCTTCTGCATGAGCAGAATTAGCACATAAAATACAATATAGAAGCAATGTCATTCTGTTCATAGCCACTACTCAACTAAATTAAACTCCAAAGGAGTGTCACCTTTATCTGTTTCCACAACGACTTTATAATTACTAGCGCCTTGTAAAGAAACATTCCCGATGTCGTATTGGTTTTTACCTAATGCCAATAAATATTTCATATCGGAAGATTCAGCGACTGTTTTTTTGCTTTTATCGATGACATAAAGTTTTTGGATTTGAATGTGTGATTTTGCTAAATTTTCAACCTGAATAATGGTACGACCATTCATTTTTTTGGCAATAAATTTTAAATAAGCTGGTTCTTGTTTGCCGACAAAAAATGGCACATTAATACTTAATAACAGTGCAATTTTCGATTCAGAGTTCGTCACTTGAGGTAGCTCAGTATAAATAATACGCCATGCTTCTTCTTGTTGTAGATTCATACTCTCTACAGATTGAGTAAAACCCACACGAACCATTTGTTTTGAGTTTGGTTTTAGAATGAAATTTTTCGGATTGATAATAATATTGGATTCAGGTGAAAGAATATCTTCACCTGCAGCATTTTGAGTCCATTTAAATGCTTGAGCTTCAAAAATACGTGGTGTCTCATCATCCCCTTTCGATTCCAAAGTAAATGTCGCACTGCGTTGTTTAGATTTATCGGTTAAATATAACTGCACAGGGCTAATTGAAATACCTGCAAATATTTGAGCACTCAATAAGCAAGTCATTAAACTTAATGAAACGACTTTGAATAAACTTTTCATATACTCACCCCAGTACATTTAAATATTATTATCAATTCAAAATAAAAAGAAGTTGACCCTAACTGTGTAGAATCAACTCCCTAAATTTGGATTAGTAAGCTACTTTGATATATAAAGTATCTTTGTATGTACCAGCACGTTGAGTCGCTGAAATTGCAGTTTTTGGAGCAACAGATACTGTGAAGTTATCAACACTCATACCAGCTACAGGTGTAGAGCCTATTGGATAATTCACACCACCTTTTGAAGTCGTGATTTTTGTAGCTACTTTATCAGTAGTCGTTTCATGTTTTACAAAAGTATCTGCACTTGTACCTGCATTCAGTGTAGATAAATTCAGTGTATATGGGGTGTTTGTTGTAACTTGAAAGCTACTAGCACCTGTATAACTGTCTTCAACGAGTTTGATGTCTTTACCTACCAAAAGCTCACATGCTTTCAGAATCTGTAACTCGATGTCGATTTCGCCTTCACACGGCGCACCGCCACATTGTTTAGATTCTTTTTTACCACCAGCGATTGCAGATGTTGCTGGAAGTGCTACGAACAATGTTGCAGATAGTACTGCGGTTAAAATTTTAGATGTAGACATTTCACTTCTCCATTCTCATATGAGATTTATTAGTATGTGCATCAAAGGATATTTATTAAGAAAAACTAATTAATCTTACTTTCCCTAGGTGCTGATTCATTCTTAATCATGTTGAGAAAAAAAGAACCTAAAATGGAAATTTCACACGAATATTCATGTAATATTATTTTTTACAAATATTTAAATTATGTGTTTGTAATATATTAAATATTTTTAATTTTTATGTTTTTATTTAATTTTCCTCTTTATCCCAAATTTTGGGGATTTTTTTCATATCCCTATTTTTTGGTATATTATATCTTATTGTTTTCATTAAATTTAGTAGCATTAAAAATAATATAGGCTGTTACATATTTCACCAAATATTTGTGAAATAGTTCAAAATAATTTTCAAACAAAAAAATACTACGTGAATATTCAACTATATTAATAGTAAAGACCGATTAAATTTAAATTTTAAATAGAATCTTAAATATATAATCACTACTTTCAGGTATGTCTTTTGAAACGCAATACAAGAATTACGTCACCAAATACTGAGCCTTTGTATTAAATTACAGGTTTTGAAACACGTCTTAGTTTCCAATGTTAAGCTTTTGTAAATCATATTTTCTTTATTGAAATTTCAGTTTTTGTTTTTCAAATTTTTAGAATCTCATTTATTACGTGATTTATCACATATATAGAAATTCACCGCCTCTCTTTCAACACTCATTTTACTTTGCTTTTTTATTCAAAATACGGACTACCTCTTTTAAAACTGCCTGAATTCTTCTTTAGAAAATTCTATAAATAAAAAAGCCCCAAGTTATGGGGCTTTTTAAAAAATTTAACTTACTCACTGACTGGATAAAGCAATCCTTGATCGACTCGAAAGATTTGACCTGATCCAAAGTCGATCTGCTGCAGCTCTCCTTTTAATTTTGGGAAGCCAGCAATTTTCTCCAATTGCGGTGAGCGTTGAAAATTCTTCGTTTTAGGATTGTACATCCAATAAATAAATCGCTTATCTTCTATTTTTCGACCATCAGAAGTGTCTGAGAGTACAACATCATAGTATCCATCAAAGTTTACATCTAAGAATCCCATACTACTCCCAAAGGCATTAAAGCCTTGTAATGACTGTAGTACCTCGCCATTTGACTTATTTATTACATCTACGCGCTTTAGAGATTTGCCATAAGGCTGATCTGCGGATTGCACTCCATAGAACTTAAACAACAGGATAGGTTTATCTACTGCTTTAAACGCAGGTTCAAACTGTAGATAACTTGTAGATGGTGATGCCGTTTTTTCCATCAGTTCAGCTTTAAACGAGCCTGTATTTGCATTCAAGGTTCCTGCCAATCGATAAGCAGTTGCCGCACTTTGTTCAGTCCCAACATTGACTGAATTCAGATCTATAAAATCAGCTTTTTGAGTCCCTTTAAAGTTAATTTGTTTGGGCTCTTGCAGATCAGTCAAAGTCCCGTGCGGATTCCATATACCAGCATACAAATCTAAGAAATAGCGTCCTTCAGTCGAGCGAAGCATCCGCTGCATGGATATCCGAACATCAGGTAAAGGCTTTAACTCAGGCAGTGTTATATCTGCCTCTTGTGCAAAACTCACCACTGGTAGACAAAGAGCGAGTAAAAGAGAGATTTTTGATATTTTCATTGCAATTACACACTCCATACAGCATGAATAATGCCTACTCTATCACAACCTAAATTCAACACAGATGACACAAATATAGGAGTTTTGAAACCACCTACAACTCAAATCATCAGATTAAATTGGAGTCGCTTTTAAAGCCCAAGTTTCCAAATCTAATGAAATGCATTTCAAACCAATATTAAATTGAATACATAGATCTTTCAGCAATTCAAACTGATCTACCTTATGATCAATTACTGGTTTCACAAGCTCTTGCTTTCTTCTAAGATCAATATATGCATTTTTCCCAACATATACTTCAACAAAGGCTTCTTCAGGCAATTTTAATGTATAAATTGGACGCGTTTGCAATTGGACTCTTTGCCAAAGTTGGTCATTGATATATGCATGTGTTTTTGTAGAAAAGTGATACCCGAATTGAGCATCGCTAATATTCTTTACAATACGTACTTCCTCTTCGTATGCCCATTCCTGCATTTTATAAAGCAAACCATGCTTTATTAAAACTTCTTCATTATCCCAATTTAAAATATTTGAATTTCCTACCGACATTAATTTTTCAACACTTGCCACATTGGCCTGCTTCGGCGCTGTTTTTAAATATCTCAACTCTCCTTTTGTTGAAGGAATAATAAATTGATCACCATCTTCAAAACCTGCTTTGCATGTGTCAATTCCGATCACAACACCTTTGTAACTATCCCCATAATGTGACCACATGAGTGGATTTAAAGCGGTTCTAGTCAAACTTAAAATCACATACTTTCTAGAAAACTGATTACGGAATGCCCCTATTGCTACGGATGTCGGTACATCCAAATCATAAAAACCAAAACCAGTGCATTCAAATGGGTCGTTAAAATCTTCTAAATGTGAAAAACCTAGAGATTTTGTTTTCAAAATCGTTAAAGCAGCTTCAAAACTCACATATTTATATAAAATCATTATTCTAACCCACGCTAATATTGGGTTCCTTGTATCATAAAACTCAAAAGATAATTAAATAAATTCTTTTCTTTGCTTACGATTTTGTTCGATTGGATCCAAAGTATGAACGATTACAAAACATTGTTTTGTACGAAGTACAACGAGGCAGCACACTGTTTTGAGTGACGCGTAAGGAATGAGAGCACTACTTTTCTATTTTTAAGGCACGTAACTTTAGATATTAAAAAACCCACTCAAAATGAGTGGGTCTTCGTATTCAAATCAATTGATTCAAGAAATTAGTTTTTCTCTTTATCAATGATTTTGTTCGCTTGGATCCAAGGTACGCAAAAATAGAAAAGTATGCTTTTCTATTTTTAAGGCACGTAACTTTAGATATTAAAAAACCCACTCAAAATGAGTGGGTCTTCATATTCAAATCAATTGATTCAAGAAATTAGTTTTTCTCTTTATCAACGATTTTGTTCGCTTGGATCCAAGGCATCATCGCACGTAACTTGTTACCAGTTACTTCGATACCATGCGCCGCGTTTTGACGACGACGAGCAGTCATAGAAGGATAGTTCAACGCACCTTCTTGGATGAACATCTTCGCGTATTCACCAGATTGAATACGTTTAAGCGCATTACGCATCGCTTCACGAGACTGTTCGTTGATTACTTCAACACCAGTTACGTATTCACCATATTCAGCATTGTTTGATACTGAGTAGTTCATGTCCGCGATACCGCCTTCGAACATTAAGTCAACGATCAATTTAAGTTCGTGTAGACATTCGAAGTAAGCCATTTCTGGTGCATAACCAGCTTCAACAAGAGTTTCGAAGCCCATTTTAACCAATTCAACAGCACCACCACAAAGAACTGCTTGCTCACCGAAAAGGTCCGTTTCAGTTTCTTCACGGAATGAAGTTTCGATAATACCAGTACGGCCGCCACCAACACCTGAAGCGTAAGAAAGCGCAACGTTACGTGCATTACCAGAAGCATCTTGGTGAACAGCGATAAGATCAGGTACACCTGAACCACGTTGGAATTCTGAACGTACAGTATGACCTGGCGCTTTTGGAGCAACCATGATTACGTCAAGGTCAGCACGTGGAACAACTTGGTTATAAAGAACAGAGAAACCATGAGCAAATGCTAGCGTTGCACCTTGCTTGATGTTTGGCTCAATTACGTCACGGTAAAGTTGTGATTGGAACTCATCTGGAGTCAAAATCATAACTAAGTCAGCTTGAGCTACAGCAGCAGGAACTTCTGAAACTTTAAGACCAGCATTTTCAGCTTTTTTCCAAGAAGTAGAACCAGCGCGTAGACCTACAGTTACGTCAACGCCTGAATCTTTAAGGTTAAGCGCATGAGCATGGCCTTGTGAACCATAACCAATGATTGCTACTTTTTTGCCTTGGATGATAGATAAGTCTGTGTCTTTATCGTAAAAAATTTGCATTGCTGTCTCCGCTAAAATGCTTTCGTTTCCTTTAACTTGATACCGTGATTCTGTTTGATTATTCACGTTTCAAGTACCTCACCCATAGGAGTGAGGTGAATTATAAAATTAGATAGTTAAAACTTTTTCGCCACGTGCGATACCTGAAACACCTGAACGTACAACTTCTAGAATTGTATTTTCAGCTAAGGCATCAATAAAACCATCTATCTTTTCAGTTGTACCTGCGATTTGAATGGTATATGTCGTTGGTGTTACGTCTACGATTTGTCCACGGAAAATATCCGCAGTACGTTTAATTTCTGCGCGCGCTGAACCAAGTGCTTTGACTTTAATTAACATCAATTCACGTTCAATATGAGCACCTTCAGACAAATCAACAACTTTAACAACTTCGACAAGCTTGTTGAGTTGTTTGGTGATTTGTTCAATTTTATGCTCATCGCCATACGTGGTTAAAGTCAAACGCGAAAGCGTCGGATCTTCTGTTGGCGCTACGTTTAATGTCTCAATGTTATAACCACGCTGAGAGAATAAACCTACCAAACGTGAAAGCGCACCTGCTTCGTTTTCTACAAGTACAGAGATAATATGTCTCATTGTGTGCGCTCTCCTTTGCCTAACCACATGTCTTTCATTGACTGGCCAGCAACCAACATTGGATATACATGCTCTGAACGGTCAACCATCACGTTAATAAACACGCACTTGTCATTGATCGCCATCGCTTCAGCAAGCTTCGACTCGAGTTCATCTGCATGGTCAATTTGAATACCTACATGACCATACGCCTCCATTAATTTAGGGAAGTCTGGAAGTGACTCAACATACGAGCTTGAGTGACGACCTTCGTAGTTCATGTCTTGCCATTGCTTAACCATACCTAATGCACGGTTATTCAAGCATAGAATTTTTACATTCAAGCCATATTGCTTACATGTAGATAGTTCTTGGATACACATCTGAATCGATGCTTCGCCAGTAATACACACTACTTGTTGATCTGGGAAGGCAAGTTTAGCTGCCATAGCATATGGCAAACCTACACCCATGGTTCCTAGACCACCTGAGTTGATCCATTGACGTGGACGTGTGTATTTGTAGTAAAGCGCACCAAACATTTGGTGTTGACCAACGTCTGAAGTAATGATGGCTTGACTATTGGTAATTTTATCCAACGCTTCAACAACTTGCTGTGGCTTCATCGAACCATCAGTTGGTTTGTCATAGTTCAAACCATGAACTTGGCGCCATTCATTGATTTGTTTCCACCAAGCCCCGATATCTTCAGGATTTGGTTTAGACACATTCAATTGTTTTAATTGCGCCAACATTTCAGTCAATACAGGCTCTACTGCACCCACAATTGGGATGTGCGCCATAATTGTTTTTGAAATCGTTGCTGGGTCAATATCAATATGAATGACTTTCGCATTTGGACAGAATTTCGCTGGGTTATTGGTTACACGGTCATCGAAGCGCGCACCTACACACAAAATCACATCTGCATTGTGCATCGTCATATTGGCTTCATAAGTACCATGCATACCCAACATACCAATGAATTGTTCATCATTGCCCGGATACGCACCAAGACCCATTAAAGTACTGGTTACTGGATAACCCAATAAATGTGCAAGTTCTGTCAACTGTGCAGAAGCGTTGCCTTGAACCACACCACCGCCTGAATAAATAATTGGGCGTTTAGCATGAATCAATTCATCAATTGCTTTACGAATTTGACCTGAGTGACCACGATGCGGCGGTTGATACGAACGCATTTTCACTTTTTCAGGATATTCGTAAGCAAATTTCTCTGCTGGATTCGTCGCATCCTTTGGAATATCAACAACAACAGGACCCGGACGGCCACTTGAAGCGATATAAAATGCCTTCTTAATAATCGAAGGGATTTCGCTTGCATGACGTACTTGGAAGCTGTGTTTTACGATTGGGCGCGAAATACCGACCATATCCGTTTCTTGGAACGCATCCTCACCGATAAGATGGCTTGCAACCTGACCTGACAAAATCACCATTGGGATTGAGTCCATATAGGCAGTTGCAATTGGAGTTACGGTATTTGTTGCACCAGGACCAGATGTCACCAATACGACACCTGTTTTACCTGTGACACGTGAGTAAGCATCAGCCATATGACCAGCAGCTTGCTCGTGGCGCACTAGGTAATGATTGATTTTTTCTTGTTGAAATAGCGCGTCATAAATATGGAGTACTGCGCCGCCTGGGTATCCAAAAACATGTTCAACGCCTTCGTCCGCTAAAGCGCGAACAAGCATTTCACCACCAGATAAAAGTTCCAACGTGATTCACCCTAATCTTTTTTCACGCACAAATGGAGGGCATTTGTCGTGGTTAATTCATTAACTGTGTGCTCTGTTATAGCACACAAATTTCATAGTTTTCATAGCAATAAGAAAAAAATCTGACCTGCTTGCTGTTTGAGCAATATGGGGTCTAAAACATGTTGGGATAAACATATTTTGTTGGCTTTGTTCAACGTCTCGGCTAGAGAAGAAGTCCATTGCTAAAATGCACTCATTCGAAGGGTGATCGATCTAAGGCATATAAAACTAAAGACAGCATTTTTGTAGTTTCAACCATTAAAGTCAAGTTTAAAAATGGGCTTTTTTCTGATTACTTACAGACCGTTTGCTTTTTAAGCACACTCCCGTTCTTTGCATTCTTTGTAGTTTGTTTATTTATAACCAGTTAGCATGTATTTAATAAAATACTTTTATAAATCTAATAAATAAATTAAATGAATTGCTGTGGGTTTTTAATTCAATTGCCTCACTTTCAACTTAAGGCATGGATTAAATGATAAAAACACAATATTTTGATTGCTTATTAATTCCACAATTCATCATTCACAAAGTTATTCATTCCACACGATGCCCCTTTTATCCTTTGTGCTAAAAAATGCATAGATTCTACTGTCAAAAAAGCGCAAAATTTTCAGCATAATTTTGCATGATCACTCTAACTATGGGACTGAATTTATGATGAAGAAGACGATTGCTCGCACTGCCTGTATTTTATCTAGCATGGCATTTTGCCTGACCAGTTTGGACCTTTCAGCGAAAGAATATTACAAGTGGGTGGATGCAAAAGGTTCAACGCATTACACCACCACGCCACCGCCAAAAAATGCGCAGCGTAAAGGTAAAGTGAATACCTATGGTGCAACAACGACTACGCAATCAACTCCAGCAAAAAACCAAGAAGAGGTTTCACGTGAAGCCGAACAGTCGAATGAACAAAATGAGCAACTAGCGGAACAACAACGCGAAGCCAATGCAGCGCTCCGCCAAGGTCAAGCCGTAGCCTCCGCACCACAATAATTTACGCCAAAGCCTTCAATTTTGACTTAAATTATTTACATCTACACAGCATCGCAAAATTCACTCTAGGCGTATTTTGCGCTATGCTGTAGCACAAACTTTTTAACCGTTATTTCTATTTACGTTTATGACTACTCACATTGACCCTGAATATCAAGCCAGTGCGATTGAACCTACAGTCCAACAAGACTGGGAAAATCGCAAAGCCTTTAAAGTTGCCGACCAAGTAGAAGGACCACGTCGTTATATCCTCTCTATGTTCCCTTATCCAAGTGGCAAACTGCATATGGGTCATGTGCGTAACTACACCATTGGTGATGTGATCAGCCGTTTCCACCGTTTACAAGGTGAAACTGTGCTACAACCCATGGGTTGGGATGCTTTCGGTTTGCCTGCTGAAAACGCGGCAATTGCACATCAGGTGGCACCCGCAAAATGGACTTTTGAAAACATTGATTACATGCGTAATCAGCTTAAAAAGTTAGGTCTTTCTGTAGATTGGGATCGTGAATTTGCAACTTGCACACCTGAATACTACCGTTGGGAACAATGGTTATTCGTTCAGCTTTATAAAAAAGGTTTAATTTACCGTAAGCTTTCAACAGTGAACTGGGACCCTGTAGACCAAACTGTTTTAGCAAACGAACAAGTTGAAAATGGTCGTGGCTGGCGTTCAGGTGCATTGGTCGAAAAACGTGATATTCCAATGTACTACTTCCGCATCACTGACTATGCGCAAGAATTACTTGACGATCTAGACACATTAAAAGACGGCTGGCCACAGCAAGTTTTAACCATGCAACGTAACTGGATTGGTCGCTCACAGGGTATGGAAATTACCTTCCCTTCAGCGAATCCAGACGTTTATGCAGATGGCTTAACTGTATTTACCACTCGTGCTGACACCTTAATGGGTGTGACTTATGTTGCAGTTGCAGCAGAGCATCCAATGGCACTTAAAGCTGCGGAAAACAACCCAGAGCTTGCTGCATTTATTGAAGAATGCCGTATGGGTTCTGTTGCAGAAGCTGATCTTGCGACTGCTGAAAAGAAAGGCATGGCAACTGGTCTTTCTGTGAAGCACCCAGTTACAGGTGAAGAAGTTCCTGTTTGGATCGCAAACTACGTCTTGATGTCTTACGGTTCAGGTGCGGTGATGGCAGTGCCTTCACACGATGAACGTGACTTCGAATTTGCCAACAAATATGGCTTAACCATCAAGCAAGTGATTGATGCCAAAGGTGCAGACGATGCAGACTTTGACGCAACCACTTGGCAAGAATGGTACGGTTCTAAAGAAGGCAAACTGGTGAATTCAGGCGAATTTGACGGTTTAGATTTCCAAGGCGCATTCGATGCATTCCTTGCAAAACTTGAGCCTCAAAAGCTTGCAAATGTAAAAGTTCAATTCCGTTTACGTGACTGGGGTGTTTCTCGTCAGCGTTATTGGGGTTGTCCAATTCCTATGATCAACTGTGAAAAATGTGGTCAGGTTCCAGTACCTGAAGAACAGCTTCCAGTTGTATTGCCAACGGACGTGGTGCCGGATGGTTCAGGCAACCCACTAAACAAAATGCCTGAATTCTACGAAACAACTTGTCCATGCTGTGGTGGCGATGCTCGTCGTGAAACAGACACTTTAGATACTTTCGTAGAATCGTCTTGGTACTATGCACGCTATGCATCTCCAGATTTCACTGACGGTATGGTGAAACCTGAAGCGGGTCAAACTTGGTTACCTGTGAACCAATACATCGGTGGTGTTGAACACGCGATTCTACATTTACTTTATGCACGTTTCTTCCATAAATTGATGCGTGATGAAGGTGTAGTACAAGGTAACGAACCATTCACTAACTTGCTTACTCAAGGTATGGTGCTTGCGGATACTTACTACCGTGAATCAGAGTCAGGTAAGAAAACTTGGTTTAACCCTGCTGACATCGATTTAGAACGTGATGAAAAAGGCCGTATCATTTCTGCGAAATATCAAGGTGATGGTCAAGACGTCGTGGTTGGTGGTCAAGAGAAAATGTCGAAATCGAAAAATAACGGTATCGACCCGCAAGCGATTATTGACCAATATGGCGCAGATACTGCACGTGTATTCATGATGTTTGCTGCGCCGCCAGATCAATCACTTGAATGGTCTGACGCAGGTGTTGAAGGTGCAAACCGTTTCTTAAAACGTGTATGGCGCCTAGCATCTGGTTTCCTTGAACAAGGCAACTCTGCTGCAAACATCGACAAAGCGACACTATCTACCGCTGCACAAGACTTGCGTCGTAAAACACACGAAACCATTCAAAAAGTGGGTGATGACATTGCACGTCGTCACGCCTTCAACACCGCGATTGCTGCGATGATGGAACTTCTAAACGCAAACAATAAGTTTGAAGTAAAAGATGATAACGATGCCGCTGTTGCACGTGAATCAATCATTACCCTTCTAACTTTACTTGCTCCGTTTGCACCACATTTAAGCCAAACCTTATTGGCTGAGTTTGGTATCGAATTAACATCAGCACGCTTCCCAGCTGTAGATGAATCTGCGCTGACTCGCAATACACAAACGATTGTAGTGCAAGTGAACGGTAAACTTCGTGGCAAATTAGAAGTGTCTGTCGATGCCTCTAAAGATGACATTTTGGCACAAGCAAAAGCATTACCTGAAGTTCAGCAATTCTTGACTGGTCCAACCAAGAAAGAAATTGTGGTGCCGAATAAATTAGTGAATTTGGTGGTTTAATTTAATCCCCCTAAATCCCCCTTTATAAAAGGGGGACTTCCCGCTCCCAACAAAAAATCGGATCTCCTCCCTTTTTTAAAGGGAGGTCGGGAGGGATTAAAAAACAATTCCCAAACAAAGCCCGTTGCGAGTCAACGGGCTTTGACTTTACAATCCACACAGGATTTCAACATTATCCCTTCGGGAAACAGAGGACACTTTATGCACTTGGTTCAACGTGTTGCTGCAATTGTATTAACTATGGGCCTGAGCGCAGGCATGGTCGGTTGTGGTTTTCATTTAAAAGGCACCAACCCTGCTGCTGTACCTGTAGCCTATTCCAATATGCGATTGGCACTTCCTGAAGATACAGATGACTTACATGAAAAGTTAGCGATTTATTTAGGTTCTGCAGGCGTGCAATTGAGCAATAATCAAAATGCATATGTCTTACATGTGTTGGATTACACTCCGCGACGTTTAGAACTCAATGGTAAATTGGTTGAAACTTTACTGCGTTTGAATGTGACGTTCCAAATTGAAGATGCCCAAGGCAACCCTGTGACTGAACCCCGCACATTGATGGCAACACGTAGCTACCAATACGACGTAGCAACCGTGAACACCGATGACCAAGAAGAAAAATATTTAAAACAAGTGATTATTGATGACATTGCACAACAGATCGTGCGCCAAATTTCATCAAACCGTTTACCAAAAGCGAACCCACTAACTGCACCAACCAAAGCTGAGTAATTTTGATTTATGAAACTTGACTATCTTCAGGCATTAAAACGTGTAGATGAAGCGCAAGGTGCCTGGGTGCTACATGGTCAAGAGCCATTACTTGAACAAAATCTCCTCGATGCATTTCGTAAGAGTTGGAACACTCGAGAAGTCGAGCGTCAACGGTATGACATTAGCTCTGCTGCTGATTGGAAAAATGTCTTTAATGCTTTAAATAGCTTGTCATTATTTTCCAGTCAACTGGCAATTGAGGCACATGGCAGCATTAAACCCGATGCCAATGGACTAAAATTGTTAAAAAGCTATTTGCAGCAAAATGAAAGTAACTTGCTGCTCGTGGTCATGCCGAAGCAAGACAGTGCGAGTTTAAAGACCAGTTTTTTCCAAACCATTGATGCCAATGGAGTCAATGTTGCACTGACTGCAAACTACCCTAAAGATCGTCAGCAAATTTTGGCCGTTGAAGCACAAAAGCTCGGCATTAAACTCGCCAATGATGCTTGGCAATGGCTAGAACAGCATCATGAGCACAACTTACTGGCTGCAAAAAATAGTTTAATGCGTGTTGCAGATACTTTTCCTGAAGCAGAGATGATCCAGATAGATCATCTGTACTCTTGCTTACAAGATCAGTCACGCTACACCACCTATGATTTAAATGATGCCATGCTGCAAGGCAATTTGGCGCAATCAATTAAAATTTTTCAATACTTAATCGCTTCAGGCGAGCCGATGTCGCTGATTTTATGGAGTATCAGTAAGGAAATGCGTTTGCTGATGCAACTGTTTGAGCAGCCACAAAATGCCTTGCAAATTGGTATTTGGAAAACCAAAGTCGGGCTGTATCAACAAGCGTTACGCCGTTTAAATGCGAACGATTTTTTGACTTGGCCTGCCCTATTACTTCGTTTAGACGCGTCAATAAAAGGTTTAGGTCATGAAAATCCTGAGCACTTGGTACAACAAGCTATTGCCAGCTTGTGTGGGCGCAGACTCTTTTAGTCTAATAAAAGGCTGTAATAACTTACATTCCAGTATAAAAGAATAATTATCATTACTGTTTGTTCAAAAAGTTCACAATTTATCCGTATTTAAATCTTATAATTCAATCATCTTTATAAACTTTTAACTGCCAATCATGACAAAAATAAAACCAGCAAAATTGATCGTAGCCATCATCGTTGCTTTGGCAATCGCTGTCACTGCATGGCATTTCCTAAAACCTAAAGAAACTCAGCCGCAATATATTACTGCTGAAGTGAGTCGTGGTGACATTGAAAACTCTGTGCTTGCAACAGGTGTACTTGAAGCAACCAAAATGGTGAGTGTTGGTGCACAGGTTTCTGGTCAGGTGAAAAAGATGTATGTGCAGCTCGGCGATGAAGTTAAACAAGGTCAGCTGATTGCCCGTATTGACTCGGTACGTCAGGAAAATGATTTAAAAACTGCAGAAGCTAGCATCAAAAACCAACAAGCGCAATTGGCAGTTAAACAAGCAAATCTTGCAAAAGTCCAAGCTGAATATAATCGTCAACAAGCAATGTACGCTCAAGACGCGACTAGTCGTGCAGAACTTGAATCTGCGCTAGCAAGTTATAAAACTGCGCAAGCTGATATTGCAGCCATTAATGCACAAATCGAACAATCACGTTTAACTTTAGCGACTGCAAAAGAAGACTTAGGCTATACACAAATTGTTGCACCTATGGATGGAACCATCGTGGCGATTGTGACTGAAGAAGGCCAAACCGTAAATGCCAACCAAAGTGCGCCAACCATTGTGAAATTGGCAAAACTCGACACCATGACCATTAAAGCGGAAATTTCTGAAGCCGATGTGATGAAAGTCCAAGAAGGTCAAAACGTTTATTTTACAACCTTGGGCGACAGTGAAACAAAACACTATGCTACCCTGCGCCAAGTTGAACCTGCGCCAAACTCAATTAACACCGAAAGTAACAACAACACCTCTTCGTCTTCAAGTACTGCGGTTTACTACAACGCGTTATTTGATGTCCCAAATGAAGACGGTAAATTGCGTATCGATATGACTGCTCAGGTGTATATCATTTTAGATGAAGCCAAGAATGTCTTGACTGTACCTGCCGCAGCCGTTCAAACCTCGAACCGTCCACAACGTAGCCGTAATAATGCATCTGCAAATGGTGAATCTGCTGATAAAAAAGCCAGCGCAGAAACTAGATCGAACAAAGACAATCCAAACCGTCCTAAACGTTTAGAACTGACTGAAGCTGAAAAAACATTGGTCAAACAAGGTAAAGCGAGCGTTGCCATGGTGCGTGTACTACAAGTCGATGGTTCTGCGCAACCTCAACCGGTATTACTTGGTTTAAATAACCGTGTGACCGCACAAGTGATCCGTGGCTTAAAACAAGGTGACAAAGTCGTGATTGCCGACGGTTCAGATACCTCTAATGATTCAGCGAAACGCAGCAACCGTGGTGGTGCTGGCGGCCCAATGAGAATGTAATCATGAGTCAACATCAAACACCTCTACTCGAGGTCAAGAATCTGACGCGTGAATTCCCTGCCGGAGAAAACACCGTCCAGATTCTAAAAGGGGTGAATCTTGAGATTTATCCAGGTGAACTGGTAGCGATTGTAGGTCAGTCCGGTTCTGGTAAATCTACCCTCATGAATATTTTGGGGTGCCTTGATAAGCCAACCAATGGCAGTTACAAAGTCAAGGGGCGTGAAACTCGTGAACTTGAACCAGATGAACTGGCACAGTTACGCCGTGAATATTTTGGCTTTATTTTCCAGCGTTATCACTTACTCGGTGATTTGAATGCTGCAGGTAACGTCGAAGTTCCCGCAATCTATGCCGGTGCAGATGCAACCGAACGCAATGCACGTGCCAAGCAACTACTAACCGATCTTGGACTGGGTGAAAAAACCCAAAACCGTCCGAGCCAACTCTCGGGTGGTCAGCAACAACGTGTATCGATTGCGCGTGCCCTCATGAATGGTGGCGATGTTATTCTTGCCGATGAACCGACCGGTGCACTAGATAAGAATAGTGGTATTGAAGTAATGCGGATTTTGCGCGAACTCAATGCCAAAGGTCATACCATTATTTTGGTCACGCACGACCATAATGTTGCAAAAAATGCGACGCGTATTATTGAAATTTCTGACGGTAATATCATTTCAGATCAGTCCAATGTGCCTGAAACAGATGATGAACCTTTAGAAAAACAGCAACTCGTTCCAAACACACAGAAAAAAACCTCAAGCTGGCGCTCTGCCGTTGACCGTTTAGGTGAAGCCTTCCGTATGGCGATTTTAGCCATGAATGCTCACCGTATGCGAACATTTTTAACCATGCTCGGGATCATTATTGGTATCGCTTCTGTGGTTTCTGTTGTGGCTCTTGGGAATGGTTCACAAAAGCAAATTTTAGAAAATATCAGCAGTTTAGGTACCAATACCATCACGGTGTATCAAGGTCGAGGCTTTGGTGATAATTCCAGATCCTCCCAAGTAAAAACATTGGTTCCAGCCGATGCGACGGCCCTTGCTGAGCAGCCTTATGTCGATGGCGTTAGTCCTTCAGTCAATTCATCTGTCACAGCACGTTTTAAAGACACAGAAGCGTCGACCACAGTGAATGGCGTGAGTGAAGATTTCTTCTATGTCAAAGGAATGAACTTCGCTTCGGGTCAGCCTTTTGATAAAGAAAGTGTGAATGAGCAAGCGCAAGATGTGGTGATTGATAGTAATACTAAAAATACCTTCTTTGCAGATGGCACTAACCCTGTGGGTCAAGTGATTTTATTAGGCAGTGTGCCGAGCCGTATCATTGGCGTGATCGAAGAACAAAAAAGCATGATGGGCAACTCAGATAGCCTGAATGTGTATTTGCCCTATTCAACGGTCATGAGTCGTATGTTAGGTCAGTCGAATGTACGCAGCATCATTGTCCGCGTAAAAGATGAATACCCAAGTGCTGCGGCTGAGAACGCCATATTGAACTTGTTGGTGCAACGTCATGGCGCGCAAGATGTCTTTACACAAAACTCTGATAGTATCCGTGAAACCATTCAACAAACCACTGCAACAATGACTTTACTGGTTTCAGCGATTGCGGTGATTTCATTGATCGTCGGTGGTATTGGGGTCATGAACATTATGTTGGTTTCGGTGACTGAGCGTACTCAAGAAATTGGTGTACGTATGGCCGTGGGTGCCCGTCAAAGTGATATTTTACAGCAGTTCCTGATTGAGGCGGTGTTGGTGTGTATCTTAGGCGGTGTGCTTGGGGTTTTATTATCTTTAGGTATTGGACAATTGATTAGTCATTTTGCCGGTGGAACATTCCAAATGGCCTATTCAACGACGTCTATCGTTGCTGCATTTGTCTGCTCAAGTATGATTGGTATTGTGTTTGGCTTTATTCCTGCACGTAATGCCGCACAGCTTAACCCTGTCGATGCGCTTTCTCGCGAATAAGGAAATAATGATGCAAATGACCTTAACTAAACTTGCAAGTGCCTTCATTCTCGGAAGTAGCTTAGTCGGCTGTGCCGCTGTGGTTAAGACGCCTTATGAAGCCCCTGCAACACAAATCCCGACGCAATTTCAAAATGCGAAAGCCATGAGTCAGCAAGTTCATGCAGATACTTATGCTGACCAATGGTGGACATTGTTTAATGATGCTCAATTAAACCAGTTGGTGAATCAAGTTTTAGCTGCCAATACAGACCTTGCTGTTGCAGGTATTAATTTACAGCAAGCTCGACTACAAGCAGGTTTAGCTGAAAATAAACAAGGGCCACGCGTGAGTTCAAGTGTGTCGACTGGGCACAATATTGATCTGAACTCAGGGGATGATTCTTCTAGGGGACTATCTGCTAGCGCAGGTGTAAGCTATGAACTGGATTTGTTTGGACGTCTGGCAAGTCAAACCGAAGCAGCCAAATGGGAAGCTTTGGCAACTGAGCAAGATTTACAAGCCACTGCACAAAGTTTAATTGCTACGACTGCTAATCTCTATTGGCAGCTCGGTTATTTAAATGAGCGCTATAGCATTGCTCAGCAGAATTTAGCCAGCACGCAAAAGACGTATGATCTAGTCAAAGTTCAGTACAAAGCGGGTGCTGTTTCAGGTTTGGATTTGACGCAAGCCGAACAGTCGGTCCAAAGTCAAAAATCGACCTTAAGCCAAATTGCCCAACAAAAAGTGGAAACACGTACTGCATTGGCTGTGTTATTACATCAACCTGTGCAACAACTGAATATTTCAGAGCCGCAGCGTTTACCTCGAATTGCATTACCGACGATTGCAGCGGGTTTACCAGCCGAGTTGTTGTCTCGCCGTCCAGATTTACAAGCAAGCGAGTTAAGATTACGTAAAGCTTTGGCAAATAAAGATGCAACGAAAGCGAGTTACTACCCTTCGATCAGTTTGACTGGCAGTTTAGGCTCGAGTAGTACCTCTTTGAGTAATTTATTACAAAACCCTGCTTTGGCTTTGGGTGCGAGTTTGAGTTTACCTTTCTTGCAATATAACGATATGAAGAAAGACCTTGCGATTAGTGATTTAGATTATGAAAAATCTATTATTCAATATCGTCAGACCTTGTATCAGGCTTTTGCCGATGTGGAAAATGCGCTATCCAACCGCACTGAGTTAAGTCAACAAGTTGCTTTGCAAGAACGTAATGTACAGCTTGCAGAAAAGACTGAGCGTTTGACTGAAGTACGTTATCGAAATGGTGCAATTGCGTTGAAAAACTTGCTTGATGCACAGGAGACCACACGTAATGCTCGACTATCTTTGGTTCAAACCAAGCAAAGTCAATACAATGCTTATGTGACTTTAATGCAGGCGTTGGGTGGCAGTCCGATTAAGCAGTTGCCTTGATTTATATTAAAAAAGCCCTGAGGGGCTTTTTTTACATCTAAAGGGTTTAAATAACAAAAACTCTCTTTTTGAGATATTAAAATTGCTTTATTCTTTGGCAGTATTTTAACAACTCTATAATTTTAAAGAATATGATCAATCGAAATTTAGCCATTATTTTACTATCTACTTTTGCTTTAAGTGCTTGTGCAAAAAGTGCGAATGAGCCACAAACTCCTTCTACTAATCAAAAAAATGTTTCTCCCGAATTACAAGCACAAATTCAAAAATTGCTAGAAAAAACCAAGAAGAACATGATTTTTGTGGAAGGTGGTACTTTTATGATGGGAGATTTTGATCATTATGACAGCAAGATTGATAGCAAACCTGTTCACAAAGTAACTCTAGATAGCTTTAGCATGTCTGCTTATAAAGCCACCTATGCAGATTTAGACATATACAGTGCTGCAACCAATACGCCTAAAGTGGTCTCAACTGAATCCTTATCTTCAAAAGCAAGATATCCTAACTCGTCTGCTGGTGTCTCTTGGCAAGAGGGACGAAATTATTGCCAATGGTTAGGAAAACAACTAAAACTTGACATAGATCTCCCGACCGAAGCCCAATGGGAATATGCTGCTCGTAATAGAGGTCAAAAAATTCATTTTCCAACCAATACAGGAAAAATTGAAGATGGAGTAAATGTGTGGAGTTTTGAGCAACGTATACAGTTACGTAAAAAATATAAAGCACCTAAGTCACTTATCTCTGAAGTAGGACAATACCCACCTTCAGCTCTAGGTTTTTATGATTTAACGACAGACAATTACGAATGGATGCTCGACTGGTATGCAGCAGATTACTATCAACACTCCCCAGAAAAAAACCCGCAAGGCCCTAAAACAGGTGCCGAAAAAGTACTACGTAGTGCTAAACCTTTAGATGGACAAACCTTGCAGATGGGAGAGGGTTTAACCGTACGGCGTAGTCATACCCACCCTATTCAACCAATAGATTTCCCTGAAAGATTTAAGGGAGTAATCAATCCAAACTTTGACAACTCTGTACGCTGTGTAGTAAACCAAACTAAAAAAATTATGTAGTCTCACCCAATACAACTCTATCATGTTTGATAGAGTTGTATTTCCTGATCTTCAAATGGCGCTAGAATATCTAAATTTGATGCTAGAATAGCAGTATTGTCTGCATAACCCCCCATATAATCTAACTGTTTAAATTGCATATCATCTTGATTTTTTACAATTAAATGATTCAAAGGGTAGCCTTGTATCGGTTTTGCCTGCTTACGGTATTTGAGGAAATCTTTTAACCATTGGTTCTCTCGACCACCTGCGTAATCTTGCCGCGAATTGAGCGCAATAATAATATCTTCAGCAATACTGGCATCTTCACCATAGTTTAAAAAGCGAATAATATCCCCTTCAATTTTTTGCATATTACTTTTGGACTGGGTTTCAGCACGAGGATGCACATGTTGAATGACATTCATCCATTCCTGAGTGGAGATACAGGTTTTAAATATATTAATAATGGCATTTTTTCGTGTTACAAAACGGTTAATCTCTACATCTAAACCACTCATGCTAATCGTCATATCAAACAAAGAAGCAGTGCGAGTTGTCCAGTGTGTTACCCCATAAATCAATATCCCCTTGGTTTCAGGTGAAGCAATGACTAAACCTTCTAAACCGCTTGGTGAGTTGATATTCATAGCGGCTCTATAACGTTGTTGATCGGAAGATAGTCCTTCAATCCAAACATCAAAATCAATGACTAATTCATTAACATTTTGTGTCAAAGGATGATTATCTCCAATACAATAAGCCAATATTTGTGCTAATGCAGTGAAAGCTAATTTATTAATATATACAAGTTGTTTAAATGCCGCTTGTAATAATTGACTTTTTACAAACAGCGCAAAATGCCACATTTGCTTAAAATCAACTTCAAAGTCTAAAGTTCCCTTTGCCCCAATTCCCCAACATACATGCAAAGCCACACGGAATTTAAATTTTCCACCTTCAAGAAATATTTGAAATTTCCCCTCAAACCCACCGCCAATACTTCCACCCACCGTCGGCGCAGCAGAGGCTAAATTAACAAACTTAGCCGGACTTTCTGTTTTATCGTTATACCACTCTAAAGAGCCCAAAACAGTAACACCCATTTGGGCTCCACCAAATGCTTTTACTTCAGCTGATGCTTGATTTTCTGTTGTTTTGTCAAAATCTGTATCAGTAGGCTCTAAAATTCCGCGGGAAGTAGCATTAGTACGCCTCGGTGTCCGTGTCGTAGGATAAACAACTTGAGGCGCACCAACAGTCATTGGCAAATCAACCGATAAATTACCTGCCAATCCAATATTTGCACCAGCAAAACCATGTAGACTGCAACCGCGAATAAAGCGAATAGTACCTAGAGCCATATCTCCCAACTCTAAATTCCAACCATTTTCACTTGGATAAAAGCTTCTCCACTCTTTTTGCTTTTCAAATAACACAAATTTGGCAGAGATGTCTCCTTTTGCTCTAATTGAAGTTCCTTTATTAGTCGCATGTATGGAAGCCTCGCCTCCATTTCCAGCAACTAAGCGCATCCATTGCGACTCAACACTAACATTAACCCCTTTACTATTTTTATATTGTTCTGCAATTTCGCCACCAATCCCCCCTATCATGTCGTATATTACTTTTTCATCATCACCAAATTTCTTTTTATAAATTTCTACGCTTAGTTGCTCTTTTAAGTCATCGAAGCTTTTCTTCATATCTACTAAATCAATTTCTATATCACCATCTTCTTCATAGTTCCTAGATTTAACTGCCGCAGCTTTTATTTTTACTTTTGCCTCAAAATTTAGTCGCTTTGACTTTAATTGATCATATTCCTTCGCCGTTAAATATTTTCTTAATAGTTGTTTTTCCCCTGTTTTAGTATCTCCTTTGGTTTCTAAAACCAAAACTTCTCGCAAATCTGCTTTATTTCCAAATTTTTCATTTAATTTTTCTATCGCTTTTTGCTGATTAATATTTAATCTTTTTTCAATTTCTTCAATTTCAGCAGTAGACCTAGATAAATAGTTCATTTTCTCGTCTAATTCATATTTTGTACGATGTATATTTTTTATAGAATCTTCTAAGTCACGCGTTATTTTTTCAAATGTATCGAAAGCATCCTGAGGTAATATTAACAATTCATCAGTATGAGGATTGACTACAATGGGTATTTTTTTAGCTTTACCTAAGCCGACAGTAGTATTTTCATTCGGGCTGCTCCCGCCCATTGCTACACCTATACGAATTTGATTAATTTGATTTTTATCAATACAAGTGATCGGGGCAAAAAACTCACTCTCTTTATCTTGATTTCCTATTTTATATTTAACCTGACTACTTTTGGTTGTGAATGCGATTCCTGTTACCCCATTTTTTTCAACACTCTTTGGAAAATTATTTAAAATTGGTTTCTTATTATTTTTCTCAAATACTTGATATTGAATATTAGATATAGGTTTTGACTGTGAATTCATAAACTGAAAAACAGAATACGTCTTCAAGAAAAATACCTTAGCTTTATAAATTTTTTTTGTACATTTCTTTTTATATTCAATATAACTATTGCCTAAATCTTTAAGTGACCGCTCAAATGGTTCAATCAAACCATTACTATTACTTAAGTTTTTATTTTTCAGTATTTCTGCAAATTTTGGATCTATTGGCTTACTACCCGATAATTCAAAAACTGATTTTTGAAAGTTAATTTTTCCAATACCATTGTTTGAAAAAATTCCCTTCGTAGAATTCTCTTTCATTACTTTTATTGTATTTCTTAATTCTTTCTTTCTTAATTCATATTTCTGTTCACTTGGAAATTTAGAGTTTTCAAGTAACTTCTCTTCATCAATGACAATAATATTACTTACATCACTTTTAGAAAATAATGGGATCATCCATTCACTTTTAGCTGAATAAGGACTCTTAAATCCATAAACAAAAAATCTTAGTTGGCAAATACTCTCTACTATTACATTTTTTGTTTGCCCATTTTCATCAGTTACATCCTGTATCTCTTTAACTACTTTGTTATTTTGTACTATTTGTACTTTATATTTTACTTTAGAGAGCGCACCGCCACCCTGCTTATTAAGCTGAATTTTATTATCAATAACGTAATATTTATCCATTTTCTTATCCAATTTAGTTATTTTGCATAATTTTATATTTTGAAGCGTCTTTATCTGAAATATGCACACCTATTTGCTCAGGACCATCAGTTTCAAATCTTTCGGTTTTACCATTAGCATCAGTCTTACCAATTTTTTGCGTACCATCAGATTTAAAAACTACATATTCAACACCTTGTCCTGGCTTACCAAATTCATCGACAATTTCAAATGTTAAGTAACAAGGTGACGAATTTAATTTAATTGGTGGAACCTCCACCTTTTCACCTTCCACAAACTTATGCTGTCCTGCCTTACTTTCAAACTTCGCACCTGTGGTTGGAAATATGCCTGAACCATTAATTTTCACTTGTGAACCACCCGCAGTTAAGTTTATTTCTTTAGGGCTGGTGATATATACCGTATCTTCGGTTGAAATAATCTGAATGCCCTTACGTGCAATTAGATCGAGTCCATCACCTTGTGCCTGAATTTCAACTTTCCCTTTCCCAGCAAATGCTCTCAATCCTTCTTGCGCTGCAAATAAACTGATTTTTTTGCCTGCATGACCTATTAAAGATTTTTGCGTGGAAATGTTCATACTATCGCCTGCAGTTTGGCTGATCTGACCATTTGCAGATACATGTATATCTTCATTACTGCTTAAAGCAATCGAATTGGGGGAGGCCAAGACCATAATGGCCGATTTAAACTCAGCAGTTTTTTGCTGATCATCCTGACTTAATATCTCAATAAAGGCTTGAAGACTCTCCAATACCTCAAGAGGGTCGGTCTTTTGGTTTTTCGCTACATCACTCAGCCCTTTAGCATTATTCAATGCGCTTTCGATTTGTGTATGGGCTTCATGGCTCGCTAAATGCACCCCACCTGCTTGTGCTTGCTGATGTGTCGACACCAATAAGCCTTGCCCAGCCCGTACTGCCCCCCATTGATCGGTCCGCAGCTCAAAACCTTCACCCCGACTTTCACTCTCAGCCTTTTCTTTAGGATGACTTAAATGACCTAAATTCAGTTGTGTTGCACCATGGCTACTTTGCAACTGCGTACTAATTTGTCCCGTGTTGTCATCAAAGCGTAATTGACCAAATCCCTCTCCCGCCACTTCTTTAGAACGAATTCCCGCGAGTTTTTTGGTATCTGGTAATTGTCCTTTATTGTCAAATTTAGTAGGACTACGCTGCGCTTCATGAATACGCCCCACGACAAATGGTCGGTCAATGTTGCCATCAAAGAAATCAACGACGACTATTTCACCAATTCGAGGTAAGAAGCGCGCGCCATAACCTTCGCCAGCCCAAGGCGTCAGTACATCAACCCAAGCCGAGTCTGTGTCATTATTATTCGCACCTGCACCGCCATCATGACCATGATCATCGGAACGGGTAAATAGGAAACGGACTTTTATCCGTCCCCATTCATCAACATGGATTTCTTCACCAGCAGGACCCACAACTTTAGCACGCTGTGGATGTGTTACTGGTCGATGTGTAAGCGGATTAAATTCAGGGACGGTCGTTATATTTCGACGTTGTAAAGCCAAAGTATTGGCTTGGCGTTCATCCGCGTCGCTTTGTTTGACTTGCCACTGACTTTGATGGATCAGTTGTGTAACTTGATCGGTTAAGTCTTTGGGTAAATTATTTTGGTTATAAAAAGACTTGGATAAAATCAAAAACTCTTGATCGGCCCCACGATGCTGGTCAATCTCTGGATGCTCATCCAATTTGAACCAATAACCAACTTGCGTATCACGTACGGTACTTTTGGCAATAAATTGTTTGGCTTGAGCCGCATAATAATCACTAAAATTTTGATTGAGACGTTCAACTTGAGCACTATTAGAGGCAGTTGCAGCATCTTCACCATTCAGATCTTGCATCCATGCAGGGCTCACATGCCATGCCTGCTCTAAGCTTAAGCTCGCATTATCTTGATTTTGACTATGTAGGTGCTTGCTTTGTACTGCACCACCACCTTCGTCCTGTTCAAGCACATCCGCCTGCCACCGCTGCACATGTACCGACGTCGGTTGCAGACTACGCTGACCGATAAAACTGATCATACTGTCATTTTTTTCAGTCGCACTACTACGATGAAAACGGATATTACGTCGCTCTAAAGCTTGATATTGATTATTTTCATCAATCAAACGTAGCTTTTGAGCTGCTATGGGTGTCGCAGACGATGTTACAAAAGATTGAGCTTCATCAACCAACCAATGAATGCCTTCACTGCGTAATAAGCGGGTAATAAAATCATAGTCGGTTTCATTACTTTGCATCATGAATGGTCGAACGTCATACTCTTTTTTTAAGCCACTTAAGTCCAAACTTAAGCTCGCTGCAAAAAGTGGGCTCTTTTTTTGCCATTCCTTAAAAATAATCTCGACCACATCTTTGACCGATTTATTCATAAACACACGGCTATTACGACGCTTATGCCATAGTGCTGTTGCATCTTCTAAGGTCAACTTATATAGCGTTAATGCACCATCACTTTGGCCTTGAAATGCTTCTGTAATGATCCCGGTAATACGAAAAAGTTGCCCCGCATCGGTCACCTGATCGATTGCGACTTGCGTACCAATAAATTGTTTCAGTTCGAGCGTGGCAGAAGTTGAGAGACAGATGAGCTGAACATTCAAACCTTCACTTAAGGCATGTTCCCCATCAATACGTTGCAAGAATACTTGTTCATTCAGCGTGGTGTTGGAAAATTGAATATGCAAGGCACGTTTTTGTGGACTAATGCCCAATTTCTCAAGTGCAGAATAAATATTGTTCAGCATCGTTATTATCTAAAATCAGATTTTTATAAAATATGCGGGGTATTTAATCAAAAAAACTCATATTTTTCTAGGCATAATCTGCCTGCTTTTTTGGGTTTTATGTAAGTAAAAATTCAAATTTCCACATCAATTCTTTATGTTACTTTTACTCTATTTATTTCTGCATTAAAAAAATATAGAGACCATCAAACTAAACTTCAGGTCTCTTCATACCACCTTACTGCCTTGCATCACGATTAATTGGCATTTAAAAATGCGTGAATATTCTCCAATTGTTCTTGTGCTTCGACAAAGCCTTGCAAGGCCGCTTTTTCCAAATATTGCTGTGCAATTTTAAGATCACGCTCTACGCCCATGCCATGAATATATAAATAGCCCAATCGCGTTAACGCCGCAGCACTCATCCCCTGAGCCGCTTGTGCATAATAGCTATGCGCTTGGGTTAAATCTTGCTGTACACCTAAACCATGTTCTGACATTTCACCAAGTTGGTACAAGGCAGTCACATTACCCAATGCTGCCGCTTGCGAGAAATACTGCAATGCTTGTTGGAAATCTTGTGTTCCCCATTGTCCTTTTAAATTAACTAGACCTAGTTGCGTAAGTGCATCAGGATGGCCTAATTTTGCCGCTTTCAACAATGCCCGCTGTGTTTGAGCATCATCAAATTGTAGATCAGGTAAGATATTGTCCACGGCTAAACGGTAGAGATACCAAGCAGCATCCTGCGAACCTTGTTCTGCGGCTTTTTCCAGATAACTCAGACACTGATCACGATGCGGTAAAGGATATTCTGGCAATGCATAAAAACGTCCAATCACATAATTCTGATCGGCGACACAAGTAATGGACATTTCATTTAAATCCCTAGCAGCTTCAATTAAAAGTTGCTGCGCTTGCTTGATATTTCGCTCAACACCGACCCCGTGTAGATAGCATAGGGCCAAACCAACTTGGTTAATGAATAATGGTTTGAATTGATACGCTGTTTGATATAACTCAAATGCTTTTTGCGGATCATCACGAACCAAATACTTTTCAAAATACAGTGCGGCAATAAGACTAATCGCTTCAGCATCTTTAAGTTGAGCAGCTTCGGTCAGAAAGCGAAAACCTAAAGTTTCCTGCTTCTCCAAGTACCAACCATGAAAATGTGCAATACCTAATAATCGGCTGGCTGCAGCAACTTTGTGCTCTTTGGCCTGCTGCAAAAGATCATGATAAACCCGCTGACGCTGATCGACATCGATCTTACCCATCAATACTGCTTGATAATATTCATACAACTGCTGCTGGTGCCCGAGTAGCAATCCTCGCTTTAAATATTGCAATGACTTTTCATCATTTTGTGCAAGATACTTTCCTTTTGCATAGAATTGCTGCAATTGCTGAATAGCCGCCATATGGTCTTGTTGAGCAGCTTTCAGTAAATATTCCACTCCCAAAGTAATATTTGGCGTGGCTTGGTTTAAATAGAACTGTGCCAATTGATACTGTGAATTGGCATGTCCATTGTCCGCATTTTTTTGCAACAAATCTAAATGTTGTTGCTCGGCATGTGTCTGATCTTCTGGGTTTAGTTCGGCGAGTCGATATTGCGCATCCAAATGACCGCGTGAAATCGCATGTCGATACCAATACTGCGCTTTTTCAAGATTGGGTACACCGCCATAGATACCTTCTTCAACTTGCCCCAACACATATGCAGCATCATCACTACCTAAACTATTGGCTTTTTCCAATAAAGCCAGCGCATTTTCCACACTGACTTCTCGGCCTAAGCCTTGTAAATGCATCTGTCCCATAGCGACATAGGCCTGTGGAATTTCATGCTGTTTGGCCAAATTTTGATACAACTCATAGGCACGCGCATAGTCGGTTGGTGCATCAAGCATTAAACGTTCTGCAAATTTCAGCTGTGCATCTAATTGGTCTATCCACAAGTCATGCCCAACCGCTTTAGCCTGATCGCGTTTCACTGGATCGGGTCTTTTCCACATCCAAAACGCAAGTGCTCCCATCCCCAAAATTAGTATCAGTAAAAACCACATACTCGCCCCAAAAAATCAATATTTTAATTATTCCAACATTGTGTCTGATTTTAATTCTATATACAAAAGAAGCACCGAATTTGGTGCTTTATTTTTTTTCAAAATGAGATAGCTGTCATGCTTTTGCTCGTTTTGCATCAAGTTTTTTGAGCACCTCTGACACAGCCACCATCGCAAAGCTGGACGTCACCACTACTGCTGAACCATATCCACCACAACGTAAGCCCGCACTTGGACAAACATCAGCACTGGAAAATGGATTATCAATCGAATAAACACAGGTAATCCCAAACTTTTCTTTCGGCTTTTTACAAATGCCTTTGCCGCGTAATTGTGTGCGCAATTTGGCTAACATTGGGTCTTGCTCTGTTCTTGATAAATCTGCGACTCGGATTTTCAGCGGATCAAGTTTACCCCCTGCTCCACCGGAAACGATCAACGGAATTTTATTAAAACGGCAATGTAGCATTAAGGCAAATTTGGCCTTCACGTCATCTATGCAATCTAAAATCAAGTCAGGATCACCTGCCAAAATTTCTTTGACATTTTCAGGTGTAAGATAATCATCAATCAAATTTATTTTGATTCGGGGATTAATCGCACGGCAGCGCTCTGCCATCACTTCAATTTTTTCATGTCCCAATGTCGTGCTCATGGCAGGCAATTGTCGATTAATATTCGATGCAGCAACCACATCCATATCGACCAAGGTCAGCTCACCAATACCTGTACGCGCTAAAGCTTCGACTGCCCATGAGCCTACACCACCAATCCCAATCACCATGACATGACTTTTTTCATAATGATGAAAACTTTCATCACTATATATTTTGGCTACGCCAGCAAAACGGCGGTCATATTCATCATTTTGGAGCAGTTCAGTCATAGGTTTGGAAGCTGTGTTAAATCAGCCGCCATTTTAGCAAATTCGCTACTTATTTTCTTTGATAAAACGCAATTCAGCAGACAGCGCAACAGAGCGGCATTCGCATCAGGTCTAAATCCATCAAAATAAACATTTACAGTGAACGGAGGTCTGCTTTAAAAAGTATAACCATAAATCTAAAACTCAAGTGTGTATTGCCATGGACATCCATCCTCTGCCAAATAATTTAAAAATTACCGATGACAAAAATGAAATGGATTTAGACACCGTGCATCGCTTTTTAAGCCATACCTATTGGTCAAAAGATATTCCGAAAAATGTGGTGAAAAAAGCGATTGAAAACTCTTTGGCCGTGGCTCTACTTCTCGATGATGAACTCATCGGTTTTGGTCGTGCTATTACGGATTATGCAACTTTTGCTTATTTAGCCGATATTTATGTCGCCGATGAGCATCGAGGCAAAGGCTATTCAAAATTAATTGTGAGTACTTTATTTGAAAAATGTGGCTCCGCAGATCTCAGACGCATGTTACTTGCAACGGCGGATGCACATGGTCTATATCGTCAATTTGGCTTCACTGATTTGGCTCAACCTGCAAGTTTTCTCGAAATTCATCAAGCCAACATCTATCAACGATAGAGAAAATATCTCGGATAAAAAAAGAGGCTTTCGCCTCTTTTTCGATCTTACAACCTTAGTCTTTATTCATAATAAAGAAATATTCACGGTAGTATTTAAGCTCTGCAATCGAGTCACGGATATCATCCATTGCTAAATGCGAGGCATTTTTCTTCAAGCCACCCATAATCTCTGGGCGCCAGCGTTTCGCCAATTCTTTCACTGATGATACATCGAGATTACGGTAGTGGAAGTATTGTTCCATTTCAGGCATCAAACGATGCAAGAAACGACGATCTTGGCAAATTGAGTTACCGCACATCGGTGATGATTTTGGATTCACCCATTTTTTCAAAAATTCTAAAGTTTGCTGTTCAGCATCTTGTGCTGTCAATTTACTACGACGTACACGTTCGATCAGACCTGATTGACCATGTTGGCGAGTGTTCCACTCATCCATTGCATTGAGCACACGATCAGACTGATGTACCGCAAGCACAGGCCCTTCCGCCAGAATATTTAAATTATCATCCGTCACAATTGTTGCAACTTCAATAATCTGGTCGTTATCTGTATCTAGACCTGTCATTTCAAGGTCAATCCAAATCAGGCGTGTATCAGGTGTGCTGCTCATAAATGTGCAATCTTATTAGGCTGTAAAAATGAACATAGTAGCAAATTTATTGGGCTTGCGCTGTAAATAGACCCTGCTTTCATGCTATTTTTGCCATCTAGTTTTCACGGTTTTTTAGGATATGAATGGCTTTAATTCGTAAGCGCCGACTGACTGAACAGCAGCAACGTCGCATTCAGAAGCAACATAAATCTCGTCAGGAAGAAATCGATACTTCTGCAGATTTGGAAGGCTTGGTCGTCCAACATTATGGTCGTCAACTTGAAGTTCAAGCGCTGTCTACACCCGACCAACATCCTGAAAAACCTATTGTGCAAGCTGGTGAACCTGAACCACATTGGAAACCCATCGAATTAGGCAGTGTTTGGCGCTGCCATACCCGTACCAATCTCGAATTATTGGTGACGGGTGACCGTGTCAAATGGCAAGCTGACCCGATCACAGGTTTAGGGATTATTACCGCGATTCATCCACGCCAATCTTTACTGACACGCCCTGACCGTTATCACAAAGTGAAACCTGTCGCAGCCAATGTCAGCCTGATTGTGATTGTATTTGCACCGCTTCCTGAGCCAGCACCTGGCCTGATTGACCGCTATTTGGTGGCCTGTGCAGATGCCGATATTCCAGCCTTATTGGTCTTAAATAAATCAGACTTACTTAAAGACAACGATCCGATCTTAACGCTATTACAAGAATATCGTGACTTGGGCTATGAGGTCATGCAAACCCAATCCGATGGTGACTTAAGCGCACTTTCTGCTCGACTTTCTGGTGAAACTGTCGCATTTGTAGGTCAGTCTGGGGTTGGTAAGAGCACTTTAATTAATGCCATTGTTCCGGATGCTGCGCAAAAAACCAATATTATTTCGGAAAACTCCGCGCTCGGTCAGCACACCACCACCTCTACGCGCTTAATTGCGTTTGGTGAAGGTTCTGCATTGATTGATTCACCGGGAATCCGTGAATTTGGTTTATGGCACTTAGAACTGGAAAAAGTTCAACAAGGTTTCCCTGAGATCGAGTCACATTTGGGTTATTGTCAGTTCCGTAACTGTACGCATAAACATGAAAAGCAATGTGCGCTTAGAATGGCGGCTCAAAATGGCGAAATTTTACCGCGCCGATTAGACAGTTATTTACGTCTGATCGACGAAATCACGGAAGCGCAGCAAAAAAATTAATTTTTATTCTGTTTATGCCCTTGAAGGGGTGATTTTGATCACCATATTTATGGGCTATACTCTTGGCAATTTAAAATTGTAGTTAGGTGAATTGTGGAACGTTGGTTCGAATTTATGGGGAATCACCCCTTCTTATTTGGAACGCTGGCTGTATTGGTCGTGCTGTTCTTTATTCTTGAAGGCCAGCGTAATGGTCGCAAAATTTCACCTCAATCTTTAGGGATTTTAGTTAAAGCTAAAAATGCTCAATTGATTGACTTACGTGATGCGAAAGACTTCCGCGAAGGTCATATTAGCGGTAGCCGTAATATTCCATATAGCCAAATTACAAAACACATTGAAGAGTTAAAAACTTCTGATCGCCCGTTGGTTTTTGTATGTAACCTTGGTCAAGTGGCAGGTTCTGCATTGCAACAAGTCGGTCATGCAGATGCATACCGTTTAGACGGCGGCATTAGCAACTGGAAAGCTCAAGGCTTACCTCTAGTTAAAAGCAAATAACCGCTTCTTAGGAGATTAACATGGCTGAAGTTACGATTTATTCAACAACTGTATGTCCTTACTGCATTCGTGCAAAACAGCTCCTAGAGCGTAAAGGCGTGGCTTATAAAGAAATTAATTTATCAAATGAAGCGCCTGAAGTACGTGTTGAATTGATGCAACGCACCAACCACCGTACCGTTCCTCAAATTTTTATTAATGATCAGTTTATTGGCGGTTTTGACCAACTTTATGCTTTAGAGCGTGAAGGCAAACTCGACGGCATGCTATCTTAATTTTAAACATAAATCGTCACCTCATATTAAGGAATAAACAATGAGTGAAGAACAACAAGCTCAACCACAATTGGCATTAGAGCGCATTTATACTAAAGATATTTCTTTCGAAGTACCTGGGGCTCAAGTATTTACTAAAGAATGGCAGCCTGAACTAAATATCAACCTTTCTTCTTCTGCAGAAAAAGTTGATCCAACACACTTCGAAGTTTCACTGAAAGTTGTCGTTCAAGCGAACAATGCGGGTGACACTGCATTTATCGTTGACGTTACTCAAGCAGGTATCTTCCTAATCGATAGCGTTGAAGAAGAACGTCTTCCTTACATTCTTGGTGCTTACTGCCCAAATATCTTGTTCCCATTCCTACGTGAAGCTGTGAACGATATGGTTACTAAAGGCAGCTTCCCACAATTATTGCTTACACCAATTAACTTCGATGCTGAATTCGAAGCGAATTTGCAACGTGCGCAAACTGCTGCTGAAGGCCAAGCTTAATTACTTGATCTCAGATATAAAAAAGACCGCTTTTAGCGGTCTTTTTTATTGCCTTTTAGCTTCCCCCTTTACTAAAAGGGGGAATGAGGGGGATTTACTTCTACTTAACAAAATCCCTCCCACCCTCCCTTTTAAAAAGGGAGGAGCAAATTACTCGGCATCTGCCATTAGATCAGCGCTCATACCTACAGTATTAAAGCCAGCATCAACATACAGAATTTCACCTGTAATACCATTTGCCCAAGGCGAGCAAAGGAACAATGCTGCATTACCGACATCTTCAATGGTGACATTGCGTTTAAGCGGTGCGACTTTTTCATTTAGATCTAACATTTTACGGAAAGATTTAATCCCTGAAGCCGCTAAGGTACGAATCGGACCTGCTGAAATCGCATTTACACGAATACCTTCAGCACCAAGACTTGTTGCCAAATAACGTACGCCTGCTTCTAGTGACGCTTTTGCCATGCCCATAACGTTATAGTTTGGCATTACGCGTTCAGAACCTTGGTAAGTCAGCGTCAATAAGCAACCTTGACGTGCAGCCAATAAAGGTTTTGCCGCACGAGCCATCGCAATAAAGCTATATGCGCTGATGTCGTGAGCAATTTTAAAACCTTCACGGTCGGTAATATCAGTGAAATCGCCATCTAAAGTATGTGCCGGTGCAAAACCAATTGAATGCACAACACCATCTAGACCATCCCAATGTTTAGCAAGTTCAGCAAAAGCGGTATCAATTTCAGCGTCCACTGCGACATCACATGGGAAAACTAAAGTTGAACCAAATTGTTCAGCAAAATCATCTACACGTTTTTTTAATTTTTCGTTTGGATAAGTAAAAGCCAGTTCTGCACCTTCGCGATGTAAAGCTTGCGCAATACCAAATGCGATTGATAACTTACTTGCAATACCCGCGATTAAAAAGCGTTTGCCAGCCAATAGTCCTTGTGCCATGTGAAACTCACTCAAAATAATTTAACAGCATAATGCCAAGTCTAAAGCATTTTAGAAATTGCATAATGCGCCTTTTTTTATAAAACCATCATTGCATGCACGATGCGAATGAAACTAGATTCAATCAAGCAGCATCAATATTTATTGGCCCTTAAGCGTCCAGATGCAATGCTTGTAATGAATTAGTCCATAAGATCTGTGCAATCTCAGATTCAGTACGGTTTAAGCTCTGAGCTAGCCCCTGCAAGACATAGGGCAAATTGACCGGCGTATTGCGAGTACGCCCTTCCGTTGAATGCTGACAACATAAGGGTGTCATATCTGGACAGTCAGTTTCTAAGACCAAATGATCTACACCCAAAGTCTGAACCACTTGATGTAATTTTTTTGCATTAGGATTGGTGATTTGCCCTGTTACACCGATTTTAAAACCTAGCTTGGTAAATGCCTTCGCTTCTTCAACACCACCACTAAATGCATGTGCAATACCACCGAGCTTAAATTGATGCTTTTTCAACATCGAAAGCACCTCCGCATGGGATTTACGAATATGCAGCAAAATAGGTTTATCAAACTGCTGTGCTAACTCAAGTTGTGCGGAAAAATACTGCTGCTGCTTTTGAAAAAGTTCAGGCTGTTTATGCTGTTTCAAAAAGGTATCTAAACCTATTTCACCGACAGCAACACAATCATGCTGCTTTAGCATCTGTTCCACGTCGAGCAAATGTTCTGCACGATGTTGCTCAATATAAAACGGATGTAAGCCGGGGGCTAAATAGCTTTTGGGAGCATTGGATAAACGAGCTAAAAACTCTTGGGTTTGCAGCAAATTGTGAAAACGTGACTGTACAAAACCAATCAATACTAACGCATCGACACCCGCTTGTTTGGCAGCATACGCCAACTGTTCCCGATCAGCGTCAAAATCGGGAACATCAAAATGCGTATGCGTATCAAACAGTGAGTAAGTCATTGAACTAATTAATTTGCTTTTGCGGCTGAGGCTTCAACAGCTTCAACTGGAGGTAGATATTGCTTTTTCAATACACTTTGCAATTGATCATACGGAATGGTCAAACGTGGTAAACCCACCACATACGGCCCAATTTCATATTCGGCATATTGCAAAATTAAACCTTGCTGACTCAGATAAAAATTATCAGACAGTTTAAATTTCCAAATCTGTTCGTATTCTTGAATATTGTCTGCCAACTTGGCATCTTTCACCCAAGTTTTAAATACTTCATAGCCCCGCTTTTCAAGCTCAGCACGTTGATTAGGCAATAATATGTCGTTGAGCTGCACCAATTTTTGAGTGCTTAAATCGAAGTTATAATATTGCTGTGCAGAAGAACCATGCGCTCCACCTAAATATGAACTGGTATTTAAAACCACTGTTGCCAAGGGTTTTTCAGCATTCAATATTTTAGGTTTAATCATCAAACTGATTTGCTGATTGGCACTTAAAGATTTCAACTCTTTATCTAAATTTAAGAACGCTTGCATGTAAGGCTGCGTGGCTTTTTCCAATTTTAATTTGGGCGTTTCAACCTTTGCCAAAGCAGATTTTGCTTCAGACGCTGCAGGAACTTCACTTGCAGCGGGAGCATCAGTACTCAGCGTTTTATCTTCTAAAGGCGATACAGATAGAATTTCACCTAACTGTTTTAGAATTTCCGCATCAATAAAGTCATCAATAAAGGCTTGATTACTGTTTAAGCGTTCAACTGAAATTTCAGGACAGACCCCGCCATCACATTCAGGTAAATTCAGTTGTAATTTTTCCGCATCACCAATCAGTTTTGCACTCAAATCTGGCTGTTCAGTTTTTGCTTGATCTGGCTTTTTTTCAGGTTCAGCTTGTTGTGGCTGACACGCCGTGAATGCAACAGAAACTGCCAATATTGAGCTTGCCCAAATTTTATTTTTTTGCACCATTGCTTCAACCTTTCATTTCGAATGATTGATATTTATTTTGGTAAATATCTTATCAAATTAAATACTTTCGTTGTTTAGAACATATGCTGATAAACGTCAGCTTTCAATACTTGTTGTGTTTGCGCTTTGCTGAGATAAATATCCAATTGTTTACCATCTTTGACAATTTCATCTGTACGGTAATGCAAACCAACGCCTTCTTGATCAAAGAACCAATCCGCTTGGCCCCAATAGAGTTTTTTCGGTGCCGATTTTTTGACATCTACCACTTGTTCATCTAACCATTTGCTATAGGCTTGCTGCACAATAGCATCCATATTTTGCTGTTGCTTTGCTTCAATAATATCTAAAGGCTTAAGATTCTTTTTCGCACGGCGGTCTGCCACAAAAAAATAATACCGCTCTTTGACTGTGATATTTTCCTGTTTGGTATCAACACCGATTTGCAGCAACACATATTGATTCCGTTGATATGGAACTCGTGTGTACATGGCCAATTCGTAGGCTTTATTGGTTTTAAACTCTGCCTGCCAAGCATCTGATTTTTTCACATACGCATCGACGGCTTGTTGGAGATTCATATTTTGCTTTAATGCAATCTGATCTTGTACGACGCTGGCCTGATTCTTTTCAATCCAGCCATTCAACCATGTATCTACGGTCTGAATGGTTTGTATCTCTAAATCAATACAACTTTTATTTTCACAAAACGGTTTGGCAATTTTTGCTGCTTGCTCTCGAATATTTAAATAGGGCAAAACATCTGGATTGATCACGACCGCTTCAGAAGCACCACCGTCGGCCGGCTTTGTCGCTTTGTTTTCTTTTCCTGAATCACATGCACTGAGCAGCAAAACACTCCCCAAAAGTGCAAAAACTGTAGCATCCTTGAATTTTTTCATGATGTCCTAAACGACCAAATGATTGCGTAATGTATGGATTTAAAAACTCTACCACAAAATAAAACAGCTTCACGAAGAAGCTGTTTTATTTCTGTAAAAGAACAACTTAGTGTTCACGTGTATTACTGAACACAATATCCGGATAACGTTCTTGCATTAACTGTAAATTCACACGACTTGGTGCAAGATAAGTTAAATGACCACCGCCATCGACAGACAATTGGTCGTGTGCTTTTTTCTTAAATTCGTTGAATTTTTTCTCGTCATCACACGATACCCAACGTACGGTATTGATACTTACAGGCTCGTAAATACAATCAACTTTGTATTCTTCTTTCAGACGATAAGCCACAACTTCAAACTGAAGCACACCCACAGCACCCACGATTAAGTCATTACTGTTTTGCGGCATAAAGACCTGAGTCGCCCCTTCTTCTGAAAGTTCTTTTAAGCCTTTTTGTAGCTGTTTTGACTTCAAAGGATCTTTTAAACGCACGCGACGGAACATTTCAGGGGCGAAGTGAGGAATACCGGTAAAGTGTAAATCTTCACCCGAAGTGAAGGTATCGCCGATCTGAATCGTACCATGGTTATGCAAACCGATAATGTCGCCCGGCCATGCTTCTTCAAGGTGCTGACGGTCACCAGCAAGGAACGTTAAAGCATCACTAATACGCACATCTTTACCTAGACGCACATGTTTCATTTTTAAGCCTTTTTCATACTTACCTGAACAGATACGCATGAATGCAATACGGTCACGGTGTTTTGGATCCATATTGGCTTGAATTTTAAAGACGAAACCAGTGAAGCCTTCTTCAGTCGCTTCAACTTTACGGTCTTGAGTTGGATGTGCTTTAGGTTCAGGCGCATATTGACTAAATGCATCCAAAACATGGTCTACACCAAAGTTACCGAGTGCCGTACCAAACAACACTGGCGTTTGACGACCTGCCAAAAATTCATCACGGTCTAAAGGTTCATTGGCCATTTGAACCAATTCCAATGATTCTTCAAATGCAGCCCAAGCGAGATCACCGACTTTTTCACGCAAATCTGCATAGTCATAGCCATCACGGACTTCAATATCCGTAATTGTTGAACCGAAACCTGCCTTATAAACGTAGAATTTTTCTTCGAGTAGGTTAAATACACCGGCAAAGTCACGACCTGTGCCCAGTGGCCAAGTAATCGGAACACATTTAATTTTTAAAACGTTTTCGATTTCATCAAGCAGTTCTAATGGCTCACGAATTTCACGGTCCATTTTGTTGACGAATGAAATAATCGGCGTGTCGCGCATACGACACACTTCCATCAATTTGATCGTACGATCTTCGACACCTTTTGCACCATCAATCACCATGAGCGCAGAGTCAACAGCGGTTAATGTACGGTAGGTATCTTCAGAAAAGTCTTCATGCCCTGGGGTGTCGAGCAAGTTAATCATCTTGTCTTTAAACGGGAACTGCATAACAGAAGTGGTGATCGAAATACCACGTTCTTTTTCCATTTCCATCCAGTCAGACGTTGCCGCACGATCAGATTTACGGCTTTTTACCATACCTGCAACCTGAATCGCCTGTCCCCATAACAACAGTTTTTCTGTCATTGTGGTTTTACCGGCATCGGGGTGGGAAATAATAGCGAAAGTACGTCGCTGAGCGACCTGTGTCGCTAATTCTTCTTTAAAACTCATGAAAGACACCTACTGCAAAACTCGCAGTGCAAAAGATCAGATCTGATCAATATGGAAAATTGGCGATATTGTATCAGATTGACCATTAAAAATAATCAACCACATCGGGTTGAGTCAAAATCTTAGCGTGGCGTGTCTTGATGTTTTACATTGGATGACGACCTGTTTTTATCGACGATATAGCACATTTCATTTTCTTTTTTTCTGTACACATTGGCAATGCGATCAGACTACAAATGACTTTATTCAACTTTCATTTTCATGCTTTCTTCAAGCTGTGCCACTGGCATCGGCATGCCTAACAAATATCCCTGCAATTGTTGGCAACCTAAACGTTTTAAAATTTCTGCTTGTTGTTCTGTCTCTACACCTTCTGCAGTGACCGTTAAACCCAGTCGAATTGCCAAGTGAATAATACTTTCTAAAATAATTTCTTCTTTAGAGCCGACGCTCAAATTGCGGATAAACTCACGGTCAATTTTCAGCTCATCTACAGGCAGTTCTTTTAAATACAAGAAACTTGAATGTCCCGTACCAAAGTCATCAATCGCAACTTTAATTCCCATCTTTCTCAAATGTTCAAAAGTTACAATACTGGCATCGATATGATGCATCGCTGTTGACTCGGTAATTTCAATAATTAAATGTGACGGGTTGATTTCATACCGTGCAAAAAGCGACTCTAAGGTACTAAATAAATGTTTATGTTCAAACTGAATCGCTGATAAATTGACCGCAATCGGATACAGCGGCATATTCAGCTTTTCCCAGTGCTGAATTTGCTTACAGGCTTCTTCAAGCGCCCAATAGCCCATGGCAATAATCAGTCCAGTTTTTTCTGCACCATTGATAAACTTATTTGGCGTCAACATACCTAGAGTTGGATGATTCCAACGAATTAAGGCCTCTACTCCACAAATTTCACGATCAACGGCATTAAATTTTGGCTGATAAAATAAAATAAATTGCTGTTCTTCTACCGCTTTATACAAATCATTGATCAGTTTCGTCTGACTTTTTTCTTCAAATTGGTCGGCAGTATAATTAAAAAATGAATAGGTATTACGCCCCTGATACTTCGAACTCAGCATTGCGGTGTCTGCATTGATCAGTAGGTCTTGTAAGTTCGCACCATGTTCAGGGTACATCGCAATACCAATACTGCCTGAAATGTTAATTTCCTTACCTGCAATCAAAAAGCTTTCTTGCATCAATTCCAATATTTTTTCAGACATTGCTGTGGCAGAGTCATTGCTTGCCGACTCAAGCACAATCAGAAACTCGTCCCCACCGATTCGTAGCAATTTGGCTTGATCATTAATTAAACGGTGAATACGCGTAGCAATTTGAATCAGTAGTTGATCACCCACATGGTGTCCAAACACATCATTGACCGCTTTAAAACGGTCGATATCAATATAAATAAAAGCAATTTTATCTTGTCTTAAACGATGCTCTGTAAATAGAAAATGTGCATATTCAGCCAAAAATAGTCGATTAGGTAAACGGGTCAAATTGTCCTGTACCGCTTGATTGGCCAGTTCTCGATTTGCGCGCATCAACTGCAAACTGCGATGTTCTAAACGTTGCTCAAGTACTGCAACGCTAAAGGCCGCCATCAACAATAAACTGGTGACAAATAAGACAATAAATAGCAATAAATTATGGTTAATTTGAGCCGCAACCAATACATCCATCGAGTTTAGCGGTACAAAATCAACAGCTGCCATACCAATATAATGCATAGCGACAATGCTAAATGTCAGCATGACCGCAACAAAGGCATTCATGATGTTACGTTTAGACGAATATTTATTTTTAAACGTCATCCAAAAGGCCAAACCCGAACCACAGATCGCAACTAAAATTGAACAGATAACAATTAAAGGTTCATACCGTTGTTCATAGCCCTGAACGGCTAAACTCAGCATACCGGTATAATGCATGCCGGAAATGCCAAGGCCCATTAACACTGAACCTAAAATTAAACGCGGAAAAGGTAATGTCTGTCGTGTGGTTAACCACACAGCAAAAGTGGAAGCAACGAAAGCAATAAAATAGGATATCAGGGTCAGACTGGTATCGAAACTATGGCTTGAAGGCAAATGGCTGGCTATCATGCTTACAAAATGCATGCACCAGATCGCAGCACCTAAAATTGCACCGCTGAAGAATAAAATGACATTTTCATATCTTGGTCGTGTTCCACGAAACAACATTTGTTCGAGTGAAACAGCAAAGTAACAACTTAATAATGCAACTACGATTGAACCAGCGACCAGACTGTAATCATAATGAATATGAGTCATATCAAGCGTTCCGCTTAGGTTATCGTGGCACTTTCTTTAACCGAATTACCCAATCTATCTCTTCCCTTTAACTTGTTACGTTTTCAATTACTTACTTATTTTCCCTTAGAATCTATTAGTCTACGATAATGGTCAAGTCTTTCTTTCAAGATTTTAAGCAACTGATTAATTTAAAAAAAGAAAGCTTGATGAAGTTCACTAAAACTTAAACTTTTGATAAAAAACGCATCAGGTGGTTTTTATTTTAGAACAGTTTCTAACCATAATAAAATGAATAAGTTAGAATCATTTATAGATTGCTTTCTAGATTTAAATCGAACACCGCCCTACTCACAAAAAAAATAGCGAGCCGTAGCTCGCTATTTCTCAATGGATAAATTCATCTTTTCTGTCAAAAACTCAAGCAATCATCTCAATGTTATTTATGGATGAATTACTTACTTTTTGGCTGTTGTTGTATGCGTTTTGCCTTGTAATTTGGCATAGTCCATTAGCACGTTTGCTGCTTCCGTCACAAAGACTTCTTCTTCAGGCAGTGCTGGACGTTGGTTTGCCTTCATTTTTGCACGTGCCTCCACCAATGCATCCATAGACGCTTGGTAGCTTTCCCAGTTGGCATAAGGTTTTTGACCCACCACTTTACGGCGCTGATTTTCAGCATCCAAAGACTTTTGCTCTAGTGCCAACAGCTCGGCTTTACGCTTCGCTAAGTCAAGCACCACACGCTTTTGCTCTTCTGTCTTTTTCGCAATCGCAGTACGTTGCTCTAAATATTTAAATTGCGGATCAATGCTGACACGTTGCTGAGATGACTTAATCAAATCGGGAACATAGGCTTGGATCGAGCCTTCACGTTTAAACGGTGCTGTAGGAATGGTATCCCACTGTAAAGCATTTTTCGCTTTACGTTCACCAAACTCTTCATTGTAAATATCAACCAACTTAATATCAGGCACGACCCCTTTATTTTGGGTACTGCCGCCAGTCACGCGGTAGAATTTACGTTGCGTTAAGGTCGCTTGACCATAGGCTAAAGAGTCAAGTTGCACCTGTGCAGTACCTTTACCCGTTGTGGTACTACCAATCACCACACCACGTTCATAATCCTGAATCGCAGCAGAATAAATTTCACTCGCAGATGCCGAAGCCAAGTTAATCAATACTGCCAATGGGCCTGCATAAGTTTGCGCGCCACCATCATCATCTTCAAACACGCTGACATTGCCATTACCATCACGGATTTGCACCACTGGACCTGATTTAATCACTTGTCCAAGCATACGCGCCACTTCTTCAAGTGAGCCACCTGGGTTGTTACGCAAATCAATGATGATGCCTTCAACATTTTGCGCATCTAATGTTTTTAAGGCTTTATTGGTATCTTCTGACACAGAGCGGTAATCTGTACCTGCACGACGGGCACGATAGTTCAAATAAAACGATGGAATTTCAATCACACCAAACTTATGTTTTTTGCCATCACGTTCAATTTCAACGGTACGTGAACGCACGCCCGCATCTTCTTCTTGAATTACATCACGTACAATCGTGACATTTCGCGCTTGATTCATGGACGCACCAGCACCCAATAAACGTAAAGTCACTTTGGTGCCACGTTTACCACGAATCAGTCCGACAATTTCATTGCTCGGCCAACCGATCACATCCACCATTTTGTCGCCATCTTGGGCAACACCAACGATGCGATCACCTGACTTGACTTGTCCTGATTTGCTGGCTGGACCACCTTCTACAATCGTTTCAATTTTGGTGTAGTCTTCGTTGCCACGTTCAGGACGAATCGACACCCCAATCCCTTCCAATTGCAACGTGGTTTGACGGTTCAATTCCATCGCATCTACAGGCGGAAAATAGTTACTGTGCGGATCATACGTCAGCATCATGGCATTCAGAGTTTTATCAAGCACATCATCGCTTTTTAAACGACTAATCCGCTCTAACTGACGTGTATAACGCTTAGTTAAGGTTTGTTCAGGAGTTAAATCTTCAGGACCAGTTAAATCTTGACCATTTGCTAGGGCAGGATCATCTTTCAACGCTTTCTGTTTGGCTTTCTCTTCTTCTTTGCTGATGGTTAAATTGATCAGCTGAGAGACCAACATTTTATTCCAATGCGCACGCTGTTCTTCTGTCGACTTAAAGAATGGCGCTTTTTCACGATCGGTTTCGATGTAGCTATTCGGTTGATTTAAATTTTGTGGCTTTTTCAGCTCTTCCAACATATAGGTGTAGAACTGTTTTAAGCGCTCACGATATTGCGCATGAATGGCATACGGCCCTGTTAAATTGCCCGCTTTGAGATTTGCGCCAAAAGTTGGGCCATAACGTTTTTTATAATTTTCAATGTCCGGTGCCAAGAACAACGTATGTTCAGCGTCTAAACTATCAATATAAAAATCTAAAATACGGTTAGAGGTATTGGCATCTAAACGCTGATTTAAATAGTGTTGACGGTCTACCAATGTTGCAAGCTGACGTGAGACCAAGGCTTGTTCTTGAGTGGGTTGAATAGTACCCGCACTCACTGCTTCTGTATTATTGGCAGCAATTGCGTCATTCACCACATGAGTGAAAAAGAATCCACCTGTCGCAATCGCAACGGCACAAGCTAATGTTTGAAGTTTCATAAATAATTTGTACTTCCTTGGTATTAAGACCAATATTACCGTGTTGGTTTTCGACCTGAATTGAATAGATTCAAAATCTTAAACAACTTAATATGTTTATGTCGTGTAGTTTTATCATATTCTCTGCTGACAAAGTGTAGCAAATCATTGCAGAATTCAGGTATTGTTTTTCCTTAAAAATTCCAACACGGACACCGAATATGATTGGCGCATTAATGCTCGACATTGCTGGCACAGAACTCACCCAAGAAGATATTGAACTATTACAGGCACCACAAGTTGGCGGCATGATTTTATTTGGTCGCAACATTGAATCTCCTGAACAAGTTCGTGCCCTGACCGACCATATGCGTCAAATTCGTCCTGATATTTTAATTGCCGTCGATCAGGAAGGTGGTCGTGTACAACGCTTAAAGCAAGGCTTCACACTCCTACCAGCTATGGGTAAGTTTGGAGAACTTTACTTAACTGAACCTGAAAAAGCAGTTGAACTGGCTGAACAATGTGGCTGGTTGATGGCGGCTGAAGTCCTTGCGGTCGGGATCGATTTCAGTTTTGCACCAGTGCTGGACCTAAATAATGTCAGTGATGTGATTGGTGACCGTGGTTTTGCCAAAAATATGCAAGACATCATTCCACTTGCAAGTGCCTTCTTAAAAGGTATGAAACGTGCGGGGATGGCATCTACAGGTAAGCATTTCCCAGGCCATGGCTCGGTGAAAGCAGATTCACATGTCGCTGCTGCCATTGACCATCGTAGTTATGAAGAAATCTATCAAAAAGACATGCAAAGCTTTATTCAACTGCAACCACAGCTTGATGCCTTAATGCCTGCGCATGTGATTTATGAAAATATCGATCCTAATCCTGCTGGATTTTCACCGTATTGGATTCAGAAAGTCTTACGTCAAGAGCTCCAATTTGATGGCATTTTATTCTCCGATGATTTAAGCATGCAAGCCGCTTGTGTCGCTGGCGGCGCAGATGCTCGTATCCAAGCAGCATTAAATGCAGGTTGTGATATGGGCCTCGTGTGTAATAACCGTGAATCTGCATGCATTGCGCTGGATGGCATTCAAAACTTGGCTCTCCCAAATCAAGAACGCCTAGAACGTATGCGCGGTAAAATCCCACAGATTGAGATTGGACAAAGCATTGAACTCGGGGCGGACTGGCAAAACGTGCGTAACCGTATTGTGGATTTTAAAAATCAATATTGCTAATCCAAGACTTTCAAAATTCTAGAAAATGGAGCACGACAAGGTGCTCCTTTTTGATTTATGATGAAGACAAAATAAGTGCTTCGGCGCTATACAAAAATTGCCAATAAAAACAACATTAGGTCAGGACGACATGACACAAAGTTTATCGGAACATCGACACATTTCCTTTACTGCACATTACACCGGCTATATTTGGTACAGCATGGGGATTTCGCATCCCGTTTTTGCCACACGTAAAGGCAAATTTTTAGCACGTTTAGTCCATCCTTTAGAAAGCTGGGCAGAAAAGAATGTGGGCGGTAGCATGCGCTCGACGCTCAAACAGCGCCATGCCATGATCGATCAACATTTAGATCAACTCATTGCCCAACACCCTCAGCTACAAGTCCTTGAAATTGCCTGTGGCCTCTCCCCGCGCGGTTGGAATTTTCGCACCAAACATCCTGAAATTGACTATCGTGAACTCGACTTGCCAGATATGGCAAAAATCAAAACACAGGCACTCAAACAGATTGACCCGCATGCCCCCGAGGTCTTAACTGGCGACATTTTCACACAAGATTTTGAACGTATTTTTCAGAGTTTCAACCCTGAACGTCCTTTGGTGGTGATTAGTGAAGGGCTAATTAATTATTTTGATCAAACGCTACTGAATAAGTTATTGCAAGGGATCACCGAATATGGCGCCTCGTTTCAGGAATTACATTATCTGACCGACATCTATCCAGAACCCGTTAAAAACCGTTTAGCACGTTTTATTTGGGCCAGTAGTAAATTACTCAAAGTCATGTCTCGCAGCGCTTTTACTTTTCATTTTCAATCCCCTGCTGAATTACAGCAGTTTTTCACCCATACAGGATTTGAAGAAGTAAAAGTCGTTCAGCCGGCCTTATACTTTCCACAACAGCAACATGAACAAGTGATTCCTTTCCACGATGCAGAGCAGCACTGTGGCGATTTGGTTTGGATGGTCCATGCCAAAACAAAAAAACAGCGCTAAAGCGCTGTTTTTTTTAGTTGTTCATGTTTTAACTGACGGCTTCTAATAACAATACATCTTCTTTTTGGCGTTGTACAAAGCGTAATAAGCGCTCTGCCAACTCAAAACTACCATGCTTAAACAAAGCGCGAACCTGTGTATCCACAACGTCAAAGATGAGACATTCAATTTTAAACTCACCTTCTTCGTCTTCTAGATGTAAAGCCAAATCTCGTGGATATGCGTGCATGGAGTCCAACATTTCAGCCTGCACATTCAACAACACACCGAAATAATTTAAATCCATAATTTGAGTATCAACCACAAGGTCTGAATGGCGATGAGATAAATGCGTGAATGGCTGTTGTACACTTACACGCGCTTCGCCACGGCGTTCAATATTTTGCATTTGCTCACGGCTCATTGGAATGATCCCGTCCAACTGCTGAATAGACTCACCGCGTAGATAAGTTGCAAACAAATTCATGGTTTCCTTACGGCGTTGCAACTGCGGTAAATGATCCGCATTGGCAATCATAGCAAATTGCATATTCGGACATTGCAATGCAAAGCCCGCATTTTCATGTGGCAAAGTAAAACTGTCGTACTGCCCGCATGACACCAATACATCACACTGTGGAATCGGCACGTCTTGCAAACGCAGCAAACGATTACAGTTAATGTCATAACGCTCTTGTTCGGTATTGGTGAATTCAGCCATTTGTCTAAAGAACAAACGCTTCGCTGTCGGTGACATCCGCGTCACATCCAGTTTGGCATGATTGACCAAATACAAAATCACCGCTTGACCAAATTCATCCATGCGCTGTTCTTTCATTAAGTGCAAGGATTCTTCAAGCAACATGCGCCAGCTCTTGCGCGTTTTTTGCATCACGCCCATTAAAATCATGCGATCAATCAATTCAGGACGTTGATCGGCCAGACCTGCTGCCACCACTGAACCTAGTGACATCCCCATCACGGATACTTTTTCTAGCCCGACGATATCCAACCAAACGCCCAACATCTGCGCCAGATCACCCAACTCTAAAGTCCCTGCTGACACGGCTGTATCGACATTGGTAATTTGCTGGTTTGAGCCCATGGAGGGTAAATCAATTAAAATAATAGGGCCTGCCGCAAATAATTGTTCGACACAATATTTGTAGGAATTAAAGTTTTGAAATGCCCCACCAATAATAACAATCGGGGTGCGATGAATGGTTTCAGGTTGTGCAATGGCCATATATTCGACCTTCCAGCCATCAATCCATGTCGTTCTGGCAGGCTGTTTAAAGCTTTGCTTGTCATACAGATCAAAAAAACTGTAATGCGTACTTTCCTGTACGGTGGGATCCATTTGGATAATGGAATTCATATTCCTTTCCTCCATTCCTGCCTTATTTTTATTGTCAGGAATTCATTTAGAGACTCTGCTCGACTTAGCGTCCTGCTCTTTAATCGTTATTTGTACGACTTCAATGTCGCTATTGTTTCATTCTATACAGAGGTTCATTTTACAAGCAACTGATATCCCCGCCGCTTATCTACTTTTGTTCTAAAAACAATTTCAAAATGTTAATTCTGGTCAGCAAGTACAGTCGAATATGCACTTAAGTGCTTCATTGTTCAGTCACAGGCTGTTAATATCGAGTTGAAATTTCTAAGTGATCAAACCGCTATGCAAGAGTCTATTGAACAATACATGCAAACGGTAGGACAGCAAGCACGCACAGCATCACGTGTGCTCGCAGGGGCTTCTACCCAGACTAAAAATAATGCCTTATCAGCAATTTATACTGCTTTACAAAACAGTGAAACTGCAATTTTGGCAGCTAACCAAGTGGATATGACCAAAGCGCATAACAACAACTTGGATAGTGCTCTCCTTGATCGCTTAGAACTTACCCCCACACGCTTTAAAGGCATGCTTCAAGGTCTAAAAGATGTAATCGCACTGACTGACCCGATTGGCGAAATCACCGATATGGCCTTTCGTCCGACAGGTATTCAGTTAGGAAAAATGCGTGTGCCACTAGGTGTTGTCGGCATGATTTACGAATCTCGCCCGAATGTAACCCTTGAAGCCGCATCTTTAGCGCTTAAATCAGGTAACGCGATTATTTTACGTGGTGGTTCTGAAGCTTTGGAATCTAACCAAGCAATTGCAGCAGCGATTCAACATGGCTTAACTGCCGCTGGCTTGCCTGAACATGCCGTTCAAGTGCTTAATACCCCAGACCGTGCTGCGGTTGGCCAATTAATTACCATGCCTGAATATGTCGATGTGATCGTACCTCGTGGTGGCAAAGGCTTAATTGAGCGTATTACCAATGAAGCACGTGTGCCGGTCATCAAACATCTTGATGGTAACTGCCATGTTTTTGTGGAAGCTCAGGCTGATTTGCAAAAAGCATTACCTATTGCGCTCAATGCCAAAACACACCGTTATGGCGTATGTAATGCCATGGAAACCTTACTTGTCGATGAAAATGTCGCTGAAGAGTTTTTACCACGCATTGCTGAACTTTATGCGGAGAAAAAAGTTGAACTTCGTGGCTGTGCTGAAACGCAGCGCATTTTGGGTGAATCGATTGTTCCTGCAACTGAAGAAGATTGGTATACCGAATACTTAGGCCCGATTTTGGCAGTGAAAGTCGTTACTGGCTTAGATGAAGCGATTGAGCACATCAACAAATATGGCTCACACCATACCGACTCAATCATTACCGAAAACTTCAGTTTGGCGCGTCAGTTCTTAGCGCGTGTAGATTCGAGTTCAGTGATGATCAATGCCTCAACGCGCTTTGCAGATGGGTTTGAATATGGTCTTGGTGCTGAGATCGGTATTTCAACCGATAAAATCCATGCACGTGGTCCAGTCGGTCTAGAAGGTCTGACTTCTCAAAAATGGATTGTGTTTGGTGATGGTCAAATTCGCCAATAACACCCAATAAGACAATGAAAGCTGTGCTTTTCTGATTAAAGGCACAGCTTTTTTTATGGCAATTTAAAAAACTAGACCCAAGGTTCACATATTGAAATATAAGCCTGCAAACACACAGGATCTAGAATCGAAAAACAGATATTTTGACAATTAAATGCTTCAGAAAAATAAGAGAAGTTCAAATTACCTGCTTTTTTGCAACAATTTTAGGATTACAGCGCAGCAACCGCATGTTATGTTCTATGTATATCCCTTAAATCGTATAAATTTTGAGGATTATTTTATTAATAAATGAAAACTATGAACTGATAAATTTTAATTATTATTGTGCTCAGGGTCGATAGTGCTTAAGTCTAATCTCCTAAAGTCTATCTAGGACGATAAAAAAACCCATGATAAAACATCATCACAGATCTAAATTGCATCAATCAATACAACTGCAATCAGATCAACATTATGGATAAGTATTTCAATTAGAATTCGGGTATTTAAACGTGTCTACATCAGTATTAGTAATTAACTGCGGATCTTCTTCTATCAAATATGCGTTAGTTTCTGAGCGCCGTGAAGATCGTATTTTTGGTCTGGCCGAGAACCTAGGTTCTGCTGATGCACGTATTAAAGGGGTCACTACGGGTGGTGCTGCGCTTGAGCTGTCTATTCCACATGCTGACCATGAAAAAGCCCTCGAAACTATTTTAGAGCGTTTGGCTCACCATAATCCTCAAGCGATTGGTCACCGCGTGGTACACGGCGGTACATTAACCAAAGCTGAGCTATTAACACCAGAAATAATTGAACGTATTCGTGAAGCAACTCCGCTTGCTCCATTGCATAACCCGGCTCACTTGGTGGGTATCGAAGCAACCATGCGTTTGTTCCCTGAACTTCCGCAAGTAGCCGTATTTGATACAGCATTCCACCAAACGATGCCGTCTCATGCTTACCGTTATGCATTACCAAAATTCTTGTACACACAGCATAACGTGCGTCGTTATGGCTTCCACGGTACTAGCCATGCCTACGTATCTGAGCGTGGCTCAATGTTGGCAGGCAGCTTTAAACAAGGTGGTTGGTTAACTGCTCACTTAGGCAATGGCAGCTCAACTTGTGCGATTTGGAATGGTCAATCTGTAGATACGTCAATGGGTCTAACACCACTTGAAGGTGTGGTGATGGGCACACGTAGTGGTGATGTTGACCCAAGTATTCACAGCTTCCTTGCGAGCAACTTAGGTTGGGATATCTACAAAATCGACAAAATGCTGAACAGCCAATCAGGCCTACTCGGTTTGTCTGATCTATCAAATGACATGCGTACATTGATCGAAGCATCAGAACAAGGTAACGAAGATGCCGCGCTTGCCATTGAAGTATTCTGCTACCGTTTAGCAAAATCTTTGGCAGGTCTCAGCTGTGGTCTACCACGTATTGACGGTTTATTCTTTACCGGTGGTATTGGTGAAAACTCTGCCTACATTCGTGAAAAAACGGTTTCATACTTACCACACTTTGGTTTCAACCTTAGTAAAGAATTAAATGACAACTTAAAACGCGGTACGGAAGGTCGTATTGACCACGGTACTGGCCCACAAATTTGGGTTGTTCCTACCGATGAAGAAGGCCGTATTGCCAAAGAAACTGAGCATGTTGTAGACGAGGTGACAGCGTCTGCTACAAAAAAGCCTGATGCTGAAGCTGCGATTGCATAAGCAATCGCATCAGCCCCTTCGCCTTCAATATTAATTTTTAGCTTTAATTTAGACACCGTATGAAAACAATTTTACTCGTGCCAACTGGGGAAGGTGTAGGTTTAACATCTGCATGCTTAGGTTTAATTTATGCTTTGGAATGCCAAGGGGTCAAAGCAGGTTTTCTGAAACCATTTTCACAGGAAAATGTCGCAGATACTGTAGACCGTACAACGGCTCTTTATCGTCATTTATTTAATAATGAAACGGTAGAACCCATTCACCATGCCACCATCGTGAAACAACTCAGTCATGATGAAAGTGATGAACTGCTCGAAGAAGCGGTTCGTTTGCACCGTGAAATTGCAAAAAAGCATGACCTAATTATTGTTGAAGGCTTGGTTCCAAACAGCCGAGATAACTTTGCCTCAGAACTGAATGCGACTTTAGCAAAAGCACTCGATGCCAAAGTGATTATTGTCAGCACAGCAGATATTCAAAATGCCACGAAAACGGCTGAGAAAATTGACAGTTCACTACGCCAATTTGGTGGTGCTGCATCTGAACGTACTGCGGGTGTTTTGTTTATGCGCACACGTGGCTTGCCAGAAGAGTCTGCGCAAATTCCTGTCACACTTGATCCAAATCTGCGTTTAATTAGTGACACCAATAAATTTGTACTCGAATTACAACAAAGTAATCCGCAAATTGGTTCTACACAGCTACCTGTTATTGGCCTCGTTCCATTTAGTAATACGCTCAGCGTACCGCGCATGTCTGACTTGGCGACGCATATTCAAGCGGAATGGATCAACCAAGGCGATGCTGCTCATCGCCGTGTACTACATAGCAGCTTAGTTGCGTCGAATATTGAACATGAACTTCACAAATTTGTGGCAGGTGAACTGATTATCAGCGCCTCTGACCGTATTGATGTGTTGTTGGCTTCTAGCCTTGCAAGTAGCAATGGTATTCCACTTGCCGGTTTGGTTTTGACTGAACATCATCAACCGAACCCGCAAGTTTTGGATTTCTGCCAAACCGCGATTAAGCAAGGCTTACCGATTTTACATACGCCTTTAAGCACTTTTGAAACGGCACAACAACTTTCAAATTTAGGCAATGAAATTCCTGTCGATGACGTAGAACGTGCAGAGCAAGTGACTCGCTTTGTTTCAAGCCACATTAATGCTGAGTGGATTACTGAAGTATTGAATGGTTCGTATCAACCACGCTTGTCCCCTTCTGCATTCCGTCATGAATTGGTACAAAAATCCATTGCTGCGAAAAAACGGATTGTTCTACCTGAAGGTGATGAACCACGGACCATTCAAGCGGCTGCCATTTGTCAATCACGTGGCATTGCACACTGTATTTTATTGGCAAAACCTGAAGCCGTGATTGAAGTTGCAAAAGCACGTAATATCGAACTTCCTCATGATTTGGAAATCATTGATCCAGACCTGATTCGTGAAAACTATGTGCCGAAAATGGTTGAGCTGCGTAAAGGCAAACTCAATGATCTACAAGCACGCGAACAGCTACAAGACACCGTGGTTTTAGGCACCATGATGCTTGCACTCGATCAAGTGGATGGCCTTGTATCTGGTGCAGTACATACTACGGCGAATACAGTGCGTCCAGCATTCCAATTGATTAAGACTGCACCTGATTATTCATTGGTTTCTTCTGTGTTCTTTATGCTGCTACCAGATGAAGTCTATGTGTACGGTGACTGTGCCATTAATCCAGATCCGAATGCAGAACAGCTTGCAGAGATTGCGATTCAATCTGCAGATTCAGCAAAAGCTTTTGGTATTGACCCACGTATCGCAATGATTTCGTATTCAACAGGTACTTCTGGTGCAGGTGCAGATGTCGAAAAAGTGGCTGAAGCAACACGCATTGCCAAAGAACGCCGCCCAGACTTACTTATTGATGGCCCGCTTCAATACGATGCTGCATCGGTGGAAAGTGTGGGACGCTCTAAAGCACCTGACTCGAAAGTGGCTGGTCGTGCCAATGTGTTTATTTTCCCTGACTTAAATACAGGTAATACAACCTATAAAGCAGTTCAACGTTCTGCAAATGTTGTCAGTGTTGGCCCAATGCTTCAAGGTTTAAACAAACCTGTAAATGACTTGTCTCGTGGCGCATTGGTCGATGACATCGTGTTTACCATTGCATTAACGGCAATTCAATCCGAACAGCAAGAAGCTTAATTTTAGTTTCGAGTTCTAAACCACCCTTTCGAAAGATTGGGTGGTTTTTTTATTCATTCCAATTTTCCCGCATTTCAATCTTATTTATATTGCGATAATTTTCATCTTATTAATTCTTGTCATCTTAGAGTCAATATTATTGCTTATGGTATGAGCGCTTTTTTAATTATTCAAAACTTAGCTATATCATGACAAACTTAAAATTTTATACTCCATGTGCCATCTCTACATTGATATGGGTTTGCTTAAGCGCACACTCCATGGCCGCAGATTCATATCTAACACCTGACTCAGCTCCAAATAGTCTTGAAATATTATCTACTCCTCCACAACCCTATAGTGGAGATTTTATTCGTGATCAAAGTATTTTTAAACAATCTCAATATTTAAAAAATACGGCTCGCTGGCAGCAAGCACAAATTGATGCTGATGTTTCAAATGCACACTTAGGGCGACCTTTTTCACATGCATTTGGCGTAGAAATTAATGAGAAAAATACACCTATTTTATTTGAAATTTTAAGAAAAATTAAACTTGATAGTAGATACTCTACTCAAACTGCAAAAAAGAAATATAGCCGTGAACGTCCATATGGCTATTTTAATGTCAGCACTTGTACCCCTGAAAAAGAAAATGAAAAAAATCAATATGTTTCCTATCCTTCTGGACATACAACTATCGGTTGGACATATGCATTAGTCTTAGCAGAGTTACGTCCTGAGCGTCAAAGTCAAATTTTTAAACGTGGTATTGAATTTGGTCAAAGCCGAGTCGTGTGCAATATGCATTGGCAAAGTGATGTCGATGCTGGCCGTATTATGGGAGCAGCGCAATTTTCACGCCTACAGGCAGATCCACAATTCCAAGCCGATATGATTAAAGCCAAAACTGAAATTAACCATCTCATTTCTGCCACACACAAAAAATCTGATTAAAAAAATCAGCATCTTGTCCCATTGCATAGATAGTAGATCACATGCATGGGCAGTGGTTTTTAATAGATGTGCATGTCCAATATAAAAATAAAGCGCTTAGAACCATCTAAGCGCTTTATTGAATTTAGCAGAAGTATTTTGATACCGTTTTATTAAGATTCAATCTGCTTCAGTTCTGGCTTGCCGTAAGCCACTTCAAAACTTGCTACGGTCGTCATTTTTCCACCTGGTTTTTCAACAAAGTCTAGAACCTTTAAGTCTGTACGCATATAGTCTTTAAAAAAGTCTAAAGTCTGATAACCGCGTTGATCATTGATAAATTTGATGTGTGGATTTAACTTCAGCACATCTTCCTGCCCTGGACGAATTGGTTGACCATTGCCGGTAGAGGTTATCGATGTAGTTAAAAATTCGGTTGCAATCGATGGACTCTTAAAATCATTCAAATCACTTGGAATATTCGCTGCAAAATATTGATGCAAATCTCCTGATAAAATTACCGTATTACCATGAGGTGCATTTTTTTTGATAGATTCAATCAAGCGCTCGCGTGCGTATGGATAGCCATTCCACGTATCTTTCCCAAAATAAGCTTTGCCTGATTTGTTATAACGTACCCAAGGCATAACCTGAATTTGCTGTGCCAAGACATTCCAACGCTTATCATGGCGCATTTGCTTCGCCAACCATTGCTCTTGTGCTTTACCAAGAACCTGCTCATTTCGGCTATTCTCAGTACGGCAGTAATCTATTTTATCAAACCCATCTTCTAACTGAGCTTTGGTGCATAAAATTGGAGAACGGTACTGGCGTGTATCCAAAATATTCATCCGTAGCATTTTGCCATAATCTAAAGTGCGGTAAGCAAGGATATCTGGGCCGTTCGGCTTCTGTTTTAAACGCACAGGCATATATTCATACCATGCTTGAAACGCTGCTGCGCGACGCAGTAAAAATATGTCTTTCTTCTCACCTTTTTCTTCAATATCTGCAGCCCAGTTGTTATCCACTTCATGATCATCAAACGTCATCGCAAAAGGTGCAGATGCATGTGCAGCTTGTAAATCGGGATCCGCACGGTACTGTGCATAACGAATACGATATTGCAGTAAAGTTTGAATTTCCGGACCAATATGCTGACGCGCTGGAATAGACACACGCAAGTCACCGATTGCACGTCCACCACCCTTGCCTTCAGGCCCTTCATAAATGTAATCACCATAGTGAAAGACAATATCGATATCTTTTTCTTGGCTCAAATAATCATAAGCGGTGTAATAGCCAGTTTCATAATGCTGACATCCCACTACAGCGACTCGAACTCGTTCTGGCATTTGGTGCGCGGCAGGTGCTGATTTTGCCGTGCCTACTGGGCTTTCATAACCGGCCAATCTAAATCGATAATAATAGCGTGTCATCGGTGCTAAACCACTTACCTCTACATGTACTGTGTGATGTAAGTCAGGATGTGCCTGCGCCTTCCCAGTTTGCACAATTTTCTTAAATTCAATATCTGTAGCAATATCCCAATCTACTTCAACTGCTTCTTTCGGCATCCCACCATCCACTGAAAGTGGATATGGTGCAACTCGGGTCCAAATCACAAAACCATCTGGCCAAGGTTCACCTGAGGCAACACCTAATTGAAATGGGCTAATCGGAAATTTGGCATTTGCCCACGTGCTTACTGGACTCAGTCCAGAAAATAACGCTAAAGACCCGACTCCCATCAAACCCTTTAAGAATTGACGACGATTCGAATTAATATGATTCATTTTTATTTCTCTATAAACTTATTAATAAATTAATCTGATCAGTTTTGGATTAGAAAATTGGCATGGTATAGGTCAAGTAGATACGGCTTTGTTCCTGCTTTGTTCCTGTACTTTTTTTGAATTTTCCGTATTGAGCTGTAAAACCTAAATTTTTGAATTTGCCTTCCGGCACTTTATAACGCAAGGTATAGTCAATTTCAGACTCAGTTGCACAGCCACATTTACCAAAGTCGCGACCTTGGACTTTCAGGAACGATACATTTAAGCCTTTTAAGTATTGATTATTGAAGTCATATCGATAGCCATACCATGTGGACTTTTCGCCAGCATTGGTAAAGTTCTGCAACAAACGGTTGGTTGGTAAGTAAATGAAAGTCCCATCTGCACCATTATCTAAACTGCCCTGATTCATATGCAGAAAATCGCCATCATCACCAATTTTTTGCGCGCCAAATTGCAGCTGATGATTTTTAAATTTGTATTTGAAATCCACACTGGCTGTCTGGTTATCTACTTTAGCGCCATAGCCTTTTTCACCACGCTCATTAGCTCCAGTCGCTTGAGTATCAAATAAACGTAAGTCGGTATTAAAACTCTGGTTTTCACTGAATGGAAATTTGTGTTTCACGCCGATAAATTGCTGTACATAAAAATCATCCAGCTCACCGGCATAGTACTGTAGCGTTAAATTTTTATTGGGCTTCCAGTCCGCACCGCCAAACATAAACCCATCACTGGTTTCGGTTGCGCCTTTAATAGAAAGCTTTGAAGCATCTCGTGATGCACGTGGAATTGCTTTAGTGACGTAACCACCCGTTAAAGTCAATCCCTTTACATCTTTAGAAGTGACTTGACCACCTAAATAGGCAGATTCGAGCAAGCGAGCAAAGCTTCGACTTAAAATGGGTAAATTAGGGCGTAACTCCCCGACTTTTACATCAGTTTTCTGATAGCGCGCTTTTAAAGTGGGATATGCACGTGTCCAATAATTTGTTGGACTACCATCACCCTCTAAAGGAAACATCAACGAATTTTTGGCTTTATCTTTACTGCCGTCTAAACGTATACCTGCTGCCGCAGTAGCATCTAAACCAAAACCGACTTGACCTTCGGTAAAGCCAGATTGATAACTCAATTCAATACCTTGTCCCCAAACTGTCGAATCTTTATCGTTAGGCTCTTGATCTTGATCAAAATAATAATTTTTAAAATCTATTTCTGCTTTACTATCTTTAATAAATTCTGCTTGTGCTGCCTGCATTGTCAGCATGGGGGTGAAAACCATACAGCAGATGAGTGCTTTGTAATTCAACGTCTAACCTCTTTGGTCCTTGAGAAATACTGCAATAACCTAAAGACTCTGTATGACAATACACTTGCAATCCCATGACAATTACATGAAAAATAAAACAAAAGTTAAATATAAATATTTGATAATATAAAAATTAAAGTTTTTTTGTTTTTAAGCACTTAAATACGAAAAAAGTTGACCATTAAAAGGACTACAAGCACTCCATTTTTTGACTGCTAAGCTCTAAGTCTGATTTTAAAGAAAATTGCTCAAGAACTTTTATAAAACCTTGCTTAGAATAAAATTGAATAGCTCGTAAATTACCTAATTCAACACGAAGTACAATTTTTGTATAACCTTGGTTTGCTGCATATTTTTTTAGATTAGATATTAAAAGATCAGCAACACTGTTTCCCCGATAATTCTCATACAACCACATTGCAACTACAGTAAATTCATGCTGTTTATCAATAGTACCTCCAACCATGCCGACTGCTCTTATTCCGTCAAATGCCAATAGAAACTGACATGGTGTTTTTTGCGCAGCTCTATCACGCCATTCAGACTCACTATGAGTTTTGGTTTTTTCATAAGTTGCTGTAAATGCATCGGGACTGTCTTGTAATGCTTCTAGCCGTAAATTTTTCAGTATCTCCCAATCTGATTAAACAGTTGGTCGAACAGTAACAGTGCCCATTTTTAATTTTACCTGTCATCTATTTGCTTCAAATCATAACGTTTAGAATTGAAGTCTTGTAAAAAATTTGAAAGCAACAAAGATCATCGATGATTATCACACACACTGACGCAAAGACTAAAAATTAGCTATTACTCATGATTAGATTTGAAGATTTGAAGATTTGAAGATTTGAAGATTTGAAGATTTGAAGATTTGAAGATTTGAAGATTTGAAGATTTGAAGATTTGAAGATTTGAAGATTTGAAGATTTGAAGAAGAATATTATTTTTTATAAAATTTAAAGCAAAAAAAAAAAGAAGATAAAGCTTTAGGCTTGATCTTCTTGTTGACCGTAGAACCAAGTTGCTGCGATAAACAGAGAAAAACCAATAACTGACAACACTGGAGTAACCATATATTTCACACTCTAACTTTGATGAGGTCATTATGTAAAAGTTTTATGACAGTTATATGACAAATACGAAATATTCAAAAATAATAAATATCATTTATTTTCAACAATTTAAAAATAAAAACATATCTCCCTCTCTAGTTTTGTGACAAATATTTCATGAAATATGACAGTGAAAACGTCATTTTCAGGCCATTTATGACAGCGAGACATGGCACTGTTAAACCCTATTAAACTTTCGGCCAAAGATTAAGCGAAATACCCACACAACTGTGTTTTTGTCTTATAATTTAGCCCGCTAGCTATCAGCCCGCTCAAGAGATATTTGTATGACAACTATTATCAAGCAAGATGACTTGATCACATCGGTAAAAGATGCGCTTCAGTTCATTTCTTACTATCACCCACAGGACTTCATCCAAGCGATGAGCCGTGCGTATGACCGTGAAGAAAACAAAGCCGCAAAAGACGCGATTGCACAAATTTTAATTAACTCTCGTATGTGTGCAGAAGGCCATCGTCCTATCTGTCAAGATACGGGTATTGTGAACGTATTTCTTGAAGTGGGCTTAGACGTTAAATTTGATTTAACCATGAGCCTAGACGATGCAATCAACGAAGGTGTACGTCAAGGTTATCTTGAAAACTCAAACATTCTTCGTGCATCAGTATTAGCTGATCCTGCTTTTGGTCGTAAAAATACCAAAGACAACACCCCTGCTGTAATTCACTACAAACTCGTTCCGGGTAATAAAGTTGATATTACTGTTGCTGCTAAAGGTGGTGGTTCAGAAAATAAATCTAAGCTTGCAATGCTTAATCCTTCTGACTCTATCGTAGATTGGGTACTTAAAACTGTTCCAACAATGGGTGCAGGTTGGTGTCCTCCTGGTATGCTCGGTATCGGTATTGGTGGTACTGCTGAAAAAGCCATGATGCTTGCAAAAGAAGCATTGATGGAAGAAATCAACATGGACGAATTACTTCGTCGTGGCCCACAAAACCAAATCGAAGAACTTCGTATCGAAATCTTCGAAAAAGTAAATGCTTTAGGTATTGGTGCTCAAGGTCTTGGCGGTTTAACGACTGTTCTTGATATCAAAATCAAAGACTACCCATGTCACGCTGCGGGTAAACCAGTAGGTATGATTCCTAACTGTGCTGCAACTCGTCATGCGCATTTCCAATTAGACGGTTCAGGTGTAGCGCATATTCAAGCGCCTAGCCTTGAAGACTACCCTGCGGTAACTTGGGATTCATCAACGTCTAAACGTGTTGACTTAGATAACATCACTCAAGAAGAAATGAACTCTTGGCAACCTGGTGACACACTACTTCTTAACGGTACAATCTATACAGGTCGTGACGCTGCGCACAAACGTATGGTTGACATGTTAAACAAAGGTGAAGAACTTCCAGTTGACCTAAAAGGTAAATTTATTTACTACGTTGGCCCTGTTGATCCAGTCGGTGACGAAGTCGTTGGTCCAGCTGGCCCAACAACTGCAACTCGTATGGATAAGTTCACACGTCAAGTGCTTGAAGCAACTGGCATGTTCGGTATGATTGGTAAAGCGGATCGCGGCCCTGCTGCTGTTGAAGCAATCAAAGACAACAAAGCAACTTACCTCATGGCTGTCGGTGGTGCTGCGTACTTAGTATCGAAAGCGATTCGTGAAGCTGAAGTGGTTGCTTTCGCAGACTTAGGTATGGAAGCGATCTACAAATTTGTTGTAAAAGACATGCCTGTATCTGTAGCTGTTGACGTAAATGGTACTTCTGTTCACGCAACTGCACCAAAAATCTGGCAAGCAAAAATTGGTAAAATCCCAGTAGTTGATGCTGCTGCGAACTAATTTCGCCACATTCAAGATCTAAAAAAAGCACCCCATCGGGTGCTTTTTTTAATGTCAATATTTAGGCTGTTTGCCGAATGACATTCGCTATTTAATATTTTCACACACTCAAAAACACGAGCTAATTACATTACCAAGTTAATGGATTCCATAGTTTAAAAGGCTTGGTCAACTGCACATCTTCCGCAGGATCATAATGAGGTGCTTTCAACTTCTGCGCACTTTTCCGCACTTTTCCAGTGTTTTGATCTTCTGCCACAAAGTTAAAACTGTTGGATTTCAACTCTGTAAATGCGATTTCATTTCGACCAATTTTTTCAGGCATGAGCAGCAATGGCCCTGAAACCGTTCTTTTACTGGATAAATTCTCTTCATCATATTTAATGAAGTAAGTTTGACCTGCTTCAACATCAAAGTCTAAATATTTAGGTTTTTGAAAATGATTCACCCCCAAAGGGCGACTGGACGATAAGCGGTAATTCCCTGCCGGTAACTCCACCCAGTAATAATGATTATTCAATAAACTTGGAATACGCTCACTGTTCAGAAATAAGCTGCTGGCCACAATTTCTTGACGATTCCATTTACTGTCTGGACGATATAAATACACAATCGCTGCTTGATCATGCTGAGCTTTCACTTCTTGAAAATGTCGGCCTTGTTTCTGATTGACCCAACCACCAATGGTAAACATACCCAATCGATATTGCTCAATATGACCCGGTGTACTTTCAGGATCCACAGGCTTTAATGTCGAAGCCAATGACGTTTGCTCAATGGCTGATTTTCCATGACAACCCAGCAGCGCTACACTGCTTAAAAGTAGAATTGCAACTCCACGCATGATTATCCCTCACTGCGTCTTTTTTTATTTTTACACTTTTGTTTTCAGTTTTTTACATTCAGGCATCCACGCCATCCTGCTGAGATTAACATTCTGCTTTTATTTTTGGAAATAAAAAACGTGTGCAAATCTTGGATTTACACACGTTTCAGACGAATAGCGCTTAAGCAGATTTAGAGTTCACAACTTTTAAATCTGACTTCGGTGCAGCTTCTTCAGTTTTCTTTGGTTGACGTTCTGATTTAAATTCAGGTTCCGCTTCACCATTAATCACCGCTTCATTGACGACAACCGTACCCACATCTGAACGACTTGGTAGGTCATACATCGTTTCAAGCAATGAATTTTCTAAAATCGAACGTAGACCACGTGCACCCGTATTACGGTCAAGGGCTTTTTTAGCCACGGCACGCAATGCTGAGTCTTCAAATACGAGGTCAACATTTTCCATTTCAAATAAATATTGGTACTGACGTGTCAATGCATTTTTTGGTTCAGTCAGAATCTGCATCAATGCTTCTTCGTCGAGTTCTTCCAAGGTTGCAATGACTGGCAAACGACCAATAAATTCAGGAATCAGACCGAATTTAACCAAATCTGTCGCTTCAACTTGACGGAATAAGTCAGATAATTTTTTAGTTTCATCTTTCTTACGCACTTCAGCTGTAAAGCCAATACCTCCTTTTTCCTGACGCTGCTGTACGATTTTCTCTAGACCAGAGAATGCGCCACCACAGATAAACAGGATATTTGAAGTATCAATTTGAATAAATTCTTGCTGCGGATGCTTACGACCACCTTGAGGCGGAATCGACGCAACCGTACCTTCGATCATTTTCAATAACGCTTGCTGAACACCCTCACCCGATACATCACGAGTAATCGATGGGTTTTCAGACTTGCGGGTAATTTTGTCGATTTCATCGATATAGATAATGCCTTTTTGTGCTTTTTCTACATCGTAATCGGCTTTTTGAAGGAGTTTTTGAACAATGTTCTCAACGTCTTCACCCACATAACCAGCTTCAGTTAAAGTCGTTGCATCTGCCATCGCAAATGGCACATCTAAAAGACGCGCAAGTGTCTGAGCAAGCAGTGTTTTACCTGAACCTGTTGGTCCAACCAACATAATGTTACTTTTCGAAATCTCTACTCCGTCTTCTGGTTTTTTACCACTGGTGCCAACTTTTAGGCGTTTATAGTGGTTGTATACCGCAACAGAGAGGGTCTTTTTCGCAACATCTTGCCCAATCACATATTGGTCAAGCGCAGCACGGATTTCATGCGGTTTTGGTAAAGGACGAGTTGCCCAGTCATTTGATTCAACTTGCTGACTGGTCTGAACTAGGTCAAGACATACGTCCACACACTCATTACAGATGTACGCGTCCTCACCTGCAATCAGTTTCCCGACTTCAGACTGCGTTTTACCGCAAAATGAACAATGCTTTTGTCCTTGAGGATGTTCGGACATATTCACTCCAATAATTAATTCTTTAAAACTTATGGGCGTTTAGATAAAACTTCGTCCACAAGACCGTATTCTTTTGCAGCTTGCGCTGTCATAAAATTGTCACGGTCAGTATCTCGAGCAACAGTTTCGTAGTCTTGACCACTATGCTCTGCCATTAAACGATTTAAACGTTCTTTGATGAATAGAATTTCACGTGCATGAATTTCAATATCAGATGCCTGACCTCGGAAACCACCGAGTGGTTGGTGAATCATGACACGGGCATTTTCAAGACAGTAACGTTTGCCTTTAGCACCGGCGTTAAGCAGGAATGCACCCATCGATGCTGCTTGCCCCATGCAGTAAGTCACAACATCAGGTTTAATAAATTGCATGGTATCGTAAATCGCCATACCTGCAGTAACCGAACCGCCTGGTGAGTTGATATATAAATGAATATCTTTATCTGGGTTTTCTGCTTCTAAGAACAACATTTGGGCAACAATCAAATTTGCCATGTTGTCTTCAACTTCACCGGTTAAAAAAATCACACGTTCACGCAAAAGGCGTGAATAAATATCAAAAGAACGCTCGCCACGAGATGACTGTTCTACCACCATTGGCACTAGTGCGTTTTCAATTGTTGGAACATACATACGTTATTTATTCCTAAATTTTTCTGACTCAACCCATAATTCACAATATGAGGGATATTTGTCGAAATTGCAAAAGATTCCCAATTAAATAACAGATATTTTTTTCATAAGCATTGTGAAATCAGGACAACTTATTTGGGGGCAAATTTCGATAAAAAAAGGCGCTTAATGCGCCTTTTTTTGAAAGCTAGAAATTAGCCTTGTTGACGAGCTTGTTGCTCTTTCAATAAGTCTTCATAGCTCACAGTTGTATCAGTTACTTTAGCAGAAGCTAAGATGTGATCTACAACTTGGTCTTCTAGAATAACAGCTTCGATTTGAGCACGTTGCTGTTTATCGTTGTTGAAGTATTCAATTACTTCTTTAGGATCTTCGTAAGAAGAAGCCATGTCTTCGATGTAAGCATCAACACGTGCAGCATCAACTTCAATTTTAGCATCAGCTAATACTTTGCTGACTAATACGCCAAGTTTAACTGATTTTTCAGCTTGCTCTTTGAATAGGTCATCTGGAAGCATGCTTGAATCAAACGCTTTAGCGCCTTGAGCACCAAACTGTTGAGTGAATTGTTGGATCATTTGTTGACGTTGACGGTCAATTTCTTGAGCAACCATTGCTTCTGGAAGTTCTACTTCGTTTGCAGCTACAAGGGCATCAAAAGTTGCACCTTTCACTTGGTTACGAAGACCGTTTTTCACTTCACGTTCCATGTTTTTACGCACGTCAGCTTTCAGTTTTTCAACGCCTTCTTCTTCAGTTAGACCGAAGATTTTTAAGAATTCAGCATCAACTTCTGGAAGTTTTTGTTTTTCAACAAGCTTAACAGTGATTTTGAATTGAGCAGCTTTACCAGCAAGGTTTTCAGCTTGGTAGTCTTCAGGGAAAGTTACATCGATAACTTTCTCTTCGCCTTTCTTCATACCAACGATACCGTCTTCGAAGCCAGGGATCATACGACCAGAACCAAGAACGAGTTTAAAGTCTTCAGCAGCGCCGCCTTCAAACTTCTCGCCATCAACAGTACCTTCAAAGTCGAAAGTTACTTGCATGTCTTTTTTAGCCATGCCTTTAGTTTCAACCCATGAAGCGCGTTGTTTTTGAAGATTTTCAATCATCTTCTCAACGTCTTTGTCGTCAACTGAAGTTGTTTTACGTTCAACTTCTAGACCTTCGAACTTAACTTCAACTTCTGGATAAACTTCTACAGTTGCTTCATAAACTAAAGCATCATCTTTCATTTCAGTTTTTTCAATGTTTGGCATACCAACAGCATTGATTTTTTCTTGTTGGATCGCTTCGAATACTGTGTCACGAATGATGTCGTTTACAACTTCTTGATAGATACCAGCACCGTATTCACGACGAACAACGTTTACAGGTACTTTACCTGGACGGAAGCCGTTGATCTTCACAGTTTTGGCAGTGCGTTTCAAGCGAGCTTCAAACTGCTCGTTAATACGGCTCGTCGGTACAGATACATTTAAACGACGGGCAACGCCCGAAACCGCTTCAGAAGTTACTTGCATGGCTTCCTCGATAATTTGTTAGTTAAAACAGTTTTAAAAAAAAGTGCCACATTATATGACAACAATTAAAGATATACAAAAATGGATTATAACACTATAAATTCAGGCATGGATGCCCTTCTTATTTTTAGAATTTTTCAGCTTTTTTCGAAGAAATATTGATTATTTTTTAATTCACCATTGAAAATGAGAAACTTTCTCACTATTATTCTTGATGATATTTTTTTAATTTATTTTCATATATTTATCTTGTCCATATTTGGTATTCTTTTATGAGTAAATTTAATCTCAACCCTCTTTCCGCTGCTTTATTTGGGGCAATTGTAACTACTACGAGTTTCGCACATGCTGAAACGACTGAATCTCAAGCTCAACAGATGGAAACCATTGTTGTTTCTGCAGCGGGCTTTGAACAAAAGATCAAGAATGCTCCTGCTTCAATTACCGTGATTACGGCTGAAGACTTAAAAAATAAACGAATTACATCCGTTGCAGATGCATTAAGTGATGTAGAAGGTGTCGATATTAGCCCTACAGCAGGGAAAACCGGCGGATTAAATATTCGTATTCGTGGTATGGACGCCGAATATACCTTGGTTTTAATTGATGGCCGCCGACAAAATAGTACAGGTGACATTGCCCCTAATGGATTTGGTGAGTCGAATAATAGTTTTATCCCCCCTGTTTCGGCTATCCAACGCATCGAAGTCATCCGCGGACCAGCTTCTACTTTATATGGTTCTGATGCAATTGGTGGTGTAGTCAATATCATTACCAAAAAAGTTTCACCTGAATGGACTGGTTCGGTCACGTTAGAAGGGACAGTACTGCCAAATCACTCAGACTTTGGTAACCAACGCGCTGTCGATGCATTTTTAACAGGGCCAATCATTCAAGATTTATTGGGCTTACAAATCCGTGCACGTAAAGCGGAACGTGATCAATCAGATTTAATACGTAGTGATGACGATGATACTGGTGCTGAACTTAGTGGCGGAAATAGCCCAACTAAATCAGATCTAGAAACTATCGGTGCTCGCTTAACCCTGACACCGCACAGCGACCATGATATTTCAGTTGAATATGAAAAAACTGAACAATGGTATGACAATAGCAAAGGTCAATTAGGGACGCTTGGCGCAAACGGTGGTTATGGTGATGCTCAAGAATATAACCGTGAGAAAATGATCCTCGCACATACTTGGAATAATGCTATTGGCAAACTTGAGTCAAGTATTATCAATACTCAAACAGAAACGGTTGGACGTTTAATTCCTGCACGTGCACAAGGAATGTCAACAGCCATCACTCCTCGTGTGTTAGAAAGTGAAGATACGATTTTTGATACTAAATTTACCACTCAACATTTTGAAGACCACCGTATTACTCTAGGCGGTCAATGGTGGGAAGCCAGTATCAGTGATGGTTTGCGTGTAAAAAAAGAAGTTTCTTTTGAGCAATTGGGTCTATTCGCCGAAGATACTTGGTCGCTGAACGACAATCTTGCATTAACACTTGGTCTTCGTTATGACGACCACGATACGTTTGGTGACTTTTGGACACCACGTGCATATTTGGTATGGAATGCAAATGAAAACTGGACCTTCAAAGGCGGATATAGTGAAGGTTATAAAGCCCCACGTTTAGAACGTTTAACTGATGGTGTGGTCAATGTCAGTGGTCAGGGTCGTACACCAACTTTTGGCAACCCAAATCTAAAACCTGAAACCAGCAAGAACTTTGAGTTTGGTACATACTTTTCTACCAATAATAATTTTGACTTCAACGTAACAGCTTTCTTTAGCCAAATTGAAGATAAAATTATGACGGGCAATAAAGAAATTAGCTGTAATACTGATAACACAACAACTTCGGGTATTAATTGGTCTAAAGCGGACTGTGAAGCATTCATGGCGTCGGTGGGAACGCCGTGGGTGATGGATTATAACCGTGGCAAACCAGATTCATGGAATGTGACTCGTCCTGTGAATGCCGAAGAAGCTGAAGTTTATGGTATTGAAGCGGGTTTAAACTGGGCATTTGCCGACAATTGGAAATTTGGACTGAACTACACGTGGACTGAAACTGAAATTAAAGATAGCAGTTTAGGCAATCCTGTACTTAATGACACACCAGAACACATGGTCAATGCGTCGCTTAAATGGCAAGCTGCTGACTTTGTGAATTTATGGGCGCGTGGCGAGTATCGAAGTGAACGTGCACGTTTCACCTCAACCTATGACAATCTAACTGTAGCGAATCAACAGGTTTATGACGCCCTAGGTGACTACAAGGAATACGCATTATTACACGTCGGTTCAAACTTTAATGTCACCCCAAATTGGGATATTGGGGTTGCTCTGTACAATGTCTTTGATAAAGACTTTAACGATTATGAGAAAGTAGCCAATAGCTACTACAACCGTTATAGCAATACTCAGGAAGGCCGCCGTGTACAATTAAGTACAACCTTTAAATTCTAAATAACCACATAATAAAAAACCTGTTTCGGCAGGTTTTTTTTTGCATTAACAATTACGATTTATGCTTATTTAATTCACAATCATGTCTATATTTATAATCTCAATTAAACATAAAAAAACAATATATTTTATCAATATTTAAATAAAACATAGTCTTAATTAATACTTGTTATATCATTACATTAAATACTACTATCACAATATGATTATTTATCGTGATTTACAATTACACAAAGATGTAAGAACAAATAAGAATCATTATTATTCGCATACAAATTCACTATTCCAAATCGGGTTCGAAATGACCTTCATTAAAACACGTAAGAAAATTGTTTCTTCAGCAATTGCTTCTTCTCTTTCTGTCATTGCTGTTAATGCAGTCGCGCAAGAGCAAGTTACTCAACTTCCAACGATTAACCAAGAAGTTGTTGCTGAAAAGGCACCAAGCTTAAAAGTTGATAAATCTGCGAATGCTAAATTTGTTGCTCCCCTTCTTGATACACCAAAATCTGTATCAGTGATTTCTAAGCAACTGATTGAAGACACGCAAGTCACAACTTTAAGTGATGCTTTACGTACAGTACCTGGTATTACCCTCGGTGCTGGTGAAGGCGGCAACCCAAATGGCGACCGTCCATTTATCCGTGGCTACAGCTCTGAAAGCTCAATGTATTTAGATGGTATTCGTAATTCAACCTCACAAAACCGTGAAATGTTTGCCATAGAACAAGTTGAAGTCACCAAAGGCTCTGCTTCTGCTATGGGTGGTGCAGGTACTGTTGGCGGTAGCATCAACATGATTTCTAAAGTGGCTAAAAAAGGCGACCACCTAGAAGGTACTGTTGCTGGCGGTACAGATGCTTATGCACGTGTAACACTAGATGGCAATAAAGATTTTGGCAATGGGATTGCTGCACGTGTTGCCGTTATGGGACACATGAATGAGAAAGCAGGTCAAGCTGACGGTGCTGAATACAAACGTGCAGGTATTGCCCCTAGTATTACTTTTGGCTTAGACACCCCTACTCGTGCAACTTTAAGTTATTACTATTTAAAATCGGATGACACTCCAGATTCAGGTGTTCCATATTGGGATGCTGGTTTAAGTAAACCACAGGGTAAACCTGCGGAAGTAAAACAAGGCGTTTATTATGGTTGGAAAGATCGTGACTTCCAAAAACAAGAAAACCAAGCAGGAACAATCAAGTTAGAACATGATTTAACTGACAACTTAACCCTCACAAACACTGCAATGTACAGCAAATCTAAAAATGATTATGTTTGGACAAACCCTGATGACTCCAAAGGCAATGTAGCCAATGGCAAAGTATGGCATCGTCAAAACTCTGCCATCACAGATAGCGATACCTTTACAAATCAATTAGCATTGACAGGTAAATTCGCTACAGGTGCCATTAATCACAGTTTTAATGTCGGTGCTGAATATAGCAAGCAAGAAACTGACAAAGGTGGTTATAACATCATTAACAGTAAAGATGGCAAAGTTTCCTCAACGGGGTTTTACAGCGACTGTAAAGACCTTTCAAGCAATTGGTGTACTTCTCTAAACAATCCAACTCAAAAACCATTTTTAGATCGTCTAGAAGCCCGCCAAGACTTTGATGCCACGGTTGAAAGCACTTCTGTATATTTATTAGATAGTGTTGAAATCACACCACAATGGTTACTTGATCTTGGTGTGCGCTGGGACAAGTTTGAAGCTGCACAAAACTTTCGTGCTACATCTTCAGCTACTGCATATACAGCTAACAATGATTCAGACTTCTTTACATATCAATCAGGTATAACCTTTAAACCTGTTGAAAATGGTTCAATTTATGCAAGTTATGCTACCTCTGCCAGTCCTGTTGGCTTAAATGCTGGTTGGGGAGATAACAGCGAAACCATAAATGCTAATAACCAAATGATCGATCCTGAAGAAGCGCAAACTTACGAGTTGGGTACTAAGTGGGACTTGTTAAATGATCGTTTGAATTTAACAGCAGCGATCTTCCGTACTGAAAAACAAAATACTCGTGTACAGCTTGACCCAACAACTTATGCGAATGTAGGTGAAAGCAAAGTAGATGGTGTTGAATTAGGATTAAATGGTCAAATTACCGATAAATGGGATATTTCGGCAGGTTATACTTATCTTAATAGTGAATTAACAAAAAATGGTAAATCATGCCGTGGTTCAGGTTCAACAGCAACTTGTACAGATAATGCCATTTATAATGGCAACCAAATGCCTAATGTACCTAAACAAGCAGCAACATTATGGACTACCTATAAGATATTGCCGCAATTAACTTTGGGTGGTGGTGCAGTATATTCAGACAAAGTTTATGGTGATGTTGCAAACATCAAATGGGCTCCATCTTATGTACGCTACGATGCTATGGCGCGTTATACCGTTAACAAAAATGTGGATTTACAGTTGAATGTAAATAACCTTTCTGACAAACGTTATTTCACTAAAGCCTACGCATCTCACTATGCCACTGAAGCAGAAGGTCGCAGCGCAGTTCTATCTGTTAACTTCAAATACTAAGAAAAATAAATACCATAAATAATTTATGGTATTGACTCAAATAGCCTCGCTTCGAGGCTATTTTTGTATATGATCGAAACACAAACATTACATTTCAAAAGGTCAGACCGTGATTCACCATATTCCAAATGTATTGAGTAAAGAACAGGTCAACTACTTCCGCACAGAAATGCAAAAAGTAGAATGGATTAATGGTCAAAAAACTACGGGCTCACTGTCTAAAAATGTTAAAAATAACCAACAGCTAGATATAGACCATCCATTAACACAGCATTTAGGTGACATTATTCTGCATGAATTGTCACAACACGCGCTTTTTACATCAGCGGCTCTCCCCCTCAATATTTTGCCGCCCTATTTTAACCGCTATGAAAATGGTGAAACGTTTGGTTTCCATGTCGACAATGCCATTCGCTGGATGCCTGACAGCAATCAAAAAATTCGTACCGATTTGTCCTGCACGATTTTTCTAAGTGAACCCGAAGAATATGAGGGTGGTGAACTTGTGGTAGAAGACACCTATGGCTACCACGAAGTGAAATTGCCTGCCGGAGATTTGATTTTGTATCCATCTACCAGTGTGCATGAAGTTACTCCTGTGACTGCAGGCTGTCGTATTGCGTCATTTTTTTGGTTGCAAAGCATGATCCGTGAAGATGCTGAGCGTCACATGTTATTTAATCTCGATCAAAGCATTCAAAATTTGCGTATGCAATTGGGTGATGCACATAGTGAAGTCGTCAAGTTAACCAGTCTGTATCACAACCTCATCCGCAAATGGGCCGAAATTTAAAGCTCAAGGCCAGTAGACATGGACAAACAGACAATGACTGATCACAACATTTTAGCGCCACTGACTCAGATTCCAGCTCATTTGCAAACCATTGCAGATTACGAAAAACAGGCTGAACTGCACCTTTCTCATATGGTGTGGCAATACCTTCAAGGTGGTTCGATGGATGAACACAGTGTCCGTGGCAATTTGTCTCAGTTTGAACAGATACAGCTGCTACCACGTATGCTGAAAGATCTAACCCAAGGTCATACCCAAATCGAAATCTTAGGGCAACGTTTCCCACATCCTATTTTTGTAGCACCCATTGGTCATCAACAACAATTTCATCCTGATGCCGAAGCTGCAACAGCCCTCGCCGCCGAAGTCCTTGGCAGCAATATGATCCTCAGCACGTTTACCAATACAGATATGCGTGAGTTAAAGCAGGACAATCCTTACAAATGGTTCCAATTGTATTGGCAAGGTGAGCGCGAAAAGTCTTTATCGCTGGTCAAGATGGCAGAAGAACATGCTTACACAGCGATTGTAGTAACCATTGATTCCCCGCATACAGGGATTCGTGACCGTGAACGTCGAGTGTTTTTTAATTTGCCTGAAGGCATGCAACATCCGCATACCCCTGCACATATCCCATTGCCTGAGCTCAACGATAGCGATCATCCCGTATTTAACGGTCTAATGAAAATCGCACCGACATGGGCGGATATCCTTTGGCTCAGTCAAAACACCTCATTACCGATTATTTTAAAAGGCATTGTCAGTCCACATGATGCTGAACTTGCCCTGCAACACGGTGTACAAGGCATTATTGTATCGAATCATGGTGGGCGAGTACTGGATGGTTGCATTTCCCCTCTCACCGCCTTAGAACTGATTAAAAAAGTTGTACCTACGGATTTCCCAGTTTTATATGATGGTGGTATTCGTCGTGGTTCAGATGTGTTTAAAGCGATAGCCTTGGGTGCGTCTGCCGTATTAGTTGGACGTCCCTGCATTTATGGTTTAGCGACAGCGGGCGCTTTAGGCGTTGCCCATGTACTCAAAATACTGAAAGAAGAATTTGAGATTACGATGGCATTGATGGGAACAGCCACCGTCGATGAGATTAATAAAGATTATATTTTTCAAAAAAGCTAATTTTATAGAAAAATATTTTCCAGTAATGGCATCTTGACGCAAAAATAGGAAATTATTTCCGGAATATATGGACTAATATTTAGTTATACATTTACGAGCTTACGGTAAAGCTAAGTCATGTGAATCTTTACGGATTTATTTCGACTAAAGACTCCGAAATTAAACTTGTAAATTGCTAGAATAGACACAATCTATATAAGTAGTACCTTGCCGTTTATCCACGACATTTATCCACGGTGCTATAAGGAGTTTTCACATGATGTTGGCAGATCCAAGCAAAAAATACCGTCGCATGTACCAACGTGTAGACTTACCAGACCGTCAATGGCCAAATAACGAAATCAATAAAGCGCCGATCTGGATGAGTACCGACCTTCGTGACGGTAACCAAGCGATCTTCGAGCCAATGAACATTGAACAAAAGTTCAAAATGTTCCAAATGCTTGTGAAAATTGGTTTCAAACACATTGAAATCGGCTTCCCTTCTGCATCACAAATCGACTTTGATTTCACGCGTTTGTTGATCGAAGGCGGTCATATTCCTGATGATGTGTACATCGAAGTTTTGGTTCAAGCACGTGATCATTTGATTCAACGTACATTTGAATCTTTACAAGGTGCAAAACGTGCCATCGTGCATATCTACAACTCAAACTCTCCAACTTTCCGCAATAAAGTGTTGAATGTTGACGTTGCTGGTGCAAAACAATTAGCGATTAACGCTGCAACGAAAGTCAAAGAATACGCTGCAAAACAGCCTGAAACTGAATTTGTATTCCAATACAGTCCAGAGTGTTTTACTGCAACAGAATTAGAAGTGGCTAAAGATGTCTGTGATGCGGTCACTGAAATTTGGGAAGCTTCTCCAGAGAACAAAGTGATTTTAAACTTGCCTGCAACGGTTGAAGTTTCAGGTCCGAACGTCTATGCCGACCAAGTGGAATGGATGCACCGCAACATTCAACGCCGTGACGGTGTAATCATTTCTGTACACTGTCATAACGACCGTGGCTGTGGTATTGCCGCTTCTGAGTTGGCGATTATGGCTGGTGCTGATCGCGTCGAAGGTTGTGTGTTTGGTAACGGTGAACGTACAGGTAACGTCGATGTTGCAGCGATTGCATTGAACATGTATACCCAAGGTGTTGCACCAAACTTAGATTTCTCAAACATTAACGAAATCATTTCAACCATTGAAGAATGCACAGGCTTGCCGGTACACCCTCGTCATCCGTATGCTGGTGATTTGGTCTTCACCGCGTTCTCAGGTTCGCACCAAGATGCCATTAAAAAAGGTTTCGAGTTCCAAAAGAACGAAGAAATGTGGGATATGCCTTATTTGCCAATCGACCCGAAAGACTTGGGCCGCGACTATGATGCCGTGATTCGTGTCAACTCACAGTCTGGTAAAGGCGGTATTGCGTACTTGTTAGAATCAAATTACAACGTGGTGTTGCCTCGCCGTATTCAAATTGAATTCTCGCAAATCGTACAGCAAAAAACAGATGAAGACGGTACCGAGATTTCTGCGCAAGCAATCTGGTCTTTATTTAAAGACACCTATGTTGCTGCCAAAGACACGCATTATGCGGCGAAAAACTACCGCTTACATGATGAAAATGGCAAGCAAGTCATTGAGCTTGATGTCGAAGTGAACGGTGAGATCCAGCAATTGCGCGGTGAAGGCAACGGTCCAATCTCAGCTATCTTAAATGCATTGCAGTTGCCGATTGATGTCTTGAACTATGAAGAACGTAGCATCAGTTCCGGTGCGCATGCCAAAGCATTGGCGTTGATTGAGCTTCAAGTGAAAGGCACAGGCAAGTCTGCATTCGGCGCAGGTGTACATGACAACATCGTGACTGCATCCATCGAAGCGATTATTGCCAGCACGAACCGTTTAATTGAACAAGGTGTTTTAAGTACTGAACAAGTGATTGCTGCTGCAGTCTAATTCAATGCTATAAATATCAAATAGCAATAAAATGACTTTAGAAGGATACCCTCAAGTGGTATCCTTTTATTATTCATACTAAAGATTTAAGGCGAATTATTCCTGTGTCTTTTCCAGCTGACTCAGTGGGCTTAGTTACCCCACAAAAGTTTATTTTTGAAGAGCCGTTAGAGCTCGAATGCGATCGCATACTCCCACGTTTTGAGCTCATGGTTGAAACTTATGGCGAACTGAATGCGGACAAATCCAATGCAATTTTGATTTGTCATGCACTGTCAGGCCATCACCATGCTGCAGGTTATCATCATGAAGATGACCGTAAGCCGGGCTGGTGGGACGCATGTATTGGACCAGGCAAAGCCATTGATACGTCAAAATTCTTTGTCGTAGCACTAAATAATATTGGCGGCTGTAGCGGTTCTACTGGACCGACCTCTCCAAATCCTGAAAATGACAATCGTCCTTATGGTCCTGATTTCCCATTAGTGACTGTCCGTGACTGGGTCAAAACCCAAGCCATGTTGTCTGATCGTTTAGAAATTCAGCAGTGGTATGCGGTGATTGGCGGCTCTTTAGGGGGCATGCAAGCTCTACAATGGTCTGTGGACTATCCAGATCGTTTACAAAAGTGCGTGATTATTGCGAGTACACCAAAACTGTCTGCGCAAAACATTGCCTTTAACGAAGTGGCGCGTCAGTCGATTTTGTCTGACCCTGATTTCCATGATGGTCGCTATTTAGAAAATGATAGTTATCCTAAGCGAGGTTTGATCTTGGCCCGTATGGTCGGTCATATCACTTACCTCTCTGAAGAAGCCATGAAACAAAAATTTGGCCGTGACTTAAAGTCAGGTAAATTTATGTATGGCTTTGACGTCGAATTCCAAGTCGAAAGTTATTTGCGTTATCAAGGTGAGCAATTTAGCCGTAACTTTGATGCCAATACCTATTTGATCATGACCAAGGCTTTAGATTATTTCGATCCATCACGTGAATATGAGCAATCATTAAAAACCGCGATGTCTAAAACCAAGTGTCAATTTTTAGTTGTTTCGTTTACAACGGACTGGCGTTTTGCCCCTGCTCGTTCGCAAGAAATTGTAGATGCATTAATTAGCAATCATAAGCCTGTGAGCTATGTGGATATTGATGCTGAACAAGGCCATGACTCTTTCTTGTTCCCGATTCCGTTATATGTGAAAAGCTTACGTGCATTCCTAGGCGGTGTAAAACACCTGCAAGAAACACCGAAGGAGACCAACTAATGCGTATTGATCATCAACTGGCTGAACGTTGGATTAAACCAGATTCAAGCGTACTCGATTTAGGGTGTGGTGACGGTGAACTGCTTGCACATATGAGCAAAAAGCACAATATTCGTGCATATGGCTTAGAAATTGATCAAGAAAAGATTGCAATTGCAGTCAGTCGCGGGTTAAATATCATCCAACAGGACTTGAACTTAGGTTTAAGTCGCTTTGCCGACCAGTCTTTTGACTATGTGGTTATGGCACAAGCCTTGCAAGCTGTAGATGCACCAGACGTTCTCTTAAGAGACATGGTGCGTGTGGGGAAACAGGCTATTATTACCTTTCCAAACTTTGCACATTGGAAGACTCGTTCTTTCCTTGCATTAAAAGGAATGATGCCTGTTTCAGACGCGTTACCCTATATGTGGTATAACACGCCCAATATTCATTTATGTACTTTCCGTGATTTTGAAGCGCTGTGTGCTGAAAATAACATCCGGATTATTAACCGACTTGCCGTGAATGGGGATCAACAAGACAGTTTACTGAGTAAACGTCTCCCAAATCTATTTGGTGAAGTCGCAATTTATCGAGTGAGCGCTCTATGAAAAAATTATTATTAAGCACGACGCTACTGATTGGACTTTTTAGCATACAAGCCCATGCGGATTATGTTGCTCCATCAACTTCAGTTTCTAGCCAAGCTGCACAATATTCAATTATGGATATTCACAGCTTAAGTAAAGCTGCTAAAGCAGGTCAGCCCGGTGCTCAGTTTTACTTAGGCACTAAATATCAACAAGGTAAAGACGTTGCAAAAGATGAACGTCAAGCTTTTGCATGGTACAAGGCTGCTGCTGATCAAGGTTTATCTGCGGCACAGCTCAATGTAGGTCGTATGCTCGCAGATGGCATTGGGACTAAAAAAGATGAAGCGCTTGCTCGTCAATATTTCGAAAAAGCAGCCAGCCGTGGTGATAACCGTGCAAGCTTTAACTTAGCCATGATGGAAGAGCAAAAGAAAAACTATATGGGTGCATACCAATGGTATGAGCTTTCTACTCGTGATGGCATGCTCGACAACAAAGTGATCAGCTTGTCTGAAGGTAAGAAAACGGCATTGGCAGCCAACTTAAGCCAAGACCAAATTCGTCAAGCACGTGACCGTGCAGACAAATGGATTCAAGCACAATAAGTTTTTGAATCTTAAAAAGCACCTTCGGGTGCTTTTTTATTAAATATATACTTCTAAAACAACCCATATTTTTAAAATTATAAGGGCAATACATGAAAATAAATTTTGAAGTCATTCAATATTCAAGTGGATATTATTCTGGATTAAACATACAGATTATTCCTTTTAACCTTGATCAAAATCCAAACTTGCAAAACTCTATCGTTATTGATGAACTAGCTTTTTCACTTATCGAAAAATTCTTCTTTGAACATGAAAGCCCTTGGTCACACTGGGGACCAACTTATGTTTATCCTGAAAAAATCACTACAATTATTGAAAGGCTGAATCATTATAAAAACTATCTAAATGAAAAAAAATTTTTAACTTATAAAGATAATGTTCAGCTTCTCTTTAAAAAAGAAACAAAAAATTTTAGGAAGAAATTCCCTAAATATAAAACTAAAGTAATCACTATGATTAACCAAGTCATTGGATTTTTAAAAAACATTCAAATCAACAAAATTGATGGTATTACAGTAATAGGAGTCTAAAGCGCATTTAACTTCAACCAGATACGTTAAATCCGTTAAAATACTTTTCAATATTCAACATAAAGAGCGATTCTGCATGGCTTCATCTAATTGGTTATCTCAAGGCACTTTGGTTCTGGCGAGCAACAACAAAGGTAAAATTGCAGAATTTGAAAAAATGTTTGCCGAGCTTAATCTTCCTGTTGAAGTGATTCCACAAGGTCAGTTGAACATTGAAGATGCCATCGAAGACGGTCTAAGCTTTGTTGAAAATGCCATTATCAAAGCGCGCCACGCATCGAAAATTTCAGGCAAGCCAGCCATTGCAGATGATTCTGGCATTTGCGTTCCTGTACTCGGTGGCGCACCAGGGATTTACTCTGCGCGCTATGCAGGTGAACATGGCAATGATGCCGCTAACAATGCCAAGTTGCTTGCTGACCTCAAACCACTCCGTAAAGAGGGTGAAGCCATCGAAGGTATGTTTGTATGTGTCTTGGCTTTGGTCCAACATGCAGAAGACCCACTCCCACAAATTTTCCAAGGGGTTTGGCGCGGTGAAGTGATGGAAGCAGCACGTGGTGAAAATGGCTTTGGCTATGACCCACTGTTTTGGCTGCCTGAACTAAACGTTTCTAGCGCTGAATTATCAAAAGAAGAAAAAAATAAAATCAGCCATCGTGGTCAGGCGATGAAATTATTTAAAGCAAGTTTGAAATAATTTGAATTGGAGTTAATCTTAATGCCAAAGATTAACTCCAATCCCTGAATAAAAATAGAATAATTATGGCACTTCAACCGATACAGATCATATGCAACGCTTGCCATCACACTTCAACTGAAATCCCAACACGCTCATTTCTTGGTTTTCAAAAACTAAGCTGCCCTCATTGCCATGCGCAACTAACCTACCCGCTCACCTCTGGCTTTCGTACCACTTACGTTATTTTTGCAGTGTTGATCGTACTGTCGATCATGCTTAATCTGTCGCAAGGTCAGGTTGGATTTCCAGGCCTGATAGGTATCGCGATGATATATGCCCTCGTGCGTGATTGGCAGATTCGCAAACAGCTTAAGTAGTCACCCTTTGTGGGCATCTATAATTCACTTTTCATATTAAAGCGAAAAAAGATGCAAAATTAACCCATAAAAACTGACTACGATGCAGCTCATAATCGTGCCTGAAGCAATATAACGTGCCGAAGTTCCTGTTCCTTGATAATGCGTTTCTAAAGCCACAATATTGGCTGCAGGGGGTAAGCAGAACAGCATAAACATCACCCCAATATATTTCTCGATCTGAGGAATCGGAAGAAAGGCATAACTCAAACTACAGATCACCGCACCGACGGTGAGTTTCATCGCATAAATACGACTACTGTTCATCAGATCACGCCACTGCACCTTGGTTTGACGCAGCCACATGCCTAAGACACACATCCCCGTGAAACTCATTCCAATTTTTGCAGCCTGATACAGCCAATCTAAGATCTGATGTTCTTCTAAATGTTGTAGTCCAACTATTCGACAGACGCCTGCAATCATCAAGGCAAATACAGGCGGTGACATCGCCACTTTTTGAATCACGCTCGACCATGGGAGTTGGGCTGAACTGACGGCTGTCACGGCCCACATATTGCCAAAGATAGAGCCACCGACATACAGAGCCACCATCGCTGCACTAATTTCAGGGCCGAACAGTGCTAAGGCAAAAGGAAAACCCAGCCAAGCTAAGTTCAAATAACTGACACACAAGGCACGTAAACTATCTTTTAACAGCCAGCGAAATAAATAAAACATCAGCACGGCAACACTAAAGCTAAAGAGCATGAGCGCTAAACTGCCTGCTTGATAGAACACCATGTTGTAGATGATTACGGCTGGAATAAAACAGCGTGCAAGTAAGCTAGAGAAAATCGATTTGAGCGATGCGGTTCCTGATAATGATGCTAATCCGAGGCCACTTAAAAAACCCAATATCGGAAGAAGAAACGCCACTACACCACCCTCACTGCTCAATCCATGCATAGTAACACTGAACATAAGCTTCGCGGCTGTCTTTAAACTGCAACATCTTGGTCACTTCACTGTCATCTACAACTGCTGAAATGTTGTGCAGACCAACAAGAGGATAACAAGATGGCTGGACTATCGATTTGGCATGTACTGATTTTTGCAATTGTGGTGATTTTACTCTTTGGTACATCAAAACTAAAAAACTTGGGCAAAGATGTCGGCGGCGCGGTCAAAGATTTCAAAAAATCGATGCGTGATGAAGACGCAGCAAATACACAGCTTAATGAGCCTCGCACGCTAGAGCATGAAGCTCAAAATAAAACCAATTCCTCAGTTCAAAGCTAAGGAGTTGTCATAATGCTTAATATTGGTATTAGCGAATTACTGGTGTTCAGCATTATTGCGCTGATCGTACTCGGCCCGGAAAAACTGCCTGAAGGTATCCGCTTTGCAGGTAAATGGTACGGGAAAGTTAAACGACTGATCAGTAACGTGCAAACAGACATTGATCGTGAACTTCGCATGTCCGAACTTCGTGAAGAAATGCAAAAAGAAATGCAACGTATTCAACAGCTCGAAGCGCGTATGCAGGCTCAGATGAATGAATTGCAACAAACGCAACACCCCATAGAACAGACTGCGCAAAAACAACAAGAAGCAGTCCTACCAGACAATAAAAATTTATCCCCACGTTATCAGTACATCGAACGTGGTCAGATCACGATCTTTGCCGTGGTTACCCCCCAAATGAAAAAAAAGCACGAAATTAAAACAGATCAAGCTCCTGTATTAAGTTCGACCGACGCATTAGCAGAATATCAGGTGGCCGTATGACAGATCTTTCACTGAATAATTCACAGAACACTGTGCCTGATTTGGAAGAAATGCCGATCACCAAACATTTGGTGATTTTGCGTCGGCATTTGATCAAAATTACAGGACTTATTTTGATTCTGTTCTTTTGTTTACTACCCTTTGCCAATCAAAGCTATCAATTGATGTCAGAGCCACTGCGTGCGCAGTTGCCGATGAACTCATCCATGATTGCAACGGATGTGACCGCCACCTTTATGGCGCCGTTTAAGCTGAATTTCTTTGTCGCGCTAATGCTCGCGATGCCCTTCGTGATTTATCAACTTTGGGCCTTCATCAAACCTGCACTGTATGAAAAAGAGCGGCATTTGGCGATGCCCTTATTATTCGGCAGTATCGTCCTCTTCTATGCCGGTATTGCCTTTGCCTATTGGGTTGCCCTGCCATCCATCCTGCATTTTTTTATGAGTGTTTCCCCTGAAACAGTCGCCCCTATGACTGACATCAATAGTTATTTAAGTTTCTGCTTAAAGCTATTTTTGGTGTTTGGACTGACCTTTGAAATTCCTATCATCACGTTAATTTTGATTTTGATCGGGGTGGTGTCTACTCAAACCTTGGTGGAGAAGCGTCGTTTTATTATCGTCGGCTGTTTTTTTGTCGCCATGTTTGCCACTCCACCCGATGCGCTTTCGATGATCATGTTGGCCATTCCCATGTGGATGCTGTTTGAGCTGGGTTTGTTCTTTGGCAAGCTGATTGAAAAACGACGTGCATCTGCAACTTAAATAGACATATGTTTCGACAATTTTGGTGAGTTTTACACCTAAGAGGCTGAGATAGCCTCTTTTTTTATGCGCCCATCTTAATGTTTTGCAATTTTCACGCCGTGAAAGCCAAACGCCTATTTCATCAGTTTGCAACATTAGCTTCAAAGCATTGTCATATTTTATCGATAGTTTTATGTGATCAACTTTTACCCAGCACACCTTTGCCAGGATTTAAATTCATGACAAACATGCCATATAACGAAGATCAAGAACTTGATAACAACACTTCGGATAACCTTCATTTTCGTGACATTTTAGAACAGCGCATCAGCCGTCGTAGCTTGATTACCAAGACTGCGAGTGGTGCAGTCGCACTTGCATTGGCATCTTCATTAACGGGGTGTAATGATGACAATGACTCAGATTCAAATAGCAATACCAAACCACCTGTAACCGATCCAAATCAAAAACCGACCAAGTTCAATTTCACACCGGTGAAAAAAAATTTAGACGATATTGTGACTGTTCCTGAAGGCTATCAAGCGCATGTGCTATATGCGATGGGTGACTCGATTAACCCTGCATACCCAGCGTGGGATGATAACAATGTTCCTTCTGGCCCGAGCTTCCAATTCCGCTCTGGTGACTGCCATGACGGTATGAGCTTCTTTGGTTTAAATACCACCTCTGGACGTTATGATGCCAAGCAGTCTGACCAAGGTTTGTTGGTAATGAATCATGAATACATCAACCCGACCTTCTTGCACCCGCAAGGCCCAACCAAAGTGGAAGGTCGTCGCCCTGAAGATGAAGTCATCCGTGAAGTCAATGCACACGGTGTTTCTGTGATTCAAATTGAAAAAGACAGCAAGACTCAAGCCGTTAAACTGGTACAAAACTCTCCATTTAACCGTCGTATTACCGCATCGACCGTAATGGACTTTAAAGGCCCTGTTGCAGGCTCAAGCTTAGTCAGTACAAAGTTTTCAGCCAATGGTCAACAAACCCGTGGTACACACAACAACTGCGGTAATGGCTATACCCCTTGGGGCACTTACCTGACAACAGAAGAAAACTTCATTGGTTACTTCGCTCGTGCAAAAGACGATGATGCCAAACGTAGTCCTGCTGAAATTGTGGCACTCAACCGTTATGGCCTAAAAGCGGGTGCGAACTCGCGCTATGGTTGGGAAACAGCGATTGGAAGTAATGAGTCTCAAGATTTATATGACCGTTGGTCGGCGAATGTTACCGGTACTCAGGCAGCAGAAGATTATCGTAATGGTCCAAACACCTTTGGTTGGATTGTCGAAATCGATCCATTTGACCGCCGTGAAAACCCAGTAAAACGTACTGCACTGGGTCGCTTTGCACATGAAGACTGCCGTGCAAGTCGCTTGCGTGAAGATGACAACCTTGCGTTTTACATGGGCGATGACTCGCGCGGTGAATACATCTATAAATTTGTATCCGACCAAAAATGGAATAAAAAAGATGTCAACGGTGGCTATGCCGCGGGCGACAAATACATGAACAACGGTAAGTTATACGTTGCCAAATTTAACAACGACGGCAAAGGTCAATGGATTGAATTGAGCTATAACGTCAATGGTTTAAACCAAAGCAACAGCGTGTATCCTTTTAGCTCACAAGCAGATGTGCTGACCTTCGCACGTCTTGCCGCAGATGCTGTCGGTGCTACCAAAATGGACCGTCCTGAATGGGTCGCTGTGCATCCAGACAATGGTGAAGTCTATGTGACCCTCACCAATAACTCTAACCGTGGTACGACGCATGCACTAGATGCTGCCAACCCTCGTAACTACATCGACCCTGAAGGTGGTAAAGGCAACGTCAACGGTCATATTATCCGTTTCCGTGAAGATGGGGATACAACCACAGCACTCAGCTTTACTTGGGATATTTACCTGTTTGGTGCTGAAGCAAAAATGGCGAGCAACATTAACTTATCTGGTCTAAATGACAACAATGACTTGTCATCACCTGATGGGATGTGGTTCGACCCACGTGGTGTGTTATGGATTCAAACCGATGACGGTGCTTATACTGATACCACCAACTGTATGATGCTTGCTGCGCTTCCGGGTCAAGTCGGTGATGGTACAAAAGCCACGACATCATCGGGTCAAGAAACCATTGTGGGTGCAAAACTGAATGATGAAAACTTACGTCGCTTCCTGACTGGACCTAAAGAATGTGAAATCACAGGTGTGACGATGACACCTGACTACAAAGCGATTTTTATCAATGTGCAACATCCCGGTGAAGATTCAGCATCCTATGCTGAACCGACCAGCCACTGGCCGGCATCACAAACCAATGCTGCAGCGACCTCACGTCCTCGCTCAGCGACCGTTGTCATCACCCGTAAAGATGGTGGAGTGATTGCTGGTGAAGCGGTAGAACAAGCTCAGCCAACACAAAAAACCGCATAAAACACCTTTTAAAAAAAAGCCGACGAATCGTCGGCTTTTTTTATGGCTTTAAATGCACTTCTATCTGGGTGATCTGTCCTTGTTGCTCACCCTGCTGCTGTTTTTCTTGCCAATGCCACTGTGAATCCCGCATACACAATAAATTTGAACAGCGGGTGCCATACACCGGACTTTGAATAAAGGTTGAAGACAGCAAATGTTCCATCTCTGTCTGAATCCCAGTATTGGGTAGCAGCGCTGGAATGATTTTACGTTCATCTTCCAAAATATCCCACGCAGCGGCATCTATGTCCGCCTGTGGTTGCTGGCTTTGTAGCATCGGCAAAAATTCTTGCGTGAAACGTTTACGCAAATGTCGAGTCTTTTCCCAATGTTCAGTCATTAAACCATTAGATGTGACATACACCCCTTTGGCTAAGACTTGTGGCGCTTCACCGCGATTACTCATATAAACGGCTTGAGTGGCATCGCCAACGAATAAATTAAAGCCAGCATAATTACATTGGATTTGTTCAAGTGCTTGCGCAAAACGAATGGGCGTTTGCTCAGATTCTAAAAATTGCTGAATCAAAGCGCCACGTGAAGTGGGATATGTGGTCTGATCACGACCATCACGAAAATTGGTCACAATCGCCCAACGCCCTTGAGCGGTTATCCCCATCCATGTTCCACCAGACTGTAAGTCCTGCCCTGCAATAATCGGACTATCTACCCATTGCTTTAGGCCTGCCGTCGGTCGATGATAAAACTCATCACGATTCGAAATCAGGCAGAGTGGCATGTCATCCAAGACCTGCCAAGCAAAAGCCACAATGCACATATTCAACTCTCAATATCTTTACACATTGAATGTACAACATTTTTCAGCACATTAAGCTAAAATCTGTGCAAAACATAATGACAAGGAACAGCAATGCTGACATATCCAAATATCGACCCTGTGGCGATATCACTGGGGCCACTACAAGTTCACTGGTATGGTCTGATGTATTTATTGGCCTTTTTATTTGCATGGGGCTTGGCAAGCTACCGCGCAAAACAACGTGACGGCTGGAACGCAGAAATGGTCTCTGACCTGATTTTCTATGGTGCATTAGGTGTCGTGATTGGTGGACGCTTTGGCTATGTCTTCTTTTATGGTTTCGATCAGTTCCTTGCCAACCCACTGTGGCTATTCCAAGTTTGGACAGGCGGCATGAGCTTCCATGGCGGTTTCCTTGGGGTCATGATTGCCATGTTACTGTGGTGCAAGAAATATAAAATGACTTGGTTCCAGACCCTCGACTTTATTGCACCTTGCGTTCCAACAGGCTTAATGTTTGGTCGTATTGGGAACTTTATTGGTGGCGAACTATATGGTCGTGCAGTGACTGACCCAAATTTTGCTTTCGGTATGATCTTCCCAACCGATCCACTTCAGTTGGTGCGCCATCCGTCGCAGCTTTATCAAGCACTCTGTGAAGGTTTGATTCTGTTTATTGTGCTGTGGTGGTTTAGTTCAAAACCTCGTCCACGTTATGCCGTTTCAGCCTTGTTCCTCATCGGATATGGTATCGCACGCTTCACCGTTGAATTCTTCCGTGAGCCGGACAATGGTCAACTGTTCATCGGATGGATGAGTAAAGGTCAGTTCCTGACAGTTCCGATGATTCTGATTGGACTATGGATGATGTGGTATGCCTACCAGAAAAAAATCTATGACTGGGGTCCACAAAAGAATCATTAATATTTTCTAAATATCTTTAAGCAAGCGAGGTTTAGGCCTCGCTTTTTTATGCGCTGAAATTTATTCCTTCATACGCATTTACTGCACATGAAGTGACTGAATTAGACAACTGATCTGTGCTAAAGTTTATTCAGCTTATTTTTAAACTATCGATCCATGCTTGAATTTTGGTTTAACCCCAGCGTTTCTGTACTTAAAAAAATCCTATTTTTTATTGCGATGGTCGTACTGACCGGTGTTCTGTATTGGATGGAACCCTTAACACTTCAAGCCATTCTCATGTTCATGGGTACAGGCGTGATTTTCCTGATTTGTCGTTATTGCAAGATTCATTTTGCAGCAAAAAACCCAACTGGTTTACTCTATCGTTTATTGACGTGGATTCCGATTGCACTGCTGTTAGCATTGGTTTTTATCAACATGAATAAGGGTGAAATTCTGATCCCGGGTGCTCAAGGCATTGGCTTTATGGCTTTGGCGATCTGCCTGCTCTCCCCGATTTCACTGCTGAATAAAAACGAGAACACTTCGCCCGAAGGTAAAGTTTAAATGCTGACGTTTTGGTACTCTGAGCGCTGTAACCGACAAATCAAGCTCTTCATTTGTATCAGTACCTGTGTGCTTATTTTTCTATGCGCTGAACAAAAACAACTAGATCCCCGCTTTGCGGGCTTCAGTTTAGCGATTGGTTTGATGATTGATCTGCTTTATAAGCTCAGACAAGACAAACTAAAAACACTGTCTCCGTCATTAAAATGCGGTTTGGCTAGTTTGCCAATTTTATGTTTAGTGTGCTTAATTTATTTTCTACCCAATGAGCAACGCTGGATTTTAGCGCTGCAATGTGTGGGCTTTGCTGCAATTGGATTATTTATCGTCTCGATCTACAGTCAGCGTGCAAAAAGGTTTGAAGACTAACCTTTTTTCACTGAAGGACTGTTAATCCGCTAAGCGGTAATAGCTGTATTTCACATTTGGAGTTCGATAGACCGCATAACCCGCTTGACGATAATCAGACACCCAATCCTTACCTGAATATGCTGCGATATGACCATAACGGCTACTTTGATTGCGGTCGATAATATAGATATCGCCTTTCTTTGGTCGATCAAACGCTAAATTAATTTTTTGATAACCAATTTTTTGTAATGTGCTGCCCCAGTCTGCTGCGGCAACGGGGTGACCGTTAAAACGTGCCCCTGCGGACTCAAGTGCTAAACGAACACTGCGGGCACATTTCTGAGTACTTCTTTGGCGGGTAATGCCTTGTAAAAATCCAGTCAAACGATCGATATCGATACGCTGACCATTGCGGGATACCACATTTTTAGTCGCTGCTTTTTGAGTGGTATTGGACTTGCCCGTATTTTTACTCGCCTGAGAACGAATTATGATATTTGCCTGAACTGGAGCATGCACTTCACTCAAGTTTACATTGTGATCATAAGCCATTCTTTAACCCACACTCCCGCCTATATTTAGGCATTCAAAAATTTTAACGAGGGTGATAGTACCGCGTAAATCATGTTTTTTCATGTAAAAAATGTAAGATTTCTTAAACAAATCTTCACATTTAAATACAACCGTCTATTTTTAATTCAAATATATTTATTTTTGATATCAAACTCTTATTCAGAAATAATAGCCCAAAATCATCTCTTCACAATGAGAAAAATCACGTTTATTTTTTAATCAAACTTATCTGTATTTTTTTTCAACGCTGCGAATGTAACATCGCTTAATATGTAAACAATAGAGCTTAAGTCTTCTAAGCTCGTGCTTGATTGAACAGACATATAGTCTCGTTAACACTTGATGTAATTGTTATTAATAGGCGTCTTCAACTCAGAAAATCCAGCGCTTGTTGCCTGCAAAATTTTCTCATCACCCAATAAACACCGTATGATTTTGATTTTTTAAACCTGACCATATTCAAGTACCCATCGCAGTTCCTTCCTCACGCAAAACAAGCTAATATGTGCCACAAGAAATTTAGCAAATTATGAGAGAGACATGCGCCAGTATTTAGACCTTTTACAACACATTCTCGACAACGGCGGCGACAAGGGCGACCGTACGGGTACGGGAACACGTTCTGTATTTGGTCATCAAATGCGCTTCGATCTTTCTCAAGGTTTCCCTTTACTCACCACCAAGAAAGTTCATTTCCGCTCTATCGTGATTGAACTGTTATGGTTCCTTAAAGGCGATACCAATGTTCAATATTTGCAAGACAATAAAGTCTCGATTTGGGATGAATGGTCTACAGCAGAACAAACTGCACGCTTCGGTCGTCCTGCCGGCGAATTAGGTCCTGTTTACGGTCATCAATGGCGTAATTTCGGTGCAACCAAAAAAGCCGATGGCCTATATGAACAAGATGGTTTTGACCAAATTAAATGGTTGGTCAATGAAATCAAAACCAATCCTAACTCTCGTCGTCTAATCGTGTCTGGTTGGAACCCAAATGAGGCAGGTAATGTTGCATTGCCACCATGCCATACCTTGTTTCAATTTTTTGTCCAAAACGGAAAATTATCCTGCCAATTATATCAACGTAGTGCTGACGTTTTTTTGGGTGTGCCGTTTAACATTGCCAGCTATGCCCTGTTAACACACATGATTGCGCAAGTTTGTGGTCTTGGTGTGGGCGACTTCGTTTGGACCGGTGGGGATACACATTTGTATGCCAACCATTTCGAACAAGCGCAGTTGCAACTGACACGTGAACCAATGGGTCTGTGCCAATTAAAACTCAATCCTGAAATCACCGATCTTTTCGATTTTAAATTTGAAGATATTGAAATTGTAGGTTATGAATCACATCCTGCGATTAAAGCCCCTGTTGCTGTTTAATTTTTAGAAATCCCAAGTGAAAAGCAAAATCCCGCTTTACCTCAAGCGGGATTTTGCATTCTAATAGACGGCAAATATTTCGGCTATTTGAGTTCAAACTATGGCATTTCAAAATTTAGAAATCGTGCACGTTGTCGCTATGGATCAGCAGCGCTGCATTGGTAAAGGGAATGATTTGCCGTGGCATATTTCTGCAGATTTACAACACTTTAAAGCCATCACCCAAGGTGGTGTGGTGGTTATGGGACGCAAAACCTTAGAGTCTATGGGACGTACCCTACCGAAGCGTGTCAATTGGGTCATTACACGAGATAGCAATTGGTCATTTGAAGGCACCAAAGTCGCATATAGTATCGATGAGGCGTTAACGCAAGCTGTTGCTGATGTCGCGAGTTCAGAAAAACCAACGAGTTTGTTTATTATTGGTGGTGGTGAAATTTTTAAGCAAACCATCGGCATCGCAGACCGTTTAGAACTCACACATGTTGAACTCGATGTTCAAGGTGATGCGCATTATCCTGAAATTCCTGCGGACTTTCAAAAAGTGGCATCAGAACAACACATCGACGACAAAACTGGGATTGCTTTTGAGTTCGCAACTTACCGAAAATAAAGAAAAATCTTAAGCTAAAAGAAAAATATGCAACAGAGTGACCAACGAGCAATGTTCAAAAAAATAGGGCGAAGTATTCTTCATGCTCTATTTAGTGTGTTTGTCCTCTGTTCTTCGATTTGGCTCTGTGCCGCCCTGTGGATACAGCAACCGGCAGGCTGGTTAGGCAGCCGCATTATCATTGGGATCTGGATCGCTTTTGCTCTTAGCATTTTAGGCATCTATATTACCCAACACTTTTTTAGCCGTCGTAAAGATGTCTTGATTTATATTGTGGGCTTTATCTGTGGTCTATTTTGGTATTTTGGCATGGAAGCACGCCAAGATCGTGAATGGAATCCTGAAGTGGCAGAAATTCTACATTATGAAAAGCAAGGCAATCTGGTCACCTTGCACAATGTGCGTAATTTCGACTGGCATGCCGATGGCAGCTATACCCCGCACTGGGAAACCCGCCAATATGACCTGAGTCAAATCAATGGCGTCAACATCATTACCTCGTATTGGATGGGGCCGCAAATTGCCCATACACTGGTCAGTTTTGATTTTGCTGACAGACCACCGCTGACATTTTCGATTGAAATTCGCAAAGAGAAAAATGAAGAATTCTCTGCAATTGGTGGTTTTTTCCGTAAATATGAACTGAGCCTCATTGCATCAGATGAAAAAGATATCATCTATACTCGTAGCAATACACGTGGTGAACAGGTCTATTTCTTCCCCGTAAACATGCCAAAATCTGAAATGCAAGCGCTGTTTGTAGAATATCTCCATAAAGCCGATGAACTGCGGACTCAACCTAAATGGTACAACACGCTCACCAGTAATTGTACAACACTAGTGTTTGACATGATTCAAGCCGTTTCCAAACATCAACTTCCAACCGATTACCGCTTATTTGCATCGGGTTATTTGCCGAATTATTTGCATGACCTTCATGCCATAGACCAAAATTGGGATATGAAAACATGGTATCAAAAAGCTCATGTTAACCCTCGTGTCTCTCAAATCAAGCAACTGAGCAGTGAACAATATTCCAAATTAATTCGACAAGGTTTGCCGCATTCACATTCAAATCCAAGCGCCAATCAATTGTAATTCTTAAATAATGATACAAATATGGCTAGCTTATCTGTGCGATATTTGCTTAGATAGTTGAAATGCTTCCACGGGGAAATTCCGATGCTAAAACAAATATTTGTTGCTGCAACTTTGGTTTCAACTTTAGTGGTGACAGGCTGTGAAAGCATGCCTGCACAAGACAACACCATAACTGAAAATTTAAACCTATTACAGAATCGTACTTGGATTGCCACTCAGATTGGCAACACTCCAATCAAAACAGCACCCAATGCGCAGAATATTCCAAGTATTCAATTCGATGCGGCTTCAAAACGTGTCTCAGGTGCAGACGGCTGTAATCGTATAATGGGTGGCTATAATGCTGGCAAAGACACCATAACGTTTGGCCCGATTGCTGCAACACAAATGGCTTGTCTCAATAACAATGGGCTAGAGCGACAGTACCATGCAGCACTCGAAAAGGTAACGCATTATCAAGTTTTTGGAAAGACCTTGAAATTGCTAGACCGTCACGGCAATTTATTAATTCAATATGAAAGCGCTGTTTAACCGCGTTAAATCGTTAAAAACGTCTGCTTCGGCAGACTTTTTTATTCACTGTTCAGTCATGCCAGAGACATTTAATGCACATAAACTTGTGATTAGTATACAGACGTACATTGCAGTTTTTAGCTATAACCCCATATTAAACATCAGGGAACAAGATAGGATTTCACTATGCAACAAGCGGTATTTGGTGGTGGGTGCTTTTGGTGTGTAGAAGCAGTTTTTCTACAACTAAAGGGCGTGCAAACAGTCGTCAGTGGTTATGCAGGGGGAGTTACTCAGCATCCGAGCTATGAGCAAATCTGTGAGGGAAACACCCAACATGCAGAAGTCATTCAGATCAATTTTGATGACAGCCAAATCAGTTTTAGCCAATTGCTAGATGTATTTTTCGCAACTCACGATCCAACCACGCTGAACCGTCAAGGCAACGATGTCGGTACACAGTATCGCTCAGTGATTTTCTATCAGGACGAATCACAAAAGCAGCTTGCTGAACAACGTATTGAAGAATTAAAAGCTGAAGGCATCAATATCGTGACTGAACTGAGTCCAATGCCGACCTTCTACCCTGCCGAAGAATATCATCAGAACTTCTTTGCACGTAACCCAAACCAAGGCTATTGTAATTTCTCAATACCACCTAAACTCATGAAATTACGTAGCAAATTTCAAGACCTACTCAAATCTGAGTGATCTATTTGTACGACGTCTTTTCAAAATAGAGATATAAAAAAAGCGACATTTCTGTCGCTTTTTTCTATCTTAGCTCAGTGCTTAGTTATCACTGGCAAAGGCGATATCGCTGAGTCCGGCTCCACTCGCACGCGACATCACTTGTGCAACTGTGTCATAACGTGATTCTTTATCGGCTTTTAATACCAATGCAGGCTTACGTTCTTGCTGACCAGCTGTATTTAGACGACTTTCTAAATCTTCGAGCGTGACAATATCACCATTCCAAGCGATATCACCCGCTGAGTTAATGCTGATGGTTACGCTTTCAGTTGGCAGATCAATCACTTCTGCAGTCGTTTGTGGCAAGGTTAATGGAATTGATGGGTTGGCAACAGTCGCAGTCACCAAGAAGATGATCATCAATACCAACATAATATCGATGAGCGGAATGAGGTTCATCTCATTCATGCCAGCATCGTTGTCTTCACCCAATTGAAAAGCCATTAAGCTTGACCTCCAGCTAAACTTTGCTGTGCAGTTTTCACGTCTTCTTTCTTCGCTGCAGATTCTTGTTGCAACATAGTATCAATCAATAAACCATGCGCTTGATCTTGCAATTCATTCGACAGTGTACGGTTAAAACGAACACAGATGTTATAAGCCAAAACCGCAGGAATCGCCACAGCCAAACCAAGACCCGTCATGATCAAGGCTTCACCGACTGGTGTTGCTACTTGTGCAAGACCCGCTTGACCGCTTTTTCCTACTGCTACAAGGGCATGAAAAATACCCCACACAGTACCGAACAAACCTACGAACGGTGCAATTGAAGCAATCGTACCCAATACAGATACGCCTTTTTCAGCATTAGCTTTTTCTACCGAAATTTGACGTAGTAACGCTTGTTCTGCCACAGCCTTACGTTGTTCAAAAGCTAAAGGAGCAAATTTCGCTTTCAGTTTGCTTAGTGCATCTGCAAGGTGGTTATATGCCACTTGCTTGAGCTGACGTGTGCCCATAATACGAAGAACGAAGATCGTCCAAGTCGCAATCGACATTGCAAGTAACACGAAATACAGTGTTTTGCTGACTGCATCTGCATGTTGCCAATAAACTGAAAAGTTCATATTCGAACTCCTAATGGGTTAGCCGGAATCTTAATTAAGTTTAAAGTTAAATGGTTGATCAACTCGCGTCGGAGTTGCCACACCATTATCAATATATTTGGATAAACGTGCACGCTTCACTGCAGCAGTCACTTTACGGTTTACAGCAGCGCCACAAGTCGAGTTTTTAATTGTTGCTGATTCGACTTTACCTTCAGCACTTGCAGCAATCGCAACTTCAACTGTACACGACGCTTTTAATTCACCATCTTCAAATTGAACATTCGGTTTCTTAACCCAACTGACACCATTACCGATGCTGACTATTTTAGGTGTCGGTGGCGCAGGTGGTGCTGGAGGCGCAGGTGGTGGTGCAACAGGTGCCGGAGGTGTTGGTTCAACACGAACGACTTTCGTTTCAGAAACCACAGTTGAAACAACAGGTGTTGGTGGTACGTTTTTGACCGCTTCAACAGTTGGTTTCGGCGCATCTTTCTTTTTCACCTGTTCCACTTTTTCCACTTTCTTCGGTGGAGGTGGTAAAGGCTTATCTACAATTTTAACTTCTTTTGGCTTTGGTGGCTCTTTCTTCGGTTCTGGTTTTGGCTTCGGAGGTTCTGGTTTTTTCTCTTCAACAATCTTCACAAAGCGAACTTTAATCGGATCTTTTTCGATCGGTTTAAGTTCTGGTGCTTTCATATTGCTGACCGCCCACAATACCCCCATATGCCCTACCACAACAGCGAGAAGCGCAGTAATGATTTTCTTTTTCATCGGGTTAGGTGATTGCATCATTGGAGCGGGAGATTGACTCATTAAACTCAGTTACCTTGAAGAAGCGATTGCATTTATTTTGTCAAAAATACAATCATGCTCATCGGTTAGCACAATTAAAGTACGGCAATAATAAATGAGAAGTGTTTTCATTTGCAACTATTAATTCGTCAGATTTAATGACTTTTTTTAATCATAATATAAAAAAGGCATACCTAAAGTATGCCCTTTTATTCAAAAATTCATCTCGTTTTATTGAAATACAACAGTTTTATTACCATCGACAATAATACGATCTTCAAGATGCCATTTGACTGCACGTGCGAGCACATTACGTTCTACGTCCTGACCTAACTCACGCAATTGTTCAACAGTAAAGTCGTGGCTTACACGCTCTACGTCTTGCTCAATAATCGGCCCTTGGTCAAGATCAGCAGTCACATAGTGCGCTGTCGCACCAATCAACTTCACACCTTTTTCATGCGCTTGTTTATATGGGTTCGCACCAACAAAGGCTGGGAGGAATGAATGGTGAATGTTGATCACTTTCATTTCCCATTTTTGAACAAATTCTTCGTCTAAAATTTGCATATAACGAGCAAGAACCAATAAATCATTGCCTTGCATCAACTGATCAATTTGCTCATAAGCTTCACGTTTGTTTTCTTTATTCACAGGAACAACTTCAAACGGAATACCGAAATTTTCTACAGATTCACGTAAAGCATCGTGGTTAGACACGACTTTGGTGATTTCACATGGCAAACCACCACGTGCATGACGCCACAACAGCTCAAGCAAAGCATGGTCAACTTTTGACACCAAGATACCGACTTTCTTCACATCACTGACTAAAGCTAAACGCCAGTGCATGTTGTAACGCTCAGCAACATTGCTCGCAAATGTTTGAGTTAGACTTTCTTTACGGCTTTGTAAATTGTCCAATTCAAACTCAACACGCATGAAGTATCGCCCCCCTTGAGCTTCAGTCGCGTATTGATCAAGTGCGGTAATATTTGCTCCCTGATGATACAAAAAGCTCGATACAGCTTGCACAATCCCTGGTTTATCTTCACAGGTAATGAGTAAGCGTGCTGTGTTAGCGGTCGACATATTCATGTTGGTTTATATCACTAATCAGTTAAATTGAAAAAAGAGCCGAGTATTCTAACGCTTTTTAAAGCCAGACTAAATAGTCTTATTCAGTAACCTGATGCTTTACGTTTGAAAGACTTGCAAATAAGTCCGACGGCCCTAAAGTTTCGAGCAGTCGCTCATAGGTTTCACGGCTTTCACCACGTAGATATGCGCCTTCTAAGAACACCATTTGTCGCAGTGCTTGCCACACCCACTTTTCTTCCAAAGTGTTGGAGTCAGTAATATGGCCCGACATATAAAGGAAGTTGGTCCAGTTGGTCAGCACGATCCACAAGTTAATGGTTAAGGCCTCAATTTCAGAATCGGTCATCTGCATTAAGCCTGCATCGACAAAAGCACGATAAATTTTCTGCCCTTGTTGCATAACTTGACCAGCAAAACGTGGATACATTTTGCGGAAATCTTCATTATTTTCGACCAAGTGATAAACATCACGATGTAAAAAGCGATAAGCCCATAATTGGCTACTTAACACTTGGAAATAGCGAATTTTATCATTGGCATCAAGCTGACGATCATCAGGAAGCGCTAACATTTCTAGCGTTTCATGCTGATATTGCTCCATTAATTCCTTAATAATTTCACTTTTATTTCGGAAATGGTAATACAAGTTACCTGGGCTCATTCCCAGTTCAGCAGCAATATGATTGGTTGTCACTGAACGCTCGCCACGCTCATTAAACAACTGCAAACTCAGCTGCAAAATACGTTCTTTCGTTTTTAAGGTTTTGGTGTGAGACATCCTAAAACAACCATTTATTTCAAAGCATTAGAACACTAACACATAAAGTAACTTGACTATTTAGAGTATTTGCTCTAAAAATTAATTAATCGCTAATTGGGATATGGTCGTGCGACATGAATAGTCAAACAAAAACAACTTCAATGACCCCACATTCTTTTGATCACCAGCATCTCAACAATATGTTGGAACAGCAGAAACAAGCGTATTTACGTTACCCATTGCCTACAGCGAAGGAACGTATAGACCGTTTGGCTCGGCTTAAGCGTATCTTAGTTAAGTATCAAGATCAATTTGCTGATGCAATTAATCAAGACTATGGTAACCGTTCTATTGGTGAAACGAAGATTGGTGAGTTGCTCACATGTCTTGAACACATCAAATATTATAGCAAGCATTTGACAGACTGGATGAAACCATCCAAACGCCATGTCGGAATTATTCATCAACCTGCAAAAGCATGGGTGCAATATCAACCGCTTGGTGTAGTCGGCATTATTACGCCATGGAACTACCCACTACTTCTTTCTATAGGCCCACTGATTTGTGCTTTGGCTGCGGGCAACCATGCCATGATCAAAATCTCGAGTGCCTCTGCGGCATTCGGTGATGTACTCGAAAAAGCTCTCGCAGAAGCATTTCCTCAAGAATTGGTCGCAGTCGTCAATGGTGGTGGCCCAATTTCAGATGCGTTTAGTCACCTTGCCTTCGACAAAATGATTTTTACTGGTTCGACCAATGTCGGTAAAACCGTCATGGCGGCAGCGTCTGAAAATTTAGTTCCGGTGATTTTAGAATTAGGCGGAAAGTCACCTGTATTGGTTCATCCGTCTATTGACCTTGCGGATGTTGCACAGCGTCTTGCGGTTGGTAAACTTTGGAATGCAGGTCAAACTTGTGTTGCACCTGACTATGTGTTCTTACCTCGTGGTAAAACGGCTGAATTTTTAGATCACTATAAAGTGTGCGTTGAAGCCATGTACCCAAGTATTGCCCATAATCAGGACTACACTTCGATTATTAATGACAAGCAGTACAAGCGCCTACAAGGTTATTTAGAAGATGCGCGTGATCAAGGCGCACAAATCATCAGTTTTAACCCACAAAATGAAGATGTGGATGCTGTACGTAAAATTGCACCGACTGTGTTAACAGGTGTCACTCCAGACATGCAAATTATGCAGCATGAAATATTCGGTCCGATCCTTCCGATCATGGAATATGATCAAATTGACGAGGTTATTGCTTTTATTAATAGCCGTCCTCGTCCACTTGCTTTATACTATTTCGACTTTGATCAGGCACGTGCCGACTATGTCGCAACACGTACCCATTCAGGACATTTCGGACAAAACACGGTATTAACCCATGTTGCTCAAGATGACCTGCCGTTTGGCGGTGTGGGGGCTTCGGGTATGGGGAAATATCATGGTCCAGAAGGTTTCTTCAGTTTGTCGCATGAACGCTCGGTGATGTCGAATCCAAAACTCTATAGTTTGAAATTCATTCTTCCACCGTTCAATAAGCCGATCCACAAACTGATTTCGAAGACACTTCTTCGATAAACGATCAAGGCATGAACGATCACACTAGGTGATCGTTCGTTTTATGCAAAATCGCTTGTCTTTTAAGCGCATTTTTGATATAAAACGCCCCTTGAATGAATTCAATGTTTTTTTTGACTGGCCATACAGATTTGCTGTTGGCTAAATCAATGGAGTTACACCATGTCTAAGGTTTGCCAAGTTACCGGCAAGCGTCCAGTCGTTGGTAACAACGTCTCACACGCCAACAACAAAACTAAACGCCGGTTCGAGCCGAACCTGCATCACCACCGTTTTTGGTTAGAAAGCGAAAAACGTTTCGTACGTCTTCGTCTAACTACTAAAGGTATGCGTATTATCGACAAATTGGGCATCGAAAAGGTTGTTGCTGACCTACGTGCTCAAGGTCAAAAGATCTAAGGAGCTACGAACATGCGTGATAAAATTCGCCTAGTTTCTTCTGCTGGTACAGGTTATTTCTACACTACCACTAAGAACAAACGTACTATGCCGGAAAAAATGGAAATCAAAAAATTTGATCCAAAAATCCGTCAACACGTAATTTTCAAAGAAGCTAAAATCAAATAATTTTAGTTTTTTGAAAAAAACGACCTGCTTAGGTCGTTTTTTTTTGCATTTTTTTTATTCGAATTGCTAAACTTTCAAAATGCTTTTGGCACTTTTTGTGCTTGTCTTTTTTACCCTTAACTTAGGCTTAAGGAGTTTTTAGTGCCTCATGATGTAGAACTCATAATATTACTTGCTGTTGGCTTTGGTTTTGCCTTAATTTTTGGCTATATAGCTGCGCGCCTGCGACTTCCTCCCCTCATCGGCTATCTGATTGCCGGTATTATTATTAGCCCAAATACGCCTGGAGTAGTTGGCGATATCCATCTCGCTAACCAGCTGGCCGAACTCGGTGTCATGTTCCTGATGTTTGGCGTGGGTATGCACTTTTCACTCAATGATTTGATGCAAGTCCGTCGTATTGCCCTCCCCGGTGCCATTTTACAAATTGCAGTGGCGACCTTACTCGGTATGGGAATTTCCATGCTTTGGGGCTGGAGCATGGGTTCAGCTTTAGTGTTTGGCTTAAGTTTGTCGTGTGCAAGTACTGTCGTTCTACTCAAAGCCTTAGGTGATCGCGGCTTACTCAACTCCGTCAATGGTAAAATTGCCGTGGGTTGGCTCTTAGTTGAAGACTTGGTGATGGTTTTGGTCCTGGTCCTTCTGCCTGCAACTGCCGTACTGCTTGGCGGCCAACCGCTCACAGAAAGCAGTGCTGATGAAAATATTTGGCTAACCTTAGGTCTAACTTTACTCAAAGTTGCTGGCTTTATTGCCTTCATGCTGATCATTGGTAAACGTTTAGTGCCAATGATTATGCAAGTGGTTGCGCGCTTAGGCTCACGCGAATTATTCACGCTCACTGTGGTTGCAGCAGCCGTGTCTATTGCCTTTGGTGCCTACAAGGTATTTGGTGTATCCATGGCGCTGGGCGCATTTTTTGCCGGTATGGTGGTCAAAGAGTCTGACTTTAGTCACCGTGCAGAAGAAGAAACCCTTCCGCTTCGTGAAATTTTTTCAATTTTGTTTTTCGTCTCCGTCGGCATGCTGTTTGATCCACGGATCTTGATTGAACAACCGCTTCATGTCTTAGCTGTGGTCGGTATTATCATGATTGGTAAGACCATCGCTGCAATGGCATTGGTATTGTTCTTCCGCTACCCCATCAATACCGCATTAACCGTTGGGGCGAGTTTGGCGCAGATTGGTGAGTTCTCATTTATTTTGGCGACCTTAGGTGTATCTCTAAATCTCCTTTCAATGGAAGGTCAAAATCTGATACTGGCAGGCGCTTTAATCTCGATTACGCTGAATTCATTTATATTTTCAGCCATCGAGCCTATTCAGCGACTCATCCGTGAGCGCTCGAATTTGGCCCGTTTACTGGAACGTAGTAGTGACCCATTAGCCATGTTGCCGGATGAGGTCTCACAGGATTATCTGCGTGATCAGGTGGTGCTGATTGGTCATGGTGAAGTCGGTCGTCGTATTACCCGCGAATTAATGAATGAAAACATTAAAGTGGTTATTGCTGAAGAAAACCGTGAAATCGTGGAAAACTTGCGGGAAAAAGGCATCGCTGCGGTATCCGGTGTAGCAACAGAACCTGGGGTTTTAATTCAAGCCCATATTCAACACGCACGCCTTTTGGTCATTTCACCTATGGATATTTTAGATATTCATAAAATTGTCGACATTGCCAAAATGCTGAATCCGTCTATCCAAGTATTGGTTTGTGCGGAAAGCAAAGAAGAAGCTGAAGTCATTCATCGTGACAATGTCGGTGAGGTTTATTATGCCAAAGAGGAAATGGCAAAAAATATGAGCAATCATATTTTAAATCAAATCCAAATTGCCCATCACCAAACTCCGACACACTAAACTAAGTACCTAATTAAGTTCTTATGAGCAAAACCCAAAAGGCGATGTGTTAAAGCATCGCCTTTTTTTAATGGATATAATTCATTAATTTTAAAATTACAACTAATTGAATTTAAAAACATATTGATAAAATGAGCATCAAACGAAGCATCATTTTAAAAACTTCAAACAAGAAACGAGAAAAACATGTACATTCTCTATTTAGGCTTTGCCATTATTTTAATTGGCGGTCTGGGCTTTCTCATCGCTGCATTTAAAACCAGTATTTTATGGGGACTGGGCTGTCTATTGTTTTATCCCATTTCCATCGTCTTTCTGATTCTGTATTGGCAAGATGCCAAAAATCCTTTTTTCTTACAGCTCATCGGGGTCTTTATTGTATTTTTAGGTTCGATACTGATCTCACCTACTGAACTGGGCACAGTCTAAGTGTCATTTTGGGCATAAAAAAACGCACCGAAAGGTGCGTTTTCATCATGATCTAAAAATCAGTGCCTATATGATTAGCTCATATATTTAGGCTTTTCATCGACCACTTCGGCATGCCATTCATCCACTTGTTTTTCTAACAAACCAAACAATGCAGCCTGAATCATTTGCTGAGCGATCACACTCATTTGATCGCCCAAAATATTGCGTAATTCTTCATTGAATTGGATAGTCACCAAAGGCTCTTTTTCTGAGCCTGCATTACGCAATGCCAACTCACCACCTTCCAATTGAACCAGCTCTAAAATTGCTTCCTGGTTCCCAAAGAGTTCTTTCAACTGTTCTATAGACATATATCCCTCCATGCGCAACATGGTGATAAAGGCATCTGCACTTTGTATTACTTAGATAATCTTATATCGGGTTAAATAAATTTATTTCAAGTAGCAATAGTCCAATTAGAACTCCACCATCTCGTTACGAAATCCATCAATTAATTGAGTTAGATCACGATGCCATTCACGCAAAATAGCGGTATCTGGCAACCATGCTTGCGGTGTTTGGGTAACTTTAATAATTAAATTTGAAGACGTTTCATCTTCTGGCTCTGGTGCAGACGGTTCAGGTGCATATTGACACATACGATGTGCGCGTTTCAGCTCTGCAATAAAGCCCTGCTTTGCCAATTGCTGCATAACAGTCACTTCAGGTGATACCTGACCTTTTTCAGCCATCAGCGTTTCAATCGACTTTAACGTGGGCGCAGGATCATTTAAACGATAGTAACGCACCAACTCTTGTAAAAACGCAAGTACTGCACCATGCAAATGAAAAACCGCTGCTTCGCGATAAGCCTGAGCTTGTTGAACATGATCGGTCTGCTCGGCTTGCTGACATGCAAGACGGGTAAAATATAACTTTTGATTGGTACGATCAGCATGAAAGCGAGCAACACGAGACATGAACAATTCCCTAAATTTTGGCGTTTTTCTACAGGAATAAGCTTAAACGGATTTTTAGGAAATTCACAATAAATATTATGGATGATCGATTTCAATTAAATAAATGTCACGCTTTGCGGGAACAGGCATATCCCAATCAATCATCCTGATATTTTCCAGACGCCAAGCCCAGTACCCTGCTGCCCAATATGTCGCCTGCGCTTGCTCTACCTCTGTTTCAGTCCATGCATGAACGTCATATACATCGACCATCGCCACTGCACGTCCAATATCTTCATCTCCGCTTTCATGTAAGTAGCGTTGATTTTCCACGATCACTAAATCTTTTAAAGGCAAATATTCGGGCTGCCATGAGCGGACTTCAAGCGTTTTAAGCCCACAAGCAATGTTCGAACCAGATGGCGCAACAATCGACAAAGCCGAGTAGCATTTTTTCATAGATCACCGATAAAAAAAGGAGCGTTACGCTCCTTTTTGAATTTATGCTTTAGGCTTATCTTCAGCCGCTTTTACGCGAATACCCGCACCTTTGACTTTCAAAGTATTCAGGCCTTTAATCGCTTTTACAGCTTCACGACCATTTGGCATTTCGACAAAACCAAACCCTTTCGATTTACCTGTGCTTGCATCCATAACAACAACAGCAGACTCTACTGCGCCAAATGGTTTAAACAGTTCAACCAATTCTGCTTCAGTAACTGAACGCTCTAAGTTACGTACTAAAATTTTCATTCAATCTTCCAAATAGACAGCATCATCAAAAAGCATTTGTCTATTTTGCTTTTTAACTTGCGTGTAAATCACGTCAAAAATCTATTTTAATCGAGATCGATACCAAAATCTAAATTAATCGATTTTCTTTCGATTAACGCACTTTTTACGGTTTGCTGACGGGTTTTATAGTGTGTTTCCAAACTACATAAATTTCGAGTTAAATCATTCATAAAGTAACTTTCTACTTTACGCCCTTGCTCATCCACAGTTTCACGTGCCCAGTGGTTCAAGTTTTGCTTAGTCAAAATCAATTCATTTTGCGCACGTGTCAGCGCCACATATAACACGCGACGCTCTTCTTCCACCTCATCGAAATTACCCTGAGCACGTGCATGCGGGTATTGCCCTGGTGTCACATTTGCCACATAGCAAACCTTTTGTTCTGTCCCTTTAGCAGAGTGAATGGTAATCAAAGTGACCACATCACTATCTGATTGCCGTTCAATTTCAGAAATGGACACAGGATCGAGCACATACTCTTCAAGAAATTCACTGAGCTGTGTATGCTTTGATGCTAGTTGTTTCACCAGATCAAAATCCCCGACACGTCGGTTCCAATCTTTTTTATAGTTTTCTTCTAGCTGCTCAGAAATCGCTTGAACAGCCAAGCTTACACATTCTTTGACCTGATCTTTCAACACCGACATTTGCTTCATCATCAGAATCGCTTGGTCAGGTACTTTGCCAAATTTTTCCAACTTGGTTGCAATGGCTTGCATTTCTGGCTCAAGTAAAATCTGCTGCGATAACTTACTCGCACCTACATCACCCACACCATTCCATAAGGTTAAAAAGCGCATCCACGCGATATCATCTAAAGGATTGGCCACTACACGCAATACACTGAGTAAGTCTTTTACATGGGCTGTTTCAAGTAATTTCATGCCGCCAATAAAGCGATACGGCACGTTTGCGGCAATACAGGCCGCTTCAATATGACGAGCAGCAAAGCTTGAACGCACAAGCACCATATGATCCGACCATTTGCTGCCTTCGAGGTAATGACGCTCTTTAATATCAATGGCAATCCATTTGGCTTCATCAAACTCATTCGGGAAAATATGCATTTTCGGCTTAATCCCTTCACCACGATAGGCATCTAGGCGTTTGTCATATTTAATTTCACTTTCATCCAACAACCAATTTGACAGATCTAAAATTTCTTGGGTTGAACGATAATTTTTTTCGAGTTTGAAAATCTGTGCGTCGGGTACACGCTCTTTGAAATGATGAATATTTTCAAAATCTGCACCACGGAAACCGTAAATGGACTGTGCATCATCGCCAACACAGAACAAGCTGACACGTTCTTTTAATGGCTCAAGTAACGCCCATTGCAGAGGATTGGTATCCTGCATTTCATCGACCAACATGTGGCGACAAATCGAAGCCACATAATCGACCAGTCCATCTGATTCCGCCAAGGCTTTCGCTACAATCGCCAAGATATCGTCATAATCTAAAAAACTACGCGCACGTTTACGAGCTTCGTATTCTTTCATGATATCCGCGATTTGATCTTTTAAAGCAAAGTACTCAGGCATTTGCTTTTCCATGGCAATGCTAAGTTTTTGGCGCGTATTCCGCGCAAAAGAATATAGGTCACAGAGTTCTTTTGGCTTGGGTAAGTGATTGGGGTTTTTCTTATCATCACGGCCACGAATCAGGCGGAACATCATGAGTTGATCATCACGATCAATAATCGAAAACTGTTCTAGACCAAAAGCTTTTGGAATACGGCGCAAGAGGTACATACAAAAGGTATGAAAGGTTGATGCACGTAACCCTTTGGCTTGCTCACCTAGAGCCAACTCCACACGAGCAACAATTTCACTCGCTGCACGGCGAGTAAAAGTCAAAATTTGAATTTGATTAGCAGGCACGCCTTGATCAATTAAATAAGCTGCACGCGCTACGATGGTTTTGGTTTTACCACAACCTGCTCCCGCCAAAACCAAGCTATGCTGTGCTTCTGTTGTTGCGGCTTGTTTTTGTTGAGGATTTAATTCATCAATCAGGTTGGCTAAACTCATATGTACTCATCATTTCATGGATAGGTATAGTTTAGCAGATTGAAAAAAAATACATGCTAATGTAGGATCAAAATGGCTTTGTTGCACAAAGATTTCATAACTATATGATTTTAAAGGTTTTGATTTATTTTTTAATCCAAAATTAAATTTATTTAAATCAGATGCTTACATATTTATGCAACGAAGCCGATCAAAATTAAAACTAGAAAACGATAAGTTTATGAAAAATTTTAAGCTAATTAACCATTTCCTTCAGCCAGTTTTATTACTCATAATATTTACAAATCATCCATCTTATGCAAAAAAATTGACTCAAACTGAATTTGATCACTTGATAAGTAAAAATAATCAGAAAGGAATTCAACTCCATGATGATCTAGCTGTAGCTCTAATTTCTGGCAATCATAAGCTTATATCCGATAATTTATGTGCAACTTATAAAATGAGTAAAGCACAATATGAAATTGCTTCAGAGAATTCTGAATTATTAAAAGCGAAACGGGCAAAAGAAAATGCAATAGAAAATATAAAAAACATTGAAAATATAATTCCAAAAAATCAAAAACCAATGGAAAAATATTGCAAAGATTTTCAACCAAATTAATCATATTTTCTAACTATGATTATCTTAAAACTCACTAGATGCATGTATAAATTTTACCTTGATTTTTATTTCAAACATCTCATCACATTTCTACAGCAATGTTCCAAATTTAGTTCCGCATATTTTAATGCATCTTCCAATTTACAATCTGGTGGGTTAATCCCAACAATCTGTGTGAAACCTAAATCATAGAGTTCTGCTATCCCCTCACCTACTAGACCAGTAAAGGCGATCACAGGTTTATTACACTTTTTTGCAACCTGTGCCACACCAAATGGTGTTTTACCGAACTTAGTTTGATGATCAATTTTCCCTTCACCTGTCAGCACATAATCTGCCTGTGCTATTTTTTCATTCAACTGACATTGTTCAATGACCAATTCCACACCTGATTGCATCGATGCACCCGCAAAAGCCATCAACCCAAAACCTAATCCACCTGCAGCACCTGCACCTGCGACATCACGTAAAGTACAACCCAGTGTCGCTTCAACCACATCGGCATAATGACTGAGGTTCTGATCTAACTGACGCACCATCTCCTGCGTTGCGCCTTTTTGCGGGCCAAAGATATGGGATGCACCATTTTCACCACATAGTGGATTCATGACGTCGCTGGCAATGATAATTTCTGTATGCGCTAACCGTGAGTCGAGCTGCGTCAAAAAAAGACTGTTAATTTGATCAAGACAACCACCACAAACTGCTATTTCCAAGCCATTTTCATCTAAAAATTGCGCCCCCAATGCCTGTGCCATACCTGCACCGCCATCATTGGTCACACTCCCGCCCAAGCCAATGATAATTTTACTTACTCCGAAGTCTAGAGCAGCCTTGATCATTTCGCCCGTACCATAAGTTGACGTCAGTAAAGGATTTCGCTGAGCAATATCGACAAGATGAATTCCATTGGCTTTTGCCATTTCAATCACCGCAGTTTTTCCACCGTCAATCAAACCGAAATACGTCGTCACACGTTGATTGGGCAAAGGACCTGTAAGCGCTATCGTCACTTTTTGGCCGTCGCAAGCACTGAGTAACGCATCTACAGTTCCCTCACCGCCATCTGCCATTGGCACAGCGATGACATTGGCGTCAGGTATGAGCTTTAAAATTGCACGCTGCATCGCGTCACAGGCTTGTTGAGCACTCATACTTTCTTTAAATGAATCGGGCGCAAGAACAAAAGTGGTCATCTAAATGCTCAAAATAAAACTTGTCCTCAACCATAACGGTTTTAAAATAGCAGGTATATCTAAAAACATCAGAAAGGTTCGAAATGTCACGAATCAACCTAGGTCAGTCTGCACCTGAACTGTATAAAAAAGTTGCAGAACTTGATGCACTGGCAATGCAAAAAATAAATGAGTCTGGCCTAAGTGAAGGTTTAGCCCATTTACTGAAATTACGTGCATCCCAAATCAACGAATGTGCATTCTGTATTCGCATGCATGCGCAAGATGCACTTAAAACAGGTGAAAGTATTGAACGCATTAGCCTACTCAATGCATGGCGTGAAACTGCGTACTACGATGAAAAAGAACGTGCGGCTTTAAGCTTGATCGAAGCAATTACATTGATTGCCGAAGGCCAAGTTCCCGATGCAGTTTATGAAGATGCCCTACCATTTTTAACTGATGATCAAATCAGTGCGATTGAATGGCTCGCGATTGTCATTAACACATGGAACCGAATTGCAATTAGTAGCCGCTATAGCGTGAAACCTTAACGGGTTGTACACATTAAAAGTGAATAAAAAAAGAGTGCCTCAGCACTCTTTTTTTATTTATCGGAGACGCAAGCAACTTACTGCTCTGCCGAGCTTTTCGGCACTTCACGTCGAATATAAGATGCCAAAGTAAGGTAGTTGACCCCTTGGAATAAAATATCAACCGCCAAGAATAATCCTAATACCCAAAATGGCGCATCAGGCGACATCAAAATGATCACACCCGTAATCAAGGTCAATAGACCTGAAAATAGCGTCCATCCCCAGCCTTGAAATGCTCGAAATAGCACAGCATTAAAGATACGAATGACCCCTGCAATGATCAAGATAATCGCCAATAAATTGGTCAGGACAATGGCCGTTTTGACAGGCGTTGTAAATGCATAATAACCTGCGACCAAATACAGCACACCAAATAGTGCCCAGAACCAGCGGTAACCGCCTTCAAAAATTTTAAATGCTGCAATGAAATGTATTACGCCACCTAACATCATCAGCACACCGAAAATATAAATCACCGTAAGTGTCGCAAATGGCAAAGCTGCCAAAAGGACCAATCCGAAGACCACCAATAAAGCACCTAAACCGAGATACCACTTACGGTTTTCATGGAGCTGACTGCGAATTAAATCGTTGCCTACTGTTCTCATGTTTTTTCTCAAGTTATTCGTTATTCAATGGATTATGCAACTTCATGATGAAGAAAAATGACAGAAAAGTCCAAATCTTATCCACACTGCCAATTGAAACTGTGGATAAAATACGCATTATCCACATTATTTTTTCCATCCCACTTCAATCGCTGTGACGTCATTCACCACAGTATCAGCTAAATCTTCAGGCATTTTACTTTGCGTCTGTGAGGTAGGAATATGCCCCGCCATTAATTCAGCTTTGCTTTGTGGAAACAAAGGCTGCCGCTGGGGTTCTGCATAACCGACAGGGAAGATAGGCTGACCTGTGGCCAAATCATATTTATCAGTTGCACCAAAAGCGTGTAATAACTCATGGGCTAAAACGATTTTATTCTGCGCTGTCTGTTTATTCGATGCAAATAAATTCACCGATCCAATTCGACCATTTTCCAAGGCTGTGGAATGTTTAAGTTCTTTGGTTTGGGTCGGATCGTAATAATTTAAAAATAGCGTGACACTCGAAACACCATCCACATTTTCATGCTGCTGCCAAGCATAGTAGCGGAATTTCAAACTCCATAAGATAATGTCCAACATGCCAGCATCATTGGGTACTTTGGGAGGTAAAACTTTCAGCTCGCGACCTAACTTAAAATACACATAAGTCGGTTGTCCTCGGTATTTCTGTGCTGTCGCTTGTAAATATTGTTGAACATCGTTTAAATCATTGACAGAGAGCTGCTGTATATACGCTTGTGTGCTCTCTCGACCATCTGCATTAATTGGATGTAACAATACAAAGATCGGTTTACTCCAGTCTTGGTTTTTGTCTTTATAGGCATTGACTGCGACAACCAATAAAATCAGCAATAAACACAGTACCCGAAGTTTTTTCCACATTCCCCAAGATCTCAATTAATTTTTAGCGTTTATTTTCAGAATTAAAACAGAACATCCTTAGAATGTCTTGCTCAATTTAAAAGCTCAATCGATTACTTACTTTAAAAAATCCTTGATCAAAAGACATAAAAAATGCCGACCGAAGTCAGCATTTTATTGATTTTAAAGCTTAAGCCTCAACCCACTTACCATCTTGGTACACCAAAGACCATTTGGTTTGCTTGCCTTCAGCATTTTCAGAACCAATATATTGCGCTTGGTTTTTACGGCTGAATTTCACCAATGTTGGGTTTCCTTCAGGATCGACATCCGGTGCTTGTAAGATGAACTGATATTTTGCATCCAACTGATCTGCGACAGAACGTAGTTCAGCCACTTTCGGTGCACGAGTTTCACGTACTTTCGGGAACTTACTTGCAGCTAAGAATAAACCTGCTGCGCCATCACGAAGAACAAAGAAGTCATCATGTTTGGTTGAACGTAAGTGCTCCATTTTAATCGGATCTACACGTGGAGGTGCAGGCTGACCGCTCTTCAACACTTTACGTGTATTGTCACAGCTATTACATGCAAAGTAAGGACCGAAACGGCCTGTCTTCAATTGCATTTCGCCATCACATTTGTCGCACGGAATGGTTGGACCATCATAACCTTTGATTTTGAACTCACCTTCTTCAAGCTCAAAACCAGCACAGTCTGGGTTATTACCACAGATATGTAACTTACGACCGCCATCAATCACATAGCTGTCCATGGCTGTTTCACAGATTGGACAACGTTTTTTCGACATTAAATCTGCTGTTTCTGCCGAGTCATCGTCAGACAATGCAGCCAATGATTCTACAGGTGTCAGGTTTAAAGTTCCCTTACAACGCTCTTTTGGCGGTAAGTTATAACCTGAACAACCCAAGAACACGCCTGTAGTCCCTGTACGAATCTGCATCGGACGGTCACATTCTTTACAGTGCACCGCATCCACTTCTACAGGTAAATTACGGCGCATGCCATTTTCACCCTGAGCTGTGGTTAAGCGTGTTTTAAAATCACCGTAGAAGCTATTGAGTAACTCTTTCCAGTTACGATCACCATCGGCGACTTTATCCAGCTGGCCTTCAAGGTCTGCCGTAAATGCATAGTTCATCAAGTTATTGAAGTTTTCATCGAGACGGTCTGTCACGATTTCACCCATTTTCTCGGCGAACAAACGACGGTTATCGAGCTTCACATAACCACGGTCTTGAATAGTTGAGATAATCGCAGCATACGTCGATGGACGACCAATCCCTTTTTTCTCAAGCTCTTTGACCAAAGATGCTTCAGTGAAGCGCGCAGGTGGTTTAGTAAAGTGTTGCGATGGATCTAATTTTTCAAGTTTCAGTACTTCACCGACTTTTACAGCAGGAAGCAGTACATCATCATCCGATTTATTTTGACCACGCACTTTAGTGAAACCATCAAAGACCAATGTACGACCTTTGGCTTTGAGTTCGACGCCATTGGCATTGACTAAAATCGTTGATGATAAATATTCTGCTGGAGTCATTTGACATGCAACGAACTGACGCCAGATCAAGTCATAAAGACGCTGTGCATCACGCTCTACACCCACCAAACTATCGCCTTTTAGCGCTACATTTGATGGACGAATCGCTTCATGGGCTTCTTGCGCACCAGCTTTATTGCCGTAGCGATTTGGTTTAGCCGGTAAATATTTTTGACCAAACTCAGTTTCAATATGACCACGAACCATATTCACAGCGTCATCACTCAAGAATGTTGAGTCTGTACGCATGTAGGTAATAAAGCCGGCTTCATATAAACGCTGCGCCAACATCATGGTTTTCTTCACAGAAAAACCTAAACGTGTACTCGCTGCTTGTTGCAGTGTAGACGTGATGTATGGCGCACTTGGATTAACCTTGGTTGGTTTATCTTCACGAGCTGAAACTGTGTAGTCGGCATCTTTAATCAGGTTCAGTAAAGCATCCGTTTCAGCTTTATTGTGCAGTTTTAAAGTCTTGCCATTTTGCTTCACCGCTTCTAAGCGGATATCGTCTTTCTTCGACTTGGTATCTGCAAAAACTTGCCAAAACTCTTCTGGAACGAAGGCACGAATTTCACGTTCACGCTCAACCACAAGTTTAACAGCCACAGATTGCACACGACCTGCCGATAAACCACGGGCGATTTTTTCCCATAAGAGTGGCGAGATCATAAAGCCCACAATACGGTCGAGGAAACGACGGGCTTGTTGAGCATTGACTTTATCTGTATCGAGGCGAGAAGGATGTTTAAACGCTTCTTGGATGGCATTTTTGGTAATTTCGTTGAACACCACACGTTGATAACGTGAGTCGTCACCGCCAATCACTTCTTTTAAATGCCAAGCAATTGCTTCTCCTTCCCTATCCATATCCGTTGCGAGATAGACCTCGTCAACTTGCGATGCAAGCTTTTTCAGTTCTGCAACAACATGTTCTTTGCCCGGTAGGACTTCGTACTGTGCCTTCCAGTCATTTTCAGGGTCTACACCCATACGATTAACCAAAGCTTTTTGTGCTTTTTTGGCTTTTTCAGCTTCAGTTAATTTTGCACGAGTTACTGGCTTTTTCTCTGCTGTTTTACTCGAGCCGCCTGTAGGTAAATCACGGACATGACCCACCGATGATTTCACGATGTAATCAGAGCCCAAATATTTATTGATTGTTTTCGCTTTTGCAGGCGATTCCACAATCACTAACGCACGCTTTTTCCCAGCATCGGCAGATTTTGCTGTGGTACTTTTAGATGTGGACCGAGGAGCGTTCGCCATAGTTAACCATCATTCCTGTTTAATAGGTTTTTTAAAATTTAAAGTTCAGCCAATGAATGTAAAAATGCTTTCATATCTTCAAGCTGTGTGGCTCTTAAGTCAGATTCTTCGTTCCAATAGATTCCTACACAGTTTGCCTGCATATCAATAGCATAAATGCCCTTTAATGTAATGGCTAAATCCTTGAACTTGTCATCACCATGTACCAGTTCAAGTTTGTCATCGACCACTAAAGCTCGCATTAAAGGCAAACGCGCATCTGGAATCAGCACACTGTAATACGCCACCATACTGGCACGCTTTTCAGATGCCATTGGAATCTTGGTCCAAGCAGGTGCAGCCACTAAACGTGGGTGCAGCCCCATCTTACGCGCCTTCTCGCGCATAATGCCCAAGGCTTTTTCTCTAGGATTTACTCGAAGTCCAAAAATCGACCCAAGTACAAAGACCACAATAAAAACGGTAACCCAGATTCCAGTATTTTCCATAGCACAACCTTTATATTCCTTTATTAGAGTTGCATAAGCGCAATATAAAACGCAAGTTCACTCGATAAAATTAATTCAGGAACATCTCGTGGCTATATAGCACTTCGTGACCATTCCAATAGATATATCCTTTTTCGATCAACTCTTTAAGTAATAATCGAACGTCAGATTGTGGGAACATTTGCTCCAATAAATCACGTAAGGCGTAGATATCTTTTGGTTTATCTGACTTTAATTCATGCAATTTTCGGATCACTTCCATTTGCACAGGGTCAATTTTATTGAAATTTTTAAATAAGCCTTGCTGTGCAGCCTGAATAATCGACGCCGTATCATCAGTATTTGAGGTTTGTTCTTCGAGTGAAGCAGTAAATGCATTCAGGTCTGTCTTTATCGGCAATGCTGTTTCAGCAGTCGTATTTAAATCTAGCTGCACCCATTGTTTGAGTACTTTTTTTCGAATCGAAATCTGCTCATCAAAGCGTTTGACGATTTTTAGATTGATCAACATACCGACCAAATGCTGAGCTTTTTCGCTAGAGACTTGCAAAATATTCATCAGCGAGTTTTTCAGTTTATCCAAACTGTTTGGCTTGCCACTGAGTTTTTCCAGACCATCACAATAGTGTTTAATCAGTAATAAATCAGGTTTATTCCGAATGGTTTCTAGGTCAGGAATTTTATACTTAACTTTATGTGAAACTTCTTGTTCTGACTGAATTTGAATGAGATGTGCGCTGAGTCCAGAGCCGTCCAATTGTTCTATCAATAAGCCAATATCCGGCATCGCTGAAATCACTTCAATATGCGCATCTGGATCCATCAAGGCCATCAGTTGCCCCACAATCACCGCATATTCAAATTCTTTTTGCGGCGTTTCTGGAATATCCAAAACCACCAATTGACCACTCGCGATCCACCCTGCAATTTCAGTTAAATCTTCAAGTGCATATTCAAATTTTCCACTGCAGCTAAACACATACAAAGTACTGTAATGTTCAATGATATTGCGCAATAGATTTGCTGTGGGCGGGTTATTTTCCAAATCTAGCAGGACAACTTTTTGACTCATGAGATGAAATAATGGGTTTCGATCAGCAGATGCGGTGCATTAGACCTGTCACGCTGCAAAAGGTCAAATAAATTTACACCAATCCACAGCTTTGGCGCTGATTCGTCATCTGCCTGTCATTCAAAATCGACATTAATAATGCGGTGGGCGGTTGGTCATCGGGTCAAATGCCGCGATGCCTTCAGATAAATCTGCCGATTCAATACGACGATACAACATCTGCATTTGTTTCTTTAAATCAGCGATTTCGGCGTTTTGACGCGCAACTTGATCATTCAGTTGGTCAACTAAATCATCTAAAAATGCAATTCGGACTTGCAAATCTTCAATGGGTGCGGAAAATGACGCCTGTTCATCAAGATTTTGTTGTGTAGTCAATTTACACTCCTCATATAAGATTTCAGGAAACATTATGGCCTATATTACTTTAAGGGACGTCCAGCTTGCATTTGGCGGACCTTCCCTACTCGACGGCGCGAACTTCAGTTTAGAACGTGGCGAGCGAGTGTGTCTAATCGGTCGTAATGGTGAAGGTAAGTCTACTTTACTTAAACTGATTGAGGGAACTTTATTGCCAGACGGCGGTGAAGTTTCATTACAAAATGGCATTACGATTTCAATGCTTGCGCAAGATGTACCCATGGATTCGGGCAAAGTTGCTGATATTGTTGCCGATGGTGCAGGTGAAGCTGCTACTGTACTGCGTGCTTATCATGAAGCCAGCGAAGCCTGCGTACTCGGCGATATGGACGCCTGTGAGCGCATGGGTAACTTACAACATCAGATGGATCAAATGGATGGCTGGTCACTTGAAACCAAAGTGAATGCTATCCTCAGTAAAATGGGCCTAGACCCAGAAGCTGACCTTGCAGATTTGTCTGGTGGTCGTAAGCGTCGTGTTTTATTGGCACGTGCTCTCTTGACGCAGCCCGACGTATTACTACTCGACGAACCGACCAACCATTTGGACGTTGAAAGTATTGAATGGCTCGAAAAATTCCTGCTTGATCAAAACAACTTAACCCTGTTGTTTATTTCGCATGACCGTTCATTTGTCGACAGCATCGCAACCCGTATTGTGGAACTTGACCGCGGCATTTTGCGTAGCTATGAAGGTAACTATTCACGTTACCTCGAACTCAAAGCTCAGCAAATGGAAGCGGAAGAAAAGCAAAATGCGCTATTCGATAAAAAACTCGCTGAAGAAGAAGTATGGATTCGTCAGGGCATTAAAGCGCGTCGTACCCGTAACGAAGGTCGTGTTCGTGCCTTAAAAGCATTGCGTGAAGAGTCTAAAGCGCGCCGTTCACAACAAGGCAAAGTGAGCATGGCAACGCAAGATGCGCAGCGCTCAGGTAAAGTGGTCTTTGAAATTGAAAACTTAGCTGTGCAATTTGGCAACAGCGCGCCAATCATCAAAGATTTCTCGGCACTGGTATTACGTGGTGACCGTATCGGCTTAGTCGGTGACAACGGTGTGGGTAAAACCACTCTTATCAAAGCTATTTTGGGTGAGCAAGAACATACTGGTACAGTAAAAACAGGTACACAGCTTGAAGTTGCTTACTTTGATCAGCTTCGAAATGCACTTGATCTTGAAAAATCAGTGAAAGATAACGTTTCTGAAGGCTCAGACCATGTCGATGTAAACGGTAGCCGTCGTCACATCTACAGTTATTTACAAGACTTTTTATTCTCTCCAGAACGCGCACGTACACCAGTTAAAGCACTGTCTGGGGGTGAGCGTAACCGTATTCTGTTGGCGAAACTGCTACTGAAACCATCGAACCTTATCGTGATGGACGAACCGACCAACGACTTGGATATGGTAACTCTTGAACTGTTGGAAGAAATGCTCAGCGCTTACAAAGGCACACTGTTACTGATTTCGCATGACCGTGCCTTTATGGACAACGTGGTGACGTCGACTTGGGTATTTGATGGTAAAGGTAAAATCGATGAATACATCGGCGGTTACCAAGACTATTTGGAACAGCGTCCTGACCAAACTGTCGTGGATCAAAAAAGCGATGTGAAAAAAGCCATGGCTAAAGCCGAAGCAGCGGCTGCCGCTGCGGTGCCTAAAAAAGTCAAGCTCAGCTATAAAGACCAACGTGCCCTAGAACAACTGCCGACTGAAATTGAAGCATTGGAACAAGAGCAAGCTGAATTGTCTGAAAAATTAGCTGACGGTTCTTGGTTTATGACTGACGCTAATGCTGCGACCAAAGCATCACAGCGTCTAGCTGAAATTGATGACGAAATGCTGGAAAAAATGGAACGTCTAGATGAGCTAGAAACACTTGCTAAAGGCTAAGTCCACAAAGATTCCATACAGAAAAAGCCGTATTTCGATACGGCTTTTTTTATGTCATATGACTCGACTGGATGGCTAACCTAAATGACGCTGTTTTAAATTGGAGCATACAGCGTTTGTAAAGACGATTCCGCTAATGTGAAAAGCTTGCTATGGTGACGTTCAACATAAGATTGAGTCACGAGCATGCAAATTTCAGATCAAATTGTCTTGGTTACAGGGGGCGCACGTGGCCTCGGTTTGGCAATTAGCCAAACGTTAATTGCTGAAGGCGCACGCGTGGTCGTGAACTATCTATCCAGTCAAACTGCAGCAGAACAATTGACTACCGAATTTCCTCAGCAAGTGTTTGCCTATCAAGCAGATGTCACTGATAAAGCTCAAGTAGAACAGCTTTTTGCCGCAGCAAGAGCACATTTTGGTGCCTCAATCACCTCTGTCGTGAATAATGCCCTCATCCATTTTCAATTTAATGGCGATGCCCGTCCTAAAATTGAAGAACTGACTGCACAGCACTTACAGCAACAATTTGATGGAGCAGTCGTCGCTGCACTCAACACCACTCAAGCGGCGCTTCCCAAGATGAAAGCACAGGGTTTTGGTCGCATTGTGAATATTGGTACCAACCTGGTACAAAACCCTGTCGTGCCTTACCACGACTACACTGCAGCAAAGGCAGCGCTGTTGGCCTTCACCCGCACAGCGGCGCATGAACTGGGTGAGTTTGGGATTAACGTCAATATGCTTTCTGGTGGCTTATTACAAAGCACCGATGCCAGTAAAGCGACACCCGATGCCGTGTTTGATTTAATCGCGGCATCGACACCTTTACGCACAGTGACCACGCCTGAAGAATTTGCTGCGGCCATCATGATGTTCTTGTCCCCTTACTCACGTGCGGTCACCGGGCAGAATTTGATTGTCGATGGCGGTTTAGTCAAAGGTTAAGTCTGATGCAGCATGAGGTTGAACTTTCTCTTTCAATTCAGCTTCATGCTAAACTGAACCCTATTTTTTAATCTTTGATTTAGCCCTATGAGTCAAAAGCCAACATATCAACCCGGAAAATTCCAATGGTCTTTCTTACTTCCTCAGTATTGGGGAATTTGGATAGGGATTGTATTTCTTATGATTTTGGCGATTCTTCCGTGGGCAATTCAGTATCGACTTGGGCAATTCCTCGGTTCTGTCGCATTTAATAATCTCAAATCACGTCGTAAAACCACGATTCGCAACTTGGAAGTTTGCTTTCCTGAATGGACGGCAGAACAGGTTGAAGCCAATGCAAGACAGGTTTTTATCGACCAAATGATTGGCATTTTTGAAACTTTAAATGCATGGTACAGTCCGCAGTGGTTCAAAAATCGGGTGCAAATTGAAGGCTTAGAACATATTCAAAATGCACAAGCTGAAGGCAAAGGTATTTTACTCCTCGGCACACATTCTACCCTGCTCGATGCTGGTGGCTATTTATGCGCACAGTTCTTTGAGCCGGATGTGGTTTATCGTCCGCAAAATAATCCGCTGTTGGATATGTTGATTGTGCGTTGCCGTGCCACCATCTATGCCAACCAAATCGACCATGATGATATGCGTGGCTTGATTCGCAATCTGAAAAATGGCCATGCCATTTGGTACAGTCCCGATCAGGACTTTGGTTTAAAACAAGGGGTCATGGCACCATTTTTTGGTACTCCCGCAGCCACTGTTACTGCGCATCGTCGCTTATTAAAAATTGCTAAAGCCGTGGCGATCCCATTGTATTTTTATCGAGATGGCGACATCAGCAACCCTCAATATCATGTGCTGATTGAACCTGCTTTAGACAATTTTCCGAGTGAAGATGAAGTTTCGGATGCTGTTCGAACCAATAAAATTATTGAAAATCAGCTGCGAATCGCACCGACACAATACATGTGGTTCCATCGCCGCTTTAAAACCCGCCCACAAGGCTATGACAAAATCTATTGAGTTCAACTCAGCACATAAAAAAGAGAAATGCTATGAAAGTGATGCAGCTTTTACCTGAATTGAACAGTGGTGGTGTCGAGCGAGGAACCTTAGAAATAGCTCGTGCTTTAGTGACCGCCGGTCATGAGTCCTTAGTGGTTTCAAATGGTGGCCGCATGGTAACTCAATTGGAAGCTGAAGGTTCAACTCACCTCACGCTCGCAATCCATAAAAAAGCCTTATCAAGCTTATGGCAAATTCGTCCTCTACGTAAACTGATTGAGCAACATCAACCAGACATCGTGCATGTGCGCTCACGTGTCCCTGCGTGGCTCACGCATTTTGCCCTCAAAGGGATTCCTGCAAACAAGCGACCTTACCTGATTTCAACTGTACATGGTTTTTATTCGATTAATCGCTATAGTCAAATCATGACGCAGGCTGAAAAAGTCATTGCGGTCTCGGATAGTGTTGTCAAATACATCACGGACAACTACAAAAACTGTCCTACCAAGGACATTGTGCGTATTTATCGTGGCATTGACCCCGCTGCTTTTCCACATGGTTATCAACCCTCAGCACAGTGGCTCAATCAAACCCTAAAAGATTTCCCTGAACTAGAAAATAAGCGTCTGATTTGCTTACCAGGCCGTATCACCCGTTTGAAAGGTCATGAAACCCTGATCCATTTAATGGAACAGCTACAAACACAGTATCCCGACGTACATGCGGTGGTGGTCGGTGGTGCAGATCCGAAAAAAGCGGCTTATTTACAAGAAATGCAAGACAGTATTGCGGCTAAAGGGCTGAGTGATCGGATTACTTTTGTCGGTCATCGTTCAGATATCCGTGAATGGTTAGCTTTTAGCGATTTGGTTTTATCTTTGTCGAGCCAAGCGGAAACCTTTGGACGGACTGTACTCGAAGCACTGTCTGTAGGTACACCTGTGATCGGTTGGAACCGTGGTGGCGTAGCTGAAATTTTATCGAATGTCTATCCGCAAGGTTTAGTCACTGTCGATGATGAAACCCAATTACTCGAAACCTTAAAGTTGCATTTAGACCAACCACAGCAGGTACAGCCTATCAGTATGTTTAGTTTAAAAGAGATGTGTGATCAGACTTTGGAGTTGTATACGCAAGTGGTCTCTCAGCATTCAGCTTGATTGACTACACGCCATTGATCCTTATTGCTCAGGATGAAGCTCGGGAAATATTTTTAATTCGGCAACTCGATTATCATCTAGAAAGGATATTGTGAAATGCACAATATCCTTTTTTATTATGAATGACTCAATGGTGATTCAACCCTTCCATACACGGTATCGGGCCATCAACCAAAGGATCAGCGGCAACAACATGACATTTAGAATATGTTTCAAACTTTGCCCTATACGCCAAAAGCCTCTATCTAAAATATCATGGCGTGCATTAAACAATTCCAATCCCACTGCGACGACCACAACCGTCCAAATCGCATAAGGTGATTTCAATTGGCGGTGATGGCAAAAGGCCACAAAAAAGAACAGTATTAAGCCAAGGTAAATGGAAAGTGCATCGGTGGATAAGTGTGTAATCTGCAATATTTTTTGGTGCCATTCGGACAGCATAGAACGTCTCATACCTATATTTTTATTGGAAATTCATCGTTTTTTTCTTGGCACACTGTATAAAGAAATTGATCAAAAGAAAAGCAAAAAATCTATATCACAAAAGCAAAACCCGAGTTCTGCATCCTGCAAAACTCGGGTCTATGAGGTTGTGCTTTCACAAGTATTCTTTTTATTTTTTATTGGCTTTCCTTTCCTGCATCCGTTCCGTGATGCTTCCATCGGCTTCGTCTTCCTTAGTGGGATGTTCCTTTCCCAGTTCCATGTGCCGATGAACAAAGAATAAGTCAATACACTTGACCTGACCATTCGTCAGAAGCCGAAAGCTGTGTAAGCTATTTCTTACACTTTTCTCTTAAATCAAACAAAATCAAGGTGCCTTCGTACCATCCTTATAATCATGGGCGATTTCATCAGTCACAATCTTCTCCTCTTTCTCAGCTTTTTCTATACCCTCCTGAATTGCCTCTTGCGCTTCTTGTTCATCTTCATCTGTTTGCTCTAATTCTTCTTGGATTTGCTCAAATACCCTGCCTGTTTGCAGCACCACATAGACTGGAAAATGGTCTGAACCTATATTGGGCAAGCGTTCCATGTGTACCAATGCAAAATCTGTACTATGAAAAATATGGTCGAGCGACCAACGCAGCAGTGGATAATTGGCATGAAAGGTATTTACGAAATGCCGTCCAACACGTGGGTCTAAAAGCCCACTGATTCGTTGAAAGAGTCGTGTAGTACGTGACCATGCCACATCATTCAGGTCCCCCATAACGATGCAACTTTCATCTAAATCTTTAATCTGATCGCCCACAATCAGCAATTCTGCATCGCGTAAAGTTGAATCTTTGGCTTCTGTTGGACTTGGCGGTTTGGGATGTAAACAATACAGTTGAACCTGATTTCCTGATGCTAAGGTGACTCGGGTATGGATCGAAGGAATTTCATCACTGAGAATAAATTTGACTTCAGTTTCACTAAGTTCTAACTTGCTATACAAATGCATCCCATACAAATTATCTAAAGGTACGGGTACGCGATAAGGATAATCAGCTTCAATCACTGCCAATTCATTTTGCCAAGTTTGATCGGTTTCTAGCGTGAGTACTAAGTCAGGTTGATGCTTTTGTATTTGTGCCAATAATAAGTGATATTGAGTATTCGGCGTAAGTACATTTGAGACAATGATTGAAATTTGTTTCTGTTTATCTAACTGGTCTGATCGAACTTTTTTGACTTGTTTTTTCCAAATAAAGGTATAAGGCAAAACCATTTTTAATTGATATGCCAGGGCAGCAATCAACCCAATTAAAATGATTTCACGCGCCAAGTCCCATTCAGCATTCCATAAAATTAAGCCTATGAAGGCAAATATGCCCAAAGCCAAGATTTGCAGACGCGGAAAATCTGCACCACGAAACCACCATTCATCTCGTGGTATGAGTGACCAAAATGTCAACCAAATGACGAAGCCAGCCAGTATTTCAATCCAAATCATTACGCCTCCCTTATATTCTTTATTTTTTATTGATTCATAAATTTATATCAGTTTTGCATGTAACATAAACAAGATATATTGCACAATATTATTGGTGTTTTCATTATGTAGCGCTTGCAGTTATGCGCCCTTTTGGTACACTCGAACCCCCTTTTTATTTTTTTAACGCACCGAGGCAAAGTGACATGAAAGTAGGTCTGGTCGGTTGGCGCGGGATGGTTGGTTCCGTCCTTATGCAACGTATGGTTGAAGAAAACGATTTCGCTCATTTCGAACCGTTTTACTTTTCTACCAGTAATGCAGGTGGTGAAGCCCCTGCGTTTGGTGGTAAGACTGCCCCAGCACTTATGGATGCAACGGACATTGATAGTCTGAAGCAAATGGATGTCATTATCACCTGCCAAGGTGGCGATTATACGACTGAAGTTTTCCCTAAGCTTAAAGCTGAAAACTGGAATGGTTACTGGATCGATGCTGCATCGACTTTACGTATGGACGATGAAGCAATCATCGTACTTGACCCAGTAAACATGAATGTAATCAAAGACGGCTTAGTAAAAGGTACAAAAACATTCGTGGGCGGTAACTGTACCGTTTCATTAATGTTAATGGGTTTAGGCGGTCTATTCCAAAATAATTTAGTGGAATGGGCAACCTCAATGACTTATCAAGCAGCATCTGGTGCAGGCGCGCAAAACATGCGTGAACTGATTTCAGGTATGGGCTACTTGTACAACAATACCAAAGACTTGCTGGATGACCCACGTTCACCAATTTTAGATATCGATTCTAAAATTGCACAGTTACAACGTGGCGAAGGTTTCCCATCTGCAAACTTCGGTGTACCTTTAGCGGGTTCTCTCATTCCTTATATCGACAAACAGCTTGAAAGCGGTCAGTCGAAAGAAGAGTGGAAAGGTCAAGTTGAAACCAACAAGATCTTAGGCAACCAGCAAATCGTTCCAATCGATGGCCACTGTGTCCGTATCGGTGCGATGCGTTGTCACTCACAAGCATTGACTTTAAAACTTCGTAAAGATGTTCCACTAGATGAAATCGAAGATATCATCGCAAGTGCCAACGATTGGTCTAAAGTGGTTCCAAATACCCGTGAAGCGTCAATGACTGATTTGACTCCTGTTGCTGTAACAGGCACCTTGTCTGTTCCAGTTGGTCGTCTCCGTAAGCTCAACATGGGTAAAGAATACCTAGGTGCATTCACTGTAGGTGACCAATTGCTTTGGGGTGCTGCTGAACCTTTACGTCGTATGCTAAGAATTCTCATTGATTATAAAAATGCTTAAGCATTTTTAAGTCTCTGAACAGGAAGCCGATCACAATTGATCGGCTTTTTTATGTAACTGTCGTGTAAATATTTTACAATTCTTTGACAACTCGCTAATCTATAATTTTCGCCATGCGACATATATTCGAGCTAAAGATTAAGATGACCGTATATAACAAATTAAAGATCGCCATTTTAGCCGTTATTGCATCTCAAAACATTCAAGCGATCAGCATTGATCCTGTACAAGTCCAGTCAGCACCCGGGGAATTGCTGTACGCTGAGATTCATTTTCGCCACTCAAACACATCTGTGCCGCTCAATGCAAGTTTAGCCACGGCAGAGGATTTGTTGAGTATGGGTACAGGGCATCAACCACCGGGACATTTAAACTTCTTTACGCGTCGTGATGGTGCAGGCAACGGGGTAATTACCATTACCTCTTCGCGTCCAGTAACCGATGCAGAACTTAATTTTATTGTTAATATTAAAGAAGGGAATGCTTCACGCCTGCAACAAATTCGTACCCCATTAAAACGCAATCCAGCGCCGTCAAATGCGACTCAAACCCGTGCCAATGAGCGTGCTTTAACACCTGTCGTGATTGTAAATGAAAAAGAAATTGCCTTAAATTTACCTGTCAGCACACTGTATACCGCAAAAGCACCCGTAGCTGCAGAACAACCCTTATTACTCAGTACCAAAGCACCTCCACAGTTAGCAACGTCAACGCCTGTTGCGATTGAACCTGTCACGCATGTACAAAATTATAGTGTTACGCCTGCGGAGCAAAATAGCGCAAGTACTTCATCAGGTTCTGAAACATCAATTTCGAAAGTTACAAAAACCAATTCGACCGGCTCTGTCAGTTCAGAAATGCAAGCCACACAAACTGCAACAGCATCAACTGCAAGATCTCAAGACCCATTGGCACAAAAATTTGCTGCGGAGCAGGCAGCACAAAAACGTGAAAATCCAACAACGACAACTCAAACAGCATCTACACCAAAACCAACAAGTACTGCAGCTGCATCAACAGCAACACCTGCGGCAAAATATGTGGTTCGCTCAAATGAAAGCCTTTGGGGGATTGCCTCACGTATTGCGACAGAACAAAACCGCCCTGTCTCTGAAGTCATGCAACAGATTAAAAACAGCAACGAACATGCATTCATTCAGGGCGACGTAAACCGTCTGCGCCGTGGTGCGGCATTAAATCTGCATGGTATGCAGCAAGCAAAACAGCCTGTAAAAGTCTCTGCGGCAGAACTTGCCAAAGTGCCTTCGAAGCAGTCAGGCAAAACCAAATACCGTTTGAATCAAGCTGAAATGAGTCTGGTTGCAGAGAAAGCGCAAGATTCGGCACAATCTTCTGCCAACAGTGCGGCAGAAAAGAATAAAACTTCGAAAGAGTTGTCATTAAAAGTTATGACATCTCGTGAAAAAACCGTTAAATTACAGAGAAACGTAACTCAATTAGAATTGGCGCTAAATCAAAAGGATCACAGAATTCAATTATTAAATGCTCGTCTTGCTCAACTGCAACAACAGTTGAAAGCTCAACAAGCAGATAAAAGAAGCCAATAAACTAAAACGTTACCAATCAAGATTTTATAGGGATGAGTGCAACTTTATATCGCTCTATCTCCAAGGGGTTAAAACATGCTGATTTATGTGATTCCATTAGTGATCTTAGTGATCGTATTGGTTTTTTTAAACAAACGCCAAAAAGATCAAGAATCAGATAAAGCCAAACCGACATCCACTAAAACCAAGAAAACGGGTGTTTCGGCCAAAGCGACTCCGAAGAAAACTCAAGTGGTTGAAAGCAGTTTCATTGAAAAAAAATCAATGACGCCATTAACGACCGATGCTCGTGGCAAAATTGAAAAATTAATTGCGGAACGTAATTTCTTTTCTGCTGAAGCGCAAATCAATCAATCATTAAAACGTGATAACTCACAACATGAGTTGTATCTATATCTCTTAGATATTCACATTTTACAAAAAGACGAATTTGCCATCAGCCAATTGCTGAGCCATATTCGTTCACTTGAACTCGATGAAATTTTAGAACAAGCTGAAGCAAAAAAAGTAGAGTTTGAAAATTCACATGTTGATGAAGAGATTGCGATTCATCATTCTTCTACATCATCAACTCCTAAAATTACAAACAATACGTCAGATTTTGATGCGCTCATGAATTCAGCGCCAACTAAATCAATCTCTGAAGAACAAAAGCCTCTAGAATTTAATTTCACAACTGAAACGCCTGCAAAAGCAGACATTTCTACCCCAGTTGAAAGTGCGCCTGCTGAAAAAATACAGCCGCTTGAATTTGACACGCTGTCAATTTCACCAGAACCTGCACTTGAAGCAACACCGAAAACCGAAGAGATTGCTCAGCCATCTCCTGCCGTTGAAGAAATCAAACCGATTGATTTTGCAATGGACTTTACCCCAAGCACTGAAGCTGCGGTTGAAACAAAAACAGAAACTGTAGAAGAAAAAATCGAGCCTTTAGATTTTTCATTTACAACAGAAACATCGGTTGTAGAACAAAACAAAGTTGAAGCTCCAACCTTAAACTTTGACTTAGGTGCTTTTGAAACAGCAAAAACCGAAGACGCGGTTGTCGCTCCTGCAACAGAGTTTAACTTAGAGTCTACGCCTGAAGTTAAACCTGCAGCCCCTGCTTCAAGTGGTGTGAGTTTTGACATTAGCAGTTTAGGAACACCGTCAACCCCATCTGCTACAGACCAAAACGATCCATTGGTTCAATCTTTCCCTGAACTGGTTGAAGTCAATGAAATTGAATTGAATCTTGAATTGGCAGCGCAATACATCAAACTAGGTGCTTATGACGCTGCACGTGAAATTTTGACTGAAAAAGAGGCTGAGTTTTCTTCAGCTCAACGTCAACAAGCAGATCAGTTACTGAATCAAATCGCATCTTAAACAAAAGCGATTTAAACTAAAGCAGTCTTTCAAGGCTGCTTTTTTTATGATGAAAAAAATTGCTCTTATTTATATGGGTGGTACCTTCGGTTGTATCGGTGAACCGTTAAGCCCTATGCCAGCGAATGCGTTTTTACCTAAATTACAGCATGTGCTGCCACTACACCTAAACATTGAATGTTTTGTTGCACCTGTCATTCGTGACAGTAGTGCTTGTACTGCACCCGACTGGCTGGCACTGATCCAACAAATTCAAAGTTTACAATTACAACAATTTCAGCATTTCGTAATTATTCATGGCACAGACACGCTTAGCTATGCCAGCGCAGTACTTGCACACTTTATGGCACAGTCTGCTCATATCGTGCTTACAGGCAGCCAATATCCGCTGTTTAATGTGGCTGGTGACAACACCCGTGAATTTACCGATGCCATCGACAATTTAAATTTTGCATTGGAATCGGTACATCAATCGAGTGTTGGGGTTTATTTGGCCTTTCATCATCAACTGATGCATGCTCAATCCGCACTAAAAGTACATACAACCGATCTGAAAGCCTTTGATGGGCTGCCAGCCACACAGCCACTTTCAACGCTTACATCGCCATATATTGTTCAAGCCAATGATTTAGACAAAGCGGCTCATTTCAATTGCCTGAATTGGATGTTGCAACCGATTGCAACCAAGCTACACAGTCAAAATTTAGCGGCTCTACTTACACACACTCCAGACGTTTTAATTCTGCAAGGTTTTGGCACAGGCAACATTGCCGTTGATGCTGAATTACTCAATATATTGAAGGCTATACAACAAAAAAATTGCAAAATTATTTTAAGTACACAGGTTGTTCATGGCGGTATAGATCAGCGCTATGCTGTCAGTGACTGGGTCAAAGATAGTGGAATATTACTGAGCAATTGTTTGGGTCATGCAGATCTTTATGCCAAATGTTTGAAAATGTATTTACAATACGGCAGTGCCGCAGACTGGACTGCGCATTGGAACGATTAAGTCATTTGAGGTAACTATGCAACGTTTTGCGATTGGGATTGAGTTTTGTGGCATGCAATACAAGGGCTGGCAAACTCAGCAACCGGGCGTACCAAGCGTGCAAGAAACCATTGAAACCGTCCTCAGCAAAGTGGCCAATGAGCCAATCATGTTGCACGGCGCTGGCCGAACAGATGCCGGCGTCCATGCAACCAATATGGTGGCACATTTCGATACTCAGGCGATTCGTCCCATTCGTGGATGGTTAATGGGCAGCAATAGCCAATTACCCCGTGATATTTCCATCCAATGGATTAAGGAAATGGATCAGGACTTCCATGCCCGCTTTAAGGCGCAAGCGCGTCGATATCGCTATGTGGTCTATAACAATCCACAGCGCCCAGCTTTACTGCACAAACAAGTGACTCATGTTTATGCCAAGCTAGATGTGCTGAAAATGCAACGTGCCGCGGCCAAATTTGAAGGCACTCATAATTTCGAAAGCTTCCGTGCCGCAGCGTGTCAGTCCAATCAGCCCGTTCGTCATGTCAGTCATTGTCGCTTGATCCAACACGGATGTTACTTGGTCCTAGATATTCAGGCCGATGGTTTTTTACATCACATGGTGCGTAACATCATGGGCTGTTTATTGGAAATTGGGCAAGGTATGTATGACGTTGACCATATTGACGACATTTTTGCGGCTGAAGACCGAAAAGCAGCTGGTGTCACCGCACCGCCCGATGGGCTGTATTTTATCCATGCAGACTATCCAGCACAGTTTGAACTTCCTCAAGTTCCGCTGGGACCTCATTGGTTAAATATGCCTGAATAAAAAATTCCTCCCAACCTCCCTTTCACATAGGGATGAGTGTCATTTTCGCCATTGCTAGGTTCTAAAAATGAAAGTACCCCTTTCAAAGGAGGGATTCTGTTTAGGGAAGGATTTTATCGAAGATCAACCTTAACGCTGCTTCCGCTTACGGTATTCCACAGGCGTTTCATTGGTCCAGCGTTTAAATGCGCGATAGAACGTACTTGGCTCAGAAAAACCCGTTAAGTAAACAATGCGCTCCACACTTTCATTGGTATTGGCCAATAATTTTTTAGCCAAACGACAGCGATAGTCTGACAAAATTTGCTGAAAACTGGTATTGGCTTCTGACAACTGAGTCCGTAAACGACGTGGGGTAATGTTGAGCTGTGCAGCGACCGTTTCGAGTGTGGTTTCACCACTTTCAAGCGTTGAACCAATAGCACGGCGAACTTCACCAACCAAATCATAACGCGCCAACTCCTGAAGTTTTTCAATCGCTAACTGCTCATGCAATTGTAATAACTCAGGTTCTGCCTGCCACAATTGATACTCTAAAATAGCCGGATCAAAATACAATCGGGTTTCTTTTTGCCCTAAGCTCACAGGGCATTCATAAACACGGAAATACTCATCATCTGGCGCGCCCTGACTAAAGTTAAAGTCGATATAAATCGGCTGAAAACGCCCTTCAGTAATAAACTTAAAGAAACGCAAAACACCGGACATCGCGCATTCAGAAAAATGACGATTCACGATATTTTCTGCCCAAGGCTGATGACCATTGGTCAAATAGCAGCGGTCATCTTCTATCACCAATTGCGCATGAAAGGCATCGCTGATTAAGCGTTGATACGCCAAAGCCCGCTTTAAACCTTCACCAAAATTCTCAGATGATATAAATAAGTGTTCAATCACCTGCCCTCGATATAAAGGCAAATGCTCTCCCAGATGCAAACCAATGTCAGGATCCTTACTGACTTCTTCTGCAGCCACCCAGAATGCAAATTGCGCATTCAATGGGGTACGGTCATTGGTTTCAACCTGATTTAATGCCACACCCGCTTTTGTTAAAATTTCTTCTGTTGGCAATCCGGCACGACGAATCGCTTGATACCCTAAACGCAACACAACAGATGCATCAGTTAGCTGACCCACTCCAGAACCTTCCTTGTATGTACTTCATTTATACCTAAAAAGATTGATTTTAGATTAACTGCGATTGACCAAACTGACAACAGTTACTGCACATTTTTTGTTGAAAATATTTAACTGAATTGTTCGCTTATTTTACTGACAGTCGATCAGTTCAAAGCCTTTTACGGCTTGTATTCTGAAAAAAAATTGACTATAATTTGCGCCTTGCTAATTTATTCATTCAGGTAGGCTATGGCCAATAAAGAGGAACTCATCGAGTTCGAAGGCGTTGTCACCGAGACGCTTCCTAATACTATGTTCCGTGTACGTTTAGAAAACGGTCATGAAGTGATTGCTCACATCTCTGGCAAAATGCGTAAACACTATATCCGTATTTTGACTGGCGACAGTGTTAAAGTAGAAATGACACCTTATGATTTGACTAAGGGTCGTATCACTTACCGTGCGCGCTAAGTTTTAGCGAAGCGAAAAAGCCACTTTATAAGTGGCTTTTTTTTGTATCTATTTCAATGCAATGATAAAAATTGACTGCAAATTTGCTTTCCTTTACAGTCTAAAAACATAAAAATTCGATTATAAAATTCAAAATATAAGGACATAAAATCATATGAAACATCTAGGATTAGTCGGAGCTATCTTTTGTGGGGCTTGCGCCACGACAGGCCAAAAGCAACTCAATCAATCCCTACAACACTATATTGGGCAGCCAGCTGATCAAGTTCGTAAAGAGCTCAACTTGAGTCAATTGGGCTATAAAGTGATGGGAGCACCCGTACAAAGCAATGAAAAACTCAGCTATACCATTTTACGCTCGATGCCAATCCCGATTGGTACACCAAATATCGGCACCAGTATAGCCATGGGCGCCCCTATCCCAACGCCGTCTAAAGGTGGTGTCACTGTCGATATGGAATGTAAAATCGAGTTCAAATTACGCAATCAAATAGTTGAATCCATTGACTATGTTGGCAGAGCTTGTTGATCCTGAATGAGAATCCTAGAGGCTAATCTTGCTCAGCTGACCGTGTATCAAATGACTACAGTGTTATACAGACCGATCTGACTAAACTGAATTTATTTCGTGAGAAACTGACCCATGAAATTTATTTTAGAACATCAGGTTTACAAAGATCAGCGTTTTATTCGCCCAATATTGAGCATGGGATGCGTTCTAAGCATTGTATGCTTGGCTGGCTGTAGCACGACATCAACGATATCCTCCGTTGAACGTGAACGCTATTTAACCTCATTTATTGGTCAATCGAGCCAAACGATTCAAGCAGAACTTAATCTCAGCAAACTCGGCTATCAAAGAACCTCTCCCGTAGAGGTCAGTTCTGACTACCTCCGTTATCGTGTCGCACGCCCGATCAGTATTCCTTTACCGATGGCTGAAAATCCCGCAATGGGCATGGGCAGCGGCGCTGCTGTGCCGATTCCCAGTGGAAATACACGCTATGAGGTTGAGTTAAACTGCCTTATTCAATTTCGCTTAAAGCATAATATTGCAACTGATGTCCGATTAACTGGTCGCACCTGTTAGCGCATCAATTCTAGGATTGATAATTTCTAGGCACAAAAAAACGCAGCATAAACGCTGCGTTTTTTGATTCGCCATTAGTTCAATGCAGAAACTACAGCTTGACCCATTTCTACAGTACCGACTTGAGTACTGCCTTCTGACATGATGTCACCTGTACGTAAGCCTTGATCTAAGACATTACCTACAGCATCTTCAATTGCTTTTGCCGCCGCTTCTTCACGGAAGGTATAGCGCAGCATCATAGCAACAGACAGAATTGTTGCTAATGGGTTCGCAATGTTTTGACCTGCGATGTCTGGTGCTGAACCGTGGCAAGGTTCATACATACCTTTACCATTTTCATCTAAAGAAGCCGATGGCAACATGCCGATAGAACCGGTTAACATCGCCGCTTCATCAGACAAGATATCGCCGAACAAGTTACCAGTCACGATCACATCAAACTGTTTTGGCGCACGGACCAATTGCATTGCAGCATTGTCAACGTACATATGAGACAAGTTAATTTCAGGATACTGCTCTTCTTTTAACGCAGTTACGGTTTGTTTCCAAAGCTCAGTCACTTCTAGCACGTTGGCTTTATCCACTGAACACACTTTACCACCGCGTAAGTTCGCCATTTCAAAAGCAACTTTGGCAATACGCTTGATTTCAGATTCAGCATATACGTCAGTATTGAAACCTTGTTTTTCGCCGTTTTCGAGTTCACGAATACCACGTGGTTGACCGAAATAGATCCCGCCAGTTAACTCACGTACGATCAAAATATCCAAACCTGCTACGATTTCAGGTTTTAAGCTCGACGCATCTGCAAGCTGCGGATAAAGAATTGCTGGACGTAAATTGGCAAATAAATTTAAGTCTGAACGAATTTTTAATAGGCCACGTTCTGGACGAATTGAACGCTCAATGGTATCCCACTTAGGACCACCCACTGCACCCAATAAAATCGCATCAGCAGTCTTCGCTTGTGCTGCTGTTACATCTGGATAAGGTGAACCGTGCGCATCGATCGCTGCACCACCTAAAAGACCTTGTTCCCAAGTCAAACCTAAGTTGAATTTCTCGTTTACACGTGTCAGCACTTGTTCAGCCGCTTTCACGATTTCAGGACCAATACCATCACCTGGTAAAATCAAAATATGTTTTGACATGAGTCTTTCCATTTATACGCTGGCTTGATTACCAGTCAGATTTAAAGTTTCTTTTCTACAAACTCACCAAGTCCTGTGAGGACATTGTACGGTCGGCAGAAACGTCGAATCGTTTTTGCACCTTGCTTTAAGTCTACACAGAGCGGATCAGGCGCAGATTTATCTAGTAAACTGCCTCTGTTTTTTGAACGCTCACGGTACATTTTAAAGGTGTACTCGTGTTTGGACCTAAAGTTGTGAATGACATGCAAGCGCTCTGCTTTTTCCTGAGAAATTGGATAATAGCGAATCACGACTTCATGCTGACCTGTGGGTACAGACAAATACAAAGGATTAGGCTCAGACAATGAACGACCATTTAACCGTACAATACCTGCTTTAATCGCAGCACGTTGTACATGTTGATTATTTGGATCAACCACCTGTATTTGATCAAAACGCTCAAATTCACAGTGCGCTGTACCTGCACAGTAAATCAAAGCATTATTTTTTGTACTTTCAGTTTCCTTCACATTTTTAATGCGTGCCGTGTCAAAGCTTTGACAGGCAGAGAGCGTTGCAAACAGCGCTCCCGTTACAACCAGCTGACCGAAGAACTTTTTCATTTTTCGAACCCAACCTGATAAATTCTGGCTAACGTATAAATTTTGTTTCGCCTGATATTAACAAGACTTAAGCCGACTGACTACTAAGAAGTTCTACAGTGACACTGACTTAAGCTTTAATGTCTGCAAATACCCAAGGGCGAGATGCTTTGGTTTTTTCTTCATAAGCACGGATATCATCGGCTGCTTGTAAAGTTAAACCGATATCATCCAAGCCATTCAATAAGCAGTGTTTACGGAATGGATCGACTTCAAATGTAAATGCTTCACCACTCGGTGTACGCACTTCTTGCGCAGCCAAATCAATGGTTAATTGATAGCCTTCAGATGCAGCACATTCTTTAAACAACTGATCGACGATCTCTTCAGACAAGATCACTGGCAACATGCCATTTTTAAAGCTGTTATTAAAGAAAATGTCCGCATAGCTTGGTGCAATGACAGTACGGAAACCATATTCTTCTAATGCCCAAGGCGCATGCTCACGGCTCGAACCACAACCAAAGTTTGCACGAGAGATCAAAATCGACGCACCTTGATAACGTGGTTTATTCAATTCGAAATCTGGGTTAATTGGACGTTTTGAAATGTCCTGACCTAAATAGCCTTCATCCAAATAGCGCAACTCATCAAATAAGTTGGCACCAAAGCCAGTACGCTTAATAGATTTCAAAAACTGTTTTGGAATAATTAAATCTGTATCCACATTGGCACGGTCTAATGGTGCAACGATACCTTGTTCAACGGTATATTTTTTCATGCGATTTGCTCCTATTAGCCCTGATTAGAAGGTACGAACGTCAACGAAGTGACCAGCGATTGCCGCAGCTGCTGCCATTGCTGGACTCACCAAATGCGTGCGACCACCATTGCCTTGACGACCTTCAAAGTTACGGTTAGACGTCGATGCACAGTGCTCACCTGGTTGCAATTTGTCGGCATTCATTGCCAAACACATTGAGCAACCCGGCTCACGCCATTCAAAGCCTGCTTCAATTAAGATTTTATCTAAGCCTTCTGCTTCTGCTTGTGCTTTGACTAAACCTGAACCCGGTACCACCATGGCTTGCTTAATCGATGCCGCCACTTTTTTGCCTTTGACCACTTCAGCCGCTGCACGAATATCTTCGATGCGTGAGTTGGTACATGAACCAATAAATACACGGTCTAATTGAATATCAGCCAATGCCTGACCCGCTTCTAAGCCCATGTAGTTGTATGCACGTGTCCAGTCATTACGCTGTACATCATCTTTGGCTTGTTCTAAAGTTGGCACTGCTTGAGATACAGGAATCACCATCTCAGGAGAAGTCCCCCAAGACACTTGTGGCTCAATCTCTTCACCTTGCAACACCACAACAGTATCAAAATGCGCGCCTTCATCAGACACTAAAGTCTTCCAATATTCTACTGCAGCATCCCACTGTTCGCCCTTCGGTGCATATGGACGGTCTTTTACATAGGCAATGGTTTTGTCATCGACAGCCACCATACCAACACGCGCACCGCCTTCGATTGCCATGTTGCATACGGTCATACGACCTTCAATCGACATATCGCGGAACACTTGACCACCAAATTCAATTGCGTGACCTGTACCGCCTGCAGTACCAATTTTACCGATAATCGCTAAAACCACGTCTTTAGGAGTTACGCCTTTACCCAAGTGACCGTCAACACGCACCAACATGTTCTTCATTTTCTTTTGAACTAAGCATTGAGTCGCCAACACATGTTCAACTTCAGATGTGCCGATACCATGAGCCAAGCAACCAAATGCACCATGCGTTGCAGTATGTGAGTCACCACACACCACGGTCATACCCGGCAACGTTAAACCTTGTTCAGGCCCAACTACATGTGCAATACCTTGACGCACATCATTGATGTCAAACTGGGCAACATTAAAAGTTTTACAGTTGTCATCTAAAGTTTGCACTTGGATACGTGAGGTATCATCTTCAATACCCGCAATACCTTCAGCACGCTCCTTAGTAGAAGTAGGTACGTTATGGTCTGGCGTTGCAACGTTAGCGCTTAAACGCCATGGTTTACGACCTGCAAGTTGTAGCCCTTCAAAGGCTTGTGGAGAAGTCACTTCATGCAATAAATGACGGTCGATATACAATAATGAAGAGCCATCATCTCGTTGTTTTACTAGATGGTCATCCCACAATTTGTCATACAAGGTTTTTTTTGTTTGGGTTTCCGCTTTTTGGGTTTCGCCTGCCATGTCGATTTGCTCCACTGGACTGGGTAAATTCTTTCGTTAAATCGATTATAACCACGTATTCACATAAATCTAATTTATCATTTTTATTAGTTTAAAAACTTATAGGAATGATATTTAACTGCTGATTTCCGCTGCATTTTAAAGACCATTAATGCGTTTAAAACACGCTCACTTCAATACTTTCAGTAGATGAAACTTTAGAATTTTCTCCGACTTTTTGTTCACTTTCTGCCATTTTTAGGCAGTGATTTAGAAATTCAATGACCATAAATTGAATTTTCTCTTTTACATTGCAAATAAGAATCATTATTATTAACTCATTGCCAAGATTTATCAATTTAACAAGGAGCATTCTCATGGCACACATTAACAAGTTCGTCGAAAATAATCAGCGCATGTTCAAAAAAACCTTGAGCTATTACATCATGCATATCACGGTTGCGATGTTGGTTGGTTATTACGTGACAGGCAGTATTGCAATGGCTATTACCTTAAGTTTACTTGAACCAACTGTTCAAGCGGTTGCCTTTTTCTTCCACGAAAAAGCATGGGAAAAGAAAGATAAAGCTGTAGAGGAAAATATCCCCGCTTAATCCAACCCTGCTCCTTGTAAAAAAACCACCATCACGGTGGTTTTTTAATGACCTTAAAACGTTCTTTTACTCTATCCACTTTAACTTTTTATCGATTTCATCCTATAGATTCAAATGTAGACAGCTCATCAAAGCTTGGTTTTTTGCTGTAAGGCCAGCTGTTCATGCGCCTCAACCAATTGTTCTATCGCAAGAATCAGTTTATTTTTTGCCGCATTACACTCAGCAGCTGCACGGTTTTCGTCGTCTTCATCATCTGCGATTTCATATATCGCACAGCGCTTTTCGACTGTCCCTTCAAAAATATCCAATAAATTTTTAATGTGTTTAATATCCATCGCCTTCTCCCTGTGAGATAAAACATAGCTAAAAGATGCTGCCCTGACTGTACCTGTTGCTATAATTATTCACTGAAAAGTATGTTCTCCAAGCCATCAAAACTTGAACTCATTTTTTGTTCTAGTTTAAAGCTGAGTTAAAAAGAAAAGCCATCTCTCCTCTTTAATTCAAACGGTTAAAAATACTTTTCAGCCCTATATTTTTTATATTATGCATAACTGTGGTTTCTGTTTAAAAAACAACTTTGTAACAGCGCATTTGAGCTGAAAACGTCACAGCTCAATCTCGAATCATGCAACAATCAAGCACTCGAATAACGCTATAGAACTCGGAAAATCCCCTCAGATTTAACGCGTAGTATGGCTTGAACGCCTAGTTTTAAATCAAAAGATACAACTTTTCCTTTGATTTATTCTTAAAATATTATAACAATGAGACTGCGCATAAAAATTCTTTATAGGAATGAAGATGAATCTCGCAGCCTTTGAAGCCTTTGTAAAAGTTATGGAAACTGGTTCGATCTCCTTGGCAGCAGATCAGCTCTTCATTACGCAACCTGCTGTGACCAAGCGTATTCACAGTTTAGAAGAATACTTCGGTGTCAAACTTTTTGAATCAGCGGGTCGTGGTGTTCAAGCGACGCATGCAGCAAACTCTCTCTTGCCAAAAGTGAAAAGCTGGCTGAATGAATTGGGCGATATTCACCATACGCTCAGCCATGAGCAAGGTCAGGTTCAAGGTAAACTGAAAATTGGTACCAGTCATCATATCGGCTTACACCATTTACCAGCGCATTTGCGTCAATATGTGCAACAGTTTCCGGAAGTAACCTTAGATGTACACTTTGTTGATTCTGAACAGGCCCATGAGCAAGTTTTGGCTGGCGACTTAGAATTGGCATTTTTAACTTTACCGCCACAAGGTGACAGCCGTTTAAAATACATCACGACATGGAATGATCCACTGGTATTCGTGGTTGCACCTTTCCATCCTTTGGCGCAAGTTGAACATTTGACCTTAGAAGATTTGATCCAATACCCAAGTCTTTTACCTGCGGCGCAAACCTATACCAGTCAAATTACCTTGGCTGAGTTTGAAAAGTATGGACTCAAGCCCAAAGTCACCATGAGCAATAACTCACTTGAGTCGATTCGCATGTTGGTTTCCATTGGTCTCGGTTGGTCAGTTCTTCCTAAAACCTTATTGAACCAAGATTTAAAACAATTGAATTTACCTTCAAACATGAATCGTCAATTGGGCATGGTATGGCACCCAGGCCGTACTCAGTCACTTGCTGCACAAAAGCTGGTTGAATTGATGAAACACATCTAATCGAATTTTTTTGCCTACAATATTTAATCGTTAAAAAAACCACCGCTATGGTGGCTTTTTATATTCATCTGTTTAAGCATCTAGAAAAAGCGAATGATTTGATTAGCCAAGTGTTGAACAGTCCTTGTTGAATAGTCATCATAGACAATGCAGTGACCTTCAAATCTGCCATCAATATTTGTAGCTTTGCTCAAGGTCAGCAATAGATGCTCTTACTTATTATGAAAGTTCAACCTCTTTTCACTGATGTTATACAGTAACATCAGAAGTGCAATTTGATTCAAATATAAGAACGATACGCGGCAAGGTCATCCGCAAGTGTTTGAGATAGGACTACTTCTCATCAAAAATGTTTTTGCGATACTTTGAATAATTAGACGGTAGTGAACGAGTTTTGCGGATGACAATGGTTTTGGGTACTTTTGCCGAAGGCCAATCAATTTATTCAATTCCTAGATGTAAGACTTCGTTGAATAGATTTAAAAATCATTTTAAAAACACGAAATAACTTTTACGTACGTAACATCAGTTTTTCAGTAAAAATGGGATCACCTATTTCAGCCGATCCCATTAAAAAAACCAAGGAAGACCTGTCGGTTTTATTTCGTCAATGAATCTTCATGTAATGATTCATTCAATTGATCGACAATAATCGCCCACTCACCATCTGACTTAATTTTTTCGGCCAAGAACTGGCGCTGAGCATCTGTCCAATAATCTGCTTCGGTAATTTTAGTTTGGGCACTGAGTTGATGCGTCACGATAAATAAAGCAATCGCGTCTTCACTCGAATCTAAACCCAGTTGTTCAAATAGATGAGTCATGCGTGGACGTACACTCATTGTCATTCTCCCTGTTAAAACTTATTGTTTATGGATACAAAATTATTCTGTTTTAAGGATATAACATGGAATGAACACGCACTCAATTACAGAATTCTATAGCGGTGAAAATTGAATAAAAGGCAAACTGAGCATAATCATCACGACAGATTGAATAAATACCAACAATAAAGGTAGCCCCCAGTTCACTCCCCCTTCTTCAGCAAACACCTGTTCACTATATTTCGGCTGCTGCATATAGGCTTTGGTCTTTTGCACAGCAAAATCGCTATAAAGCCGCTTTCCGATCCCAGCGAGTATGAGGTTAGGAATCAATGACAGCCCCATCAAGACTTGTTCAGGCACACCGATGATGAGTGCCAACATGCTAATCAAAAAACCAACCGCAAAGAATAAGAAGAAATAGCGGTACATCTTTCGATAGAGTAACCAATAGGGTCCAAAAATTAGCCCTGCCCAACTCAGACCATTGTTCTGTCCAACTTGTTGTTCAATGAACTTTAAATAAGATTGAGCACGTGGCCCAATAAAGATTTGAATTAAATGTTTAAAAGAAGCTTCTGTCTGCATACGGAGCGATAGTTCAAATAAGTGAGTCGAGGGTTAATCAAAAGAACATCAAATAAAAAAGCATCTCAAGATGCTTTTTTCCTGTTCATCTTTAGGCTTGAATTGACCAGTCTTGAATGTCCCAACCTTGTTCTTTTGCTAGGACCTCTAAACGATCATCTGGATTGACTGCAATTGCATGATCCGCATATTCCAATAAGAATCGATCATTGATTGAATCTGAATAGGCCCAGGACTCTGTCACATCACGACCTTCTAACCATTGATTCAAACGGACTAATTTGCCCTTTTGATAGCACGGAGTATTAATTACTTTACCTGTATATTTCCCATTCACAACTTCGGCATTGGTCGCAATGATTTCAGTAATGCCGAATTCACGAAAAATCGGTGCGGTAATAAAATCAGACGTTGCGGTGATCCCGACCAATTGATGCCCTGCATCTTGATGGCGCTGAATGGCAGCATAGCCCTCTGGACGCATTTGCGCACGAATAACTTTTTTCATAAACAACTGATGTAACTCAGTTAAGTAGGCATTGTCATGTTGGGTTAAAAACTCAAATACAAATTCGTTATAGGCAATCGGGTCAAGCTGGCCTTTTTTATAATCATCATAAAATTTGTCATTCATGGCACGATGACGAATTGGATCAACCAAGCCTTCATTGACCAAAAACTCCCCCCAAGAATGGTCTGAGTCGGTATTTAATAAGGTGTGATCAAGGTCAAACAGTGCCAATTTCATGAAAATACTCGTAAAAGCTGAAATTTAAGAAAAAAATTGTAAATCTATCTCCGCTAGTCGATAGAAATTCGTTAAGATCATAACAATTTTAACATTTTTACACTTTGCTTTTTCGAGATGGACACAGAAATAAACGTCCCCGTGAGCAAAGTCATAAATTACACAATATTTAGGTAGCCAAATGATCGATTCAGAAGGTTTCCGACCCAACGTCGGGATCATTTTGGCAAACGACATTGGACAAGTTTTATGGGCAAAGCGCATTGGTCACAATGCCTGGCAATTTCCACAAGGAGGTATCCAACATGGAGAAACCCCCGAACAGGCACTTTACCGTGAGCTGAGAGAAGAAGTTGGCTTACTGCCCGAACACGTCCAGGTGATAGCACAAACCCAAGGGTGGTTGCGCTATCGTTTGCCACATCGGTATATACGTACCGATTCAGCCCCCGTTTGTATTGGTCAAAAGCAAAAGTGGTTTTTATTGAAACTGACAGCTTCAGCACAGCATATTCAGCTTGATTTGTCAGATCCACCTGAGTTTGATCAATGGCAATGGGTCAGCTATTGGTACCCACTAGGACAAGTGGTGAATTTTAAACGCGATGTATATCGTAAAGCCATGGTGGAACTTTGCAGTCAGCTTCCACAAAAGCCGTAAAAATTTGCTGAATGGATGCAGATTTTTAGGATGAGTGTTGTTATAAATAAAGCAGAATAAATTTTGGAGCAGACACGATGTCGAACATGCAGCTGGATACATTAAGACGCATAGTCCAAGAGATTAATGCGTCAGCCAGTTTGCATGAATCTTTAGACATAATGGTCAATCAAGTGGCGGAAGCCATGCATGTGGATGTCTGCTCAATCTACTTGCTTGATGAACGAAACCATCGTTATTTACTGATGGCTTCTAAGGGTTTAAACCCTGAAGCCGTTGGGCATGTCTCTTTGCATACCAGTGAAGGTTTGGTTGGCTTAGTGGGACAACGTGAAGAAATCGTCAACCTTGATAACGCACCGAAGCATGAACGCTTTATGTATCTGCCAGAAACGGGGGAAGAAATTTACAATTCCTTCCTCGGTGTTCCGGTAATGTATCGCCGTAAAGTTATGGGTGTCTTGGTGGTTCAAAACAAAGAACCTCAAGACTTTAGCGAAGCTGCCGAATCCTTCCTCGTGACCCTATGCGCTCAGCTTTCAGGGGTGATTGCCCATGCACATGCCGTCGGCAATATCGAAGTCTTTCGTAAGCCGAATAATCTGCCAGCGTACAAAACCTTCCAAGGCATTTCAGGTTCAGGCGGTATTGCCCTAGGTCGGGCAGTTATCTTATATCCACCTGCTGACTTGGCTTCAGTCCCCGATCGTGAAGCCGATGACATTAGTGAGGAGCTCGAATTACTCGACAATGCCATAGACGCAGTTCGCCAAGAAATTCAGTCGCTCGATGAAAAAATGCAAGATGCCCTCATGGCTGAAGAACGTGCATTATTTAGCGTGTTCTTACGGATGCTCGATGCCAATGCCCTCCCCGCGGAAATCAAAAGTGAAATTCGCGACGGTAACTGGGCACAAGGTGCTGTTCGCATTGTCATTGATAAACACATTGCGCTCTTTGCACAGATGGAAGATGACTATCTCCGTGAGCGTGTTTCAGACTTAAAAGATCTGGGGCGTCGTATCTTGGCCTTTTTGCAAGAAGCAGATGCTAGTCACCGTGAAATCACCGATGAAAGTATTTTAATTGGTGAAGAAATTTCTACAGCTGCCTTGGTTGAACTCCCAGTCGATAAAATCGCAGCGATTGTGACCACTGAAGGTGCCATGAACTCACACATGGTGATTGTGGCACGTGCCCTCGGCATTCCAACTGTAGTCGGCGTGACTGAACTGCCGATTAATACCCTTGATGATGTTGAAATGATTGTCGATGCACATCAAGGTCGTGTATTCATCAATCCACCTCGTCGTTTACGCACACGTTATAAAGAAATTCAAAAAGAAGAAGAGCAAATTGCCAAAGACCTAAAACAATACGAAACCAAAGATGCCATCACCCCTGATGGCGTCGCGGTTCGATTGTTTGTAAATACCGGCTTGATGATCGATGTAGTTCGCGGTGTACAACGTGGCGCCAAAGGTGTCGGCCTATATCGTTCTGAAATTCCATTTATGCTGCGTGATCGCTTCCCAGGTGAAGAAGAACAACGGGCGATTTACCGTCAACAGCTCAGTCATTTTGCCAATAAACCCGTAGTGATGCGTACCCTCGATATTGGTGCAGATAAAGACCTGCCTTATTTCTCAATTGAAGAAGAAAACTCTGCACTGGGTTGGCGTGGGATTCGCTTTACCCTTGATCATCCTGAGATTTTTTCAGCCCAAATTCGTGCCATGCTCAAAGCCAGTATTGGCCTGAACAACTTGCATATTTTGCTGCCGATGGTGACCAGTGTCAGCGAAGTCGAAGAAGCGTTGTATTTGCTCGATCGTGACTGGCAAGCGGTGCAAGAAGAAGAACAGGTGAAAATTACTAAACCCAAAATCGGCATCATGGTCGAAGTGCCGAGTGTGCTATTACAGATCGATGAATTTGCTGAATTGGTTGACTTCTTCTCAGTGGGATCAAACGATTTAACCCAATATTTACTTGCGGTTGACCGTAATAACCCACGTGTTGCCAATGTCTATTCACACTCACACCCAGCCGTACTTCGTGCGCTGACTCGTTTGGTGCAAGAATGTCATAAATACGACAAGCCGATTAGTATTTGTGGGGAAATGGCTGGTGATCCACTCACCGCTATTTTATTGATGGCAATGGGCTTTAATACCCTATCGATGAGTTCGAGTAATATCCTGAAAGTTCGTAAAGCCATCTGCCATGTGCCGATGCCAGATGCAAAAGAGCTCTTGGATCGTGCCTTAAGCATGAATAATCCACTGATGGTGAAAAGCTTAATGGAGTATTACTTTAAGACTCATGGTCTAGGTGATATGGTGAAATCAGCGACACGAATAGTCAGTTAAATTATAAAAATACAGACCAATAAAAAGGGAGATAATCATTCGAATATCCCCCTTTTTTGTGCTTGTCATAGCCACGTTTCGCATTTTTCTTTCGATCTACAAAAGTTTGGCTTTTGTTAAAATCGTTCATGTGTTTTGCCACAAAGTTGCGAACTTCAACTTCAGGCAGGACTTTTTTCTTTGCCATTTGCATTCACCTTTTCGCCTATACAGCACCCTCGTGCTGTAGTGCATATATTGGTCTATTTTTAGATTTTTTCAAGCACTTTCCTATGACTTTTTGATACAGCTTAGTTAGTCTCAAGGCCATAAAAACTTTGCTTTGCCACATTATTTCCATCTCCCTAACCCTCTCCCATTGAGAGAGGGAAATACATTGTATTTAACTTGCGAAAGCCCTTTCCAGCAAACGCTCCACATCGACCATTTTGGCGTCCAACATCCCCACCACTTGCCCGTATTTCGCACTATAACGGCTTTGAATAAAACCATTCGCTACATAGTCAGGCGCATAGCGTTTCAGTAAAACTGCTTGTGCCAAAACTGTTAAGCGACTGACTAGGCTACGCCCCATAAATTGTAAATCTTCAGGTGATTGATGAAATGATTTAAACAAGTCTTGTAACTCGGTTTGCAGGGTTGCATCTGTATTTGCTGTAGCGGCTAAATCTTTAAATAATACTTCGATGGACTCAGGATCACGCCCAATCGCACGCAGTACATCCAAACACATGACATTGCCTGAACCTTCCCAAATGGTATTCACAGGTGCTTCTTTAAAAATGCGCGCCATGATGCCGTTATCAACATAGCCATTGCCGCCAAAAACTTCCATCATCTCACCAGTTAGTTCGACTGCACGTTTACAAATCCAAAACTTAGCTGCTGGGGTCATAATGCGTTTCCATGCCACAGACAAGGCATCATCTGATTCATAGCACTGCGCCAAATGGAAACTGAGCTGCGTCGCTGCTTCACTCTCTAAAGCCAAATCTGCCAAAACTGCACGCATTAAGGGTTGTTCAATCAAATGTTTACCAAAAGCCTGACGCTGACGGGTATAGGCAATGCATTGCACCAAAGCTTGACGCAGCATGGCGCTCGAACCGACCGAACAGGTCAGACGGGTATAATTCGCCATTTCAATAATGGTTGGAATGCCACGCCCTGCCTCACCAATCATAATGCCCCACGCATTTTTGAATTCGACTTCCGAGCTTGAATTACTGCGGTTACCGACTTTTTCTTTTAGGCGTTGCACCTGAATATTATTCTTCGTGCCATCTTCCAACCAACGCGGCACAAAGAAACAAGCCAAGCCATCTTGTTCGGTTTTTGCCACCACCAAATGCGCATCACACATCGGTGCAGAGAAAAACCATTTATGCCCCGTGAGTAAATAAGCTTTGCCTCGTCCTGTTTCTGCTACAAGTACAGCGATGGTTTCATTGGCACGCACATCCGAACCGCCCTGCTTTTCAGTCATGCCCATACCGAGCCAAATCGACTTTTTCTGTGCAATCGGCACATCACGTTCATCATATTCCGTCGAAAGTAGTTTCTCGCCAATCTTTGCCCACAGTTCAGGCTCTCGCTGAATGAGTGGAATACTGCCCAGCGTCATGGAGTTTGGGCATAAGTTGCCGCATTCGACCTGACCTGCTAAATAAAAACGTGCTGCCCACTCCACCCATTTTGTCTTGGAGTTTGGCTGATTAAAAGGATGCGCATGGGTATCAAACTGGCGGTTGAGTCCCATCCATTTATGCCATGAGGGATGAAATTCGATAAAGTCAGTACGGCGACCACGGGCATCGAAGGCAAGTAAGATTGGCGTGTGTTTATTGGCTAAAGCCCCATGCTGAAAGTATTCACTTGAACCTGCCACTTTGCCCATTTCGCATAAAGTCGGCTGATCATGGCTGCCATAGCGTTTTAAGATTTCATGTAAAACCGTATCGCTTGAAAATAGATTGTAGTTTTCCAGCTCATCAAATTGGTTGCTGATTTGATGTGTCATCCATGTCTGTTCTAATGTATTCATCGTCTATATTTTCCACTTGTTCTTGTTGGCTTTTCATTTCAGTATAGAGAAAATTTAAAGCATAGACGTTCGGTTTTCAGCGCTTAACAATATGAAGAATTCAGCCATTCAGATACGGCGTAAGCCGCGTCAATCACGTGCAAAGCTCACGCAAGAGGCATTGCAAGACAGTTTTGTTCGGCTTTTGCATGAACGGCCTGCCGACAAAATTACCATTCGTGAAATTACTGATCTCGCAGGTGTCGGTTTAGGCACCTTCTATGAGTATTTTTCAAAAAAAGAAGATTTGATTGCGCTAACCATTCATTTGCATGTGAAACACAATGCCGAACAGATGAAAACTTATGCACAATCGCTGATGAAGTTATCCACAGATTTGGATTTTCAAGAGTATTTACAGCAAATCCTCCACTTTCAAATTGAGCAAATTCAAGCGCAGCAGTTTTTATGGTCACAGGTGTTTTTATTGGAACGGCGGATTTCAGATATTGAAAGTTACCGTAAAAGTTATGTCATGATGGTGCAAATGTGGCAACACATGCTTAAGCCTTTTATAAATAACGAGGAAAAGCTCAAGCCAATGGCTTTAAATATACAAAGAGTGTGTTATGGCTTTGTGTCGCAAAGCTTGTTGATCGTACCCAACTTTACTGAATGGGATGAATTAAAGCGAGATATAATTCATATGTTGCGCGATTAGACTTCGCGGACAAGTCTAATGACGTTTCAAATGCATCAGTGAATAAAATAAAGTCATGTTATTTACAAAAAAACCGGCTCTTAAACCAGTTATTTTAGATATTTAGGAAATTCATTTTTCGGTAGAAGAAAATCATTCATCACTTGGTTCATCCTTCAATAAAAGTGCTTTAGAAGTTAAGCTTTTATTGCCAGCTTACTTATCTCATTTATACGCCTTTGCAATGCTGGCCAGTTGTAAGCTCTTTAAAAATTCAGCCGTATATTTTGGACTATGGCCTAATGCACCCCGAGGATAGCCATTTGGGATCGCCTGATAACTACTGGCAATTTTTTTATTTGCACACTTTCTGGTAATAACTTTGAGTACCAAGGTGATCTACAAATGGTCTGCGACGCCTTAAACAAACATCAGTGTTACGGTTAGGGTCTTATATTCAATCGACTGCCGTTTTAAATAGCTTAGGGATGGCCTTAAGTCTGAATTTTTTAAAAGATTGGCTGAGGTGCTTGTTTTAACTCAGTTTGTAGTTCTGACAAACAGCGTTTACGGGCCTGATTTAATAAAGACTGCATATCTGGACTAACCAGTTGATTTACATTGATCGATGGATCTGCTGCGGCTGCTCCCAACAACACAATTGGGAAAAATGCCGCTACATTGGTATCTGGATTTGGATTGGTTTCTACGTATTCAGCAATACATTCATATTGATAACCACCCGGTGCCAAGGGTATTGCAGCTTTAAAATTTAATTCAAGCGCATCTTTTTGTCCCTGAGCTGCAACCGCAATAGCAGCTGCACCACCTTGACTATGCCCCATCACCATCCAGTCTTTATTAAATTGCCTCGGCTTCCAAGAATGCAGTGCATGTACAGAATGCACCAAATTATAAACTTAACTGACTACATTCATATGAGGGTGCAGTTTTGGCTTACCCAGTCCTTATAATCTGTTGCAACCACTACATCGCCATGCCTCAAACAACTGTCGAATGCACCATCTATGACTTGTTGCAAACTTAGCACACGCACACCTGTATAATCACTTGAAGGAGCACTTGTATCAGCCACACAGTCGTGCCATGTGCTCATGCCAATACGGTCCAGTCTTGTTTAAGTGCTTATCCTTTTGGGCGTAAAATATATCCCGAGGTCAAAATGGGTTCGCCATTAACCCCCTCAACTACGATATGCGATCACGTAAGGTTGCCTAGTATGTTGATATGATGTAGGAATCGATTAAAGCTGGAGTGACAACACCTGACCTGACAACAATAAAGATAGCTGTACCAACTGGCATCACCCCATAAAAATTTATTTACAATTTTCTAAAACAACTTAGACCACTTGCCAATATTTCTTCATCTGTATTTTTAGCTTATTTTAAGTATTAAATAATGCCTTTAATGTTGAAAAGCTCTGCAATATTAACAACATAAAAATGTCTTTCATTAACTAGAATCAGCAAAAAAACCTATATTAAGGCCAAAATCCATAATAAAAATATGGATTTAGATATTTCGTCCTGTTCTACCTATCATAGCTTTATATTTGAGTTTAATTCATCGATAAAATATTAAAACAAAATATATAAATAAATAATATAAATTCAATAACTTGATTCATCGAATTAACCATTTATTCAAAACTATTTTTCCATTTGTCAAAAGCCACAGAAAGCTTTAGAGTCAATAAGTATATAAAGATTTTTAAGCTTTTAACGGCTACAGTTTTATGACTTATCTTCGATTGATTGCTGCTTGAAAAATTTTAGAATGAGAGAAAAACTGTTGTCACATTGTCACTTTAAAATGAATTAACAAAACGGTTAAGGTCATGTGCTGTTGAGCGTGTTATCAATTGATAAGGTTATAACTCCCAACTTTAATACATGATTATAATAATGGAGATACTCAATGAGCGACGACGTTAAAAAATGTCCTGTCACCCACCTAACAACTGATGCTGGTGCTCCTGTTGTAGATAATCAGAACAGTATGACGGCAGGTGCACGTGGTCCTTTGCTTGCCCAAGACCTATGGCTTAATGAAAAACTCGGTAATTTCGTTCGTGAAGTAATTCCAGAGCGTCGTATGCATGCCAAAGGTTCTGGTGCTTTCGGTACGTTTACCGTGACTAACGATATTACCCAATATACCCGCGCTAAAATTTTCTCAGAAGTTGGTAAAAAAACTGAACTTTTTGCTCGTTTCTCTACCGTAGCGGGTGAGCGTGGTGCTGCAGATGCAGAACGCGATATTCGTGGTTTTGCCCTTAAATTCTATACTGAAGAAGGTAACTGGGATTTAGTTGGTAATAACACCCCTGTCTTCTTCCTACGTGATGCTCGTAAATTCCCTGACTTAAATAAAGCAGTGAAACGCGATCCTAAAACCAATAAGCGTAGTGCAACTAATAACTGGGATTTTTGGACTTTACTACCTGAAGCTCTACACCAAGTTACGATTGTGATGTCTGACCGCGGTATTCCAGATGGTTACCGTCATATGCATGGTTTTGGTAGCCATACTTTCAGTTTTATTAATGCCAATAATGAACGCTTCTGGGTTAAATTCCACATGCGCACTCAACAAGGCATTAAAAACTTAACCGATGCTGAAGCTGAAGCGATTATTGCCAAAGACCGTGAAAGCTCACAAACCGATCTGTTCAATGCAATTGAACGCGGCGATTTTCCAAAATGGAAAATGTACGTTCAAATTATGCCTGAACTTGATGCAGAAAAAGTACCTTATCACCCATTTGATTTAACCAAAGTATGGCCTAAAGGCGACTATCCGTTGATTGAAGTGGGTGAATTCGAACTCAACCGTAATCCTGAAAACTATTTCCAAGATGTTGAACAAGCCGCTTTTGCACCAAGTAACTTGGTGCCGGGCATTAGCTTCTCACCTGACCGTATGCTGCAAGCGCGTTTATTCAACTATGCTGATGCTGCACGTTATCGCGTGGGTGTAAACCATTACCAAATTCCTGTAAATGCACCACGTTGCCCTGTTCATTCCAACCGTCGTGATGGTCAAGGCCGTATGGATGGTAACTATGGTGCAACACCGCATTATGAACCAAACAGCTTCAGCCAATGGCAAGAGCAACCACAATACAAAGAACCACCATTGAAAATTACTGGTGATGCTGACTTGTGGGATTATCGTGAAGATGACAGCGACTATTTCAGTCAACCACGTGCATTATTCAACTTAATGAATGATGAACAAAAACAAGCATTGTTTAATAACACTGCTGGCGCAATGGGCGATGCACTCGACTTCATTAAATACCGTCATATCCGTAACTGTTACGCATGTGATCCAGCTTATGGTGAAGGTGTTGCAAAAGCATTAGGCTTAACTGTAGCGGATGCGCAAGCTGCTCGTGCAACTGATCCAGCTCAAGGTAATCCTGGCTTGCTTTAAGTTTTATCTTTGAATAAAAAAACCACCTTTTAAGGTGGTTTTTTCTTGGCATTAAATATTCCAATTACCTTCTAATTAATCCTTAAACAATCAATTTTTTGCCTTCATGCATGGTTAAAAATGGATTCATTAACTTTGATGTTTTTCGCATTGCATGATGTAAGTCATGTTCAGGTTGGTCTCTAGCTTCATCAGTCAACTGAAAAGTCCGATAATGCATTGCCAATGAACATTTTGACTGTAAATCTTTATGCGCCTGAAAAGCTTCTTCGGGATTCATGTGCAAATATTTCATTAAACGACGTGGCTCATAAGCTCCAATCGGTAATAATGCTACTCGGGGTGCACCTAAGCGTGTATGGATTTGTTTGAAATGTGCAGCATAACCCGTATCTCCAGCAAAGAAGAAATGTCCTGTACTATGCACGATGGAAAAACCTCCCCATAAGGCATGATTTTGATCTCGCCAACCACGACCTGAACCATGCTGTGCAGGCGTATAAACGATACGCAAATCTTCAAACATTTCCGATTGCCACCAATCAAGTTCAATGACATTGAAATGTGTGGGTAAATAATAAGCATTGCCTAAACCAGTATAAATCGGCATAGCAAATTGTTCATGTAACCAATTCAAGGTTGCTAAATCCATATGATCATAATGATTATGGCTCAGTAAAACCCCATGAATTGTAGGTAATTCTTCTAAGGCAATTCCTGCAGGACAAGCACGTCGTGGTCCAGTCCCTTGACGTGGGCCTGCATACTCCGCCCATACAGGATCGGTCAAAAAATTATATGGCCCAATTTGAATCAAAACCGTCGCATGTCCGACAAACCAAACCAACCAATCATCCATTTTAGCCAATGGCCGATTGTGCGGAATGCTACGCGAAGAAGCAAAAAACTGTTGATATTCTTGCTCACGATCTACTTTCCATGTATCGCTTTTACGCGTCATGATCCATTTCAGCATATCTTTACGCGTAAACGCATCGGGATTTCGAATGGTATTAAAGAATTTTTCCCCATTAAAATGGTCAGTTGCCAGATAATCAAATACAGGCTTCGTCCACGTATGTTTCATACAGCTTTTAGTACTGATTTGAAACTGTGCTGATTGAGTTTTTTGATTCATGTGTATTTAAAATTCATTCACTATGCTGACAAACCTTGCAAAGTATTTAACCTCGCAGACCTATTGATCAAGACGACCTTTCATGCGCTCAAGCCAAACCTTCCGAGATTGAGGCTTGACAAAGAGTGCCACAATTTCAGGATGAAGCTGTTTAATTTGTGCTTCAATTCTGTTGACACAAGCTTCTATATCATCTGACGTTAAATTATCTTTAAATTCAAGACTCAAAGATGCCAAAACTTGATGTGCACCCATCTGCTCTGTTAACACCCCATTGGCAGAATGCACTGCTGGATCTTGCTCTGCAACCATCAAGACATTATGCCTCAATTGTGGGTCAGCAGTTTCTCCCATGAGCAATCCTTTAGTCTCACGTGCAAGTAAGATCGCTGAAATAGCGAGTACAACCCCAATTAGAATTGATGCCAGACCATCAAGCATTGGCATATTCAGCGCGTGTGATAAATAGATACCGATCAGGGCAATAAACAGACCAATCAGCGCTGCTGAATCTTCAAATAACACGGTAAATGTCGTCGGATCTTTACTGCGTCGAAATGTTTCAAAATAGCCCTGTTTCCCTTTGATTTTACGAAATGCTTTCAATGCCACAAACCAAGAGGTCCCTTCACACAAAATCGCAATACCTAATACGATATAGTTAATCATCGGATTTTGCATTTCTTCGGGGTGATAAATATGACTAATCCCTTGATAAATCGACACGATCGCACCCAAAGCAAAGACCATCAATGCCACAATAAAAGCCCAAAAATACAGCTCTCTCCCATAGCCAAACGGATGGCGTGCATTTGCTGGCTGCTGCGATTTTTTCATACCGTAGAGCAGTAAGATTTCATTTAAAGTATCAACCACAGAGTGAATAGCTTCACTCAACATGGCCGAACTATTCGTGATATAGGCAGCGACAAACTTCACCAGTGCAATCGCCAAATTGCCGAAGAGCGCTGCATATACCACGATTTTGTTAGATTCAGACATTTAAAATTGTCCTAAATTTATTTTTATCAAACAGATCTATTTGATTTTATAGCTCATTCCATAGTACTCAAACTGACTGTAGCTGTTGTTTGTTATTTTGTTGTTTTTACACCAACTGTCGATTGTTTCGACAATGCCATCATGTTCCATGTGAAACACGCTCTTTAGCGCAAAGGTATAGAACAAAAAAGGAAGCCGCAGCTTCCTTATAATTCTCTAGATGTACGAGGTTCAACGTACTTTATTAAAATATTGCTCGCGCCACTCTTTCCAAAAGTACATCACAATACCAAACATCACGACGACGATTCCAACAAAGGCATTGGAGCTAATATGTTCACTGTTCAACGTCGCTCCCAAAACCAATGCTATGACAGGTGTAATCACATTACTGAGTGACACCGTTGATGCGGCCAAACGTTTGATCAGCCAGAAGTAACACAGCATTGCCACAATGGATGACATGATCATGGTAAAGACAAAACCTATCATGGCACGGCCACTTGGCAATTCGGTTGGAAAATGCTGCCAAATAAATGGAATAATGAGCATCGATCCTAAAGCAGAAACAATCAGGGAACCGGTTGCCTGTGACATCGGCTTTAACGGTGCATTAATCTGCTTCACCCAAAAAATCGAACTAATATACGACACCATGCTGATTAGCATCAGTACAACGCCAATTGGATTGACTTTGCTATCAGCAGAATCTGCAAAGACAAAAGTTAGACCACCCACTGCAACCGCCATGCCCAACCACTGCAAAGCGACCAATTTATGTGTTTTTAAAATTACATGCCCAATCAAACCGGCAATTAAGGGTGAAAAACCAAAAATCAGTGCCATTAAACCAGAGGTGAGATAATTGGCTGCGAGATAAATAAACAACTGTGCGCCAATCAAATTCAAACTCCCTGCCACATAACTTTTTAATGAGGTTTCATCAAACGGCAAAGGATCACGCATCAATTTCAACAGAAACAGCGCAATAATAGATGCGCCGAAGTAACGGATAATCAACACCCACATCGGATGTATTTCCTGCACACTCCACACAATCGCGAGCGGTGTCGTCGCCCAAATCAGTACCAAAAGAGCATATATACTTGCCGTCAGCGGCAGTGAAGATTTCATTTCATTCTCAAATTTGATTGTTCTAACGACTTAACCTGAAACCCACTATTCAGATCTGGAACTACTCGTAAGACCATTAACTAATAAAGTTTAAGACCAATTATTGTTCTCCCCTTTATCAACTAAATTGGAGGCGTTATGAATGCCACCCGATCGTTTGGGGTATAAGGACTTCTCTTCAAACGATCAATAATCTCCCCTAACCACTCTTAAAAAAAAGAGGAGGGAAACATCTAAACGAAATCCATTCTTCACAAAGACTACTCCCTCCTTTGAAAAAGGAGGGCTGGGGAGGATTAAAACCGTTGAATAGATCTACATAAGCTAAAACTATATACATGGACTACGAAATAGCTTTATAAGTGCGACGCTAAAACTAAAGACATAAAAAAACAGACCTACGTTACCGTAAGTCTGCTCCTCTTAGACATTCAGCTTACTTTACAAGTTTACGTAAATCTTGGCTTAAATCTAAATATTTATCCGCTTCAAACGCCGCATTCTTGCTAATCAATTTTTTCAAATGACGCATCTCTTTTGCAGCATTCACCGTAATACCACCAACAATGACACCGTCAGTTACACCAAACAATACAAATGAAGACTCAGCCGCCAATTCAGGTTTAATTTCACCACGAACGATCCATTCGCTTGCAGCCATATCACCTACAAATTGATAGTTGATATTCAATTGATCTGTCCAGAACCACGCTGGATTTGGGGTTGGATGTTCAACACCCATTACATGACGAGCAAAGATACCTGCTTGCAAGTTCGCATTTTCCCAAGTTTCGACACGACGGTGGTTACCACAGTCACGAAGCTGAGTCGCAACGTCACCCGCTGCATAAATATCTGGATGCGAAGTTTGGCAGTTATCATTCACTTTAATGGCAAAATCAACGTCTAAACCTGCATCAACCGCAAGTTGAGCATTTGGCACAATGCCAATACCATAGATCACTGCATCGGCACGAAGTTCTTCACCGCCTTCAAGCGTGATCACCACTTCTTCGCCATCAAGCTTACAGTCAGCAATAGAAGTCGAAAGACGAACATCTACACCTGCAAGACGTTGTTGAGCCAATAAGAATTCGCTCAATACGCGTGGAGATGAACGCCCCATCACCATTGGACCCATTTCAATCACGGTCACGATACAGTCTTTAGAACGTGCTGAAGAAGCAAGCTCAAGACCAATCACACCACCGCCGATCAAAACAATACGGCGACCCGCTTGTAATACAGGCACCAATGCTTGTGAATCTTCAAGGTTACGTAAGGTATAAACGTGTTTACCCAAAGCATCGAAATTCGGTAAACGGCGTGCTGCACCACCAGTTGCTAGAAGCAACTTGTCAAATGACACAATTTCACCATTTTTCAGTTCAACTGTTTTCGCATCGCTATGGATTTTCACAACGCCATTGCCACGAATATGTTCAACACCGAGTTCTGCCAATTTTTCTTCTGACAGAATTTCGATTTTGGTCTCTTCAGGTTTTAGAATTACGTCTTTAGACAAAGGCGGACGTTCATAAGGAAGATGTGTTTCATCACCCACCAAAATGATTTTGCCTTCATACTTGTTCGCACGGAGTTCTAAAATGGCGCTAGCACCAGCTTGACCAGCTCCAACAATAACGATGGTTTCGATACCATTTTGGCTCATGGGTTTGTTCCTTATTTCAATTCTGCAGATACGATGCCGAAGCCCGCAATCCACTCACTAATATCTTCGTAGCAATGTGTAGTCATGTCGTATTCGCCCACTTCATGTAGTGCAGCAAAAGCAGCCATCCAAGAACGAACTTCTTGACCGCCACGACCGCCTTCAACACGAATTTCAGCTTCAGTCATCGCTTCAATGGCAGCAAAGTCAGCTTTGGCAAACGTCTCAAGCAATGCGCGATCCCATTCAGGGTTTAAAGGCACTGCGACAGAAGTATCACCCGCTGCGAGCTTTTGACCGACAGCAATGATTTTGCCTTGACGTATATTACGTGCCTCTTCAGTTGGGTTACGACCTGCAATCAGGAACTCTTCCACTTCTGGTGGAACTGAACCCATTTGCGGCGTTGGTGGATCATGAGACAAACCACCTGTACCCAAAACAAGTACACGTTCATTCTCTAAGTTCAATGATTTAATGAACTGACCGACTGCACGACCCAAAGCGACTGTACGCTTGGTTGTTGGCATCGGTGCAGCTGCACCATTGATAAAAATTGGAATCGTTGGATAACGATCGAGTTGACCACCACAAAGGAAATGTAATGGTTGAGTCACACCGTGGTCTGCCTGCATACGATAAGAGTATGCAACATCGACACCTTCATCCAATACGCGACGAACCAGACTGATTGCTGTTTCTTCAGGCACATTGATGTGGTCATTGTCTTTACCATAATCCCAATCACCTGCTGCTTTGGCACGAATACCGACGCAGAAAGATGGCATGAGGTCATAGAAGAAACCATTGAAATGGTCTGGACCAAAAGTAATGATCAATGTTGGATTATAGTCTTCAACTTCTTTAGCAAGTTTGGCAAAAGTTTCGCGAACTTTTTCCTCTTTGTATTTCTCTTGCGGAGAAGCGAATTCCATTAGGGGACTGTGCGATGCACAAATAAGTTTAACGGCCATGGGTGACTCCTAAACGGAAGGCAGCCAAGACGGCTGCCGAGTAAGTCCTTTACGTATTTGGCGAATTAAATCTCGTCAAAGAAGCCAGCACGTGGTTGACGTAAACCACGGATACCCAGACCACATTCAGCATTAATTAAAACACCAGTTAATGGGCGGTTGTTTTGACGAGAAGCCAATAACACGTATGAACCAGTCATATCTTCAGGTTCGGGTAAGAAATTGAGCGGCATGCCGCGTGCAATCTTCTCAGGATCACGTGCATCGAGTAGACCGAGGTTTTCTTGGCCTAAAGAAGCAGCACCTTTGATGTTTACATTCATACCCGACGGAGCAACAGCGTTCACTCGTACTTTAGGCGCAAGCTCATAGGCTAATTCTTTCATGATCCCAACGCCAGCATGCTTAGACGCTGTGTATACAGGGCCTCCGCCTGCCGAATACAGTGCTGAGTTAGACAAAGTAAATATGATAGAACCTTCCGAAGCTATCAATGCATCAAGTGCAGCTTTGGCACCTAAGATGAGAGATTTGGTGTTAATACCCATAATCTCATCAAAAGCTTTCTCCAGCTGTTCACCCGATGTATTGACGATATCTGCGTAATGATCCCAGATACCTGCGTTTCCGACGAAACAGTCAAGTTTGCCATAATGTTCTACAGTTGCTTGAACTGCACGAACATTATCCTCATAGCTAGCTACATCTCCTGCGATCGCAAGCACGCGGTCACCAAAATGTTCTTTCAATGCATCAACTTTCGATTGAGAACGTTGAAGAACAGCAACTTGTGCACCTTCTTCTAAGAAACGTTCAACCAATGCCCAGCCTAAGCCTGAACCACCACCGGTAATAAGTGCAACTTCGCCTTGTAGCCAACCCATGATTACTCTCCTGCCATCTCTACGTATAAAGCACCATCTTCAACAATCACAGGGAATGTCTTGATAGGATCTGTTGCTGGTAAGCATAATGCTTGACCAGTTTTCAAACAGAATCGAGCCGAATGAAGTGGACATTCAACAGTGCCATCATCTTCAAGGTAACCTTCAGACATTGAAGCATTACCATGTGAACAACGGTCGTTCATCGCGAAAAATTCGCCATTGTTGTTGAATACTGCAAGCGCATCGATACCGTTAACGCCGCAATCTACTTTCAATGCTTCGCCTTCGTCTAATTCGTCAACTTGGCAAACAAAAATCTTATTCATTAGAAGAACACGCTCAGGTTATGTGAGTTGTAAGTCACCTGATCAAGGGTAATCTTACGGTTGAAGATTTCGAAACCTTGCTCAGTGTCGACTTTGCGGATCTTGTCGTGACGCTTACCACAGTAGATTGTTACATCTTTCTCTTTCTGGGTACGGTACAACAAGTACGTTACGTAAACGTCGTATTCGCCTTCAACTTCAGTCGCTTCAACAATCACATTTGAAACCATGTGTGTTGTACGTGAAGGAGGTTCTTCAGCCCAAGCCATACCTGTCTCTAAACGAGCTACACGGCGTTCCAACAAATCTTTAGTATCGTTAAATACCCAAGTTGTTGGCGGCTCAATCGAACGACGACGGTCACGTGTTTGCGCGTTTGGTGTTGTGCGTAGCGTATAAGAAATATCTTCCGCTAATACAGCTAACCAATCACGGAACTTCCAATCGTCCAGCAATTTTGCTTCACGATAAAGAAACTGACTAATTTGGTGATGAAGTTCTAAACTGATTTGACTCATTTCATAAGCTCCTTCTCATATTCGTCAGCCGCAGCTTCAACGTCTTCCCATTTTTCATGAATCAATAAATCTGCCCAACGGCGGTACATACCACGTGCTGCAGTCTCAGAGAAAATATAGTTAGTGATACCCGGGATACCATCTTCACGTACTTTCTCGTTGCCTTTACCCATTTCCATAATGAGTTTGTTTTGACGGGCTTTATAACCACGTAATACTTTTTGGATTTCGATCCAGTTTTCAGAGTCATCTTGCTCTAGGAAACCAGCAGGACCGAAGGCACGTGTTGCAGAACGTTCAAATGCTGCTTGTACATCTTCTGGCGCGTCCGCATCACAGATACAGAATGCCCATACTTCAGTCTTGTTTGGACCACGTGGGTGCCATACACGAAGCGTTGCAGTACCGTTCAACCAAGATAGTGTTGGGAACATGGTGTTGTGACCAGCAAGACGCAGTGCACGAGTTTCACCTAGGCGTTCTTTCACTTCTTCATACGTTTCACGGAAGTAGTTTGCTACTTCACCATCCACCCATACGTTTGCGTCTGGTTTCTCAGTGAAGAAGAAGCCTGAACCGTGACCACGTGAACCGTATTGGATCGCGTCTTTGGCAGTTTCCCAAACTGGACGGGCAGTTTGTGCAGCACCTAATTTCTTAGAAGATTCATCATCTGGTTTAGCACCAAGCACCTGAATCGCAGATGCATGAGAGAACAACGCGTGGTATTGGTCAGAAGCGAACTGTTCAGCTGCAAATTTCCAGTTACAGTCGATTTCCCATTTGTGTACACCACCAACGATCACAGTACCACCTTCACGACGGTCTACAACGCCGTCCAGGTACCAAGCGATATCGCCCATGTATTCTTCTAGATCTGGAGTTGTTTCATCCCAGCAGCCGAATACTAAGCCTTTGTATGATTTAACGCGGTTAACTTCTACCAGCCCCCATTGCTCTTTACATGCACCATGTGGGTAAGCACGATCTTCAAGCGGGATATCTTTTAGAGAACCGTCAATACCGTATGACCAGCCGTGGTATGGGCAAGTGAACGCACGTGTATTACCACAGTCCGCGAAGCTCACACGCATAGAGCGGTGACGACATTGGTTTAAGAATGCTTTGATTGAGCCATCTTTTTGACGTGCCACGATGATTGGATCTTCACCCATATAGGTATTGAAGAAATCGCCAGCTTTAGGAATTTGGCTCTCATGGCATAGGAATAACCATGTACGACCGAACACACGTTCTAATTCAAGTTCGTAGATGTCTGGATCTGTATAGATAGATGGCGTGATACGTCCATTTTGTGCATCGACTAAAGCATCGATTTCGCGCACATCAATTTTTCCACTCATGAAAAGCTCTCCTGTGACCATAAGGCACAAAGTAATAGACTCAACTTTTCAACGATGATGGATTTTAGAGCGATATTCGGGAAATATTTATTTTGTTTTAATTAAGAGATTTTATGGATTATTACGGTAGATTTTTTTTATAGTATTTTTTTTAAATTACCGAGAACACCATTTATTTCGTGAATGGCAAAATAATCCTCACGCAATAGTTGTTTATAGATTATACTGAACGAACTTCTAAGTAAGACATTTTTTGGATTACTCCACGGGTTGATTATATGGAATTACGACACTTACGCTACTTCATTACTGTCGCTGAAGAACTCAATTTCAGTAAAGCTGCGTTAAAACTTTATACTGCTCAACCTTCTTTAAGCCAACAAATTAAAGATCTTGAAGAAGATGTCGGCGTAAAATTGTTGCACCGGACTAAACGCAAAGTTGAGCTCACAGAAGAAGGTGCCGTATTTCTAGAACAAGCACGTTTGACACTAGCTCAAGCAGACAAGGCCGTAGCGATGGCACGTCAGGTTTCACAAGCCAAGCAACAGATGCTACGGATTGGTTTTGTGCCTGTCGCAGAGATGAAAATCTTCCCTTATGTACTGCCTAATCTACGTGTTCAAAACCCAGAACTCAAAATTGAATTACTTAGTTTAAATAATCGCGATCAGATGAAATTACTGCAAAAAGGTGAACTAGATATCACTTTTACTCGCAATAACTTTCATAGCGACGAAATTGAAAGTCAGTTTGTACTACGTGAACCATTGATCTTTATTTTACCCAAAGATCACCCTTTAGCGAAGTACGAACGTATTCCAGTTAAAGCATTGAATGGTATTGATTTTATCATTCCTGCACGCGAACAATCAGGCACATTGCATGAAGCCATTTTAGACTTTGCTTCTAACCATGGCGTTCAATTTAATATCGTGCAAAAAGCCGACAATATCCTGTTTAACATTAACTCCATCGGCATGGGTTTAGGCTGCACGATCCTACCGGGATACATCGCGCCATTGACCATGAACAATACTGTCATTCGTCCTTTAGATGTCGAATTACCGTATCTAGACCTGTACGTAAGTTACCGAAAAACGGCGAGTTCTGTGGCTGTAGATAAATTCCTTGAACTGCTAACCAAAGTTTTTTATCTCGATATCAATCGCGAACAGCGTTAATTTTCGCCAAGTCATAATTTATAGATATAGCACCATTATTTTTGAAATAAATAATGGTGCTTTTTTTATGGCTAAAAAGTCGCTTTTTTAATCGTTTAAATGTTTTAATCGACGCATTTTATCTATCATGCATATCGACTTGATGGAAAATAACTTATAAATTTTAGTTTAGACATTGATAAAAATTGCTAAGAATAGCCGATTTACAACTTAAGTCTAATAAATAATTCCTCTTCCCCAACCATTTAGATGAGCTTATTTTATGCCTTTTTACTGATTTAGACCGTACACTGTCGACCTTTTAATGAGAATAATACTCATTTAAAGTATTTCTTTCAAAAGATTTATATAAAAAAAAGGATGGCAAAACCATCCTTTTTTTGAATTTCATGTCAGTGACAAGAAATTACACACCACGCGCTTTTAAATAATCTTTAATCACGGTGTTGAATTCTTCTGCTTTTTCAACTTGAGACCAGTGGCCACATTGGCTGAAAATATGCGCATCAGCATGAGGAACGGTATTCAAAATATCCCACGTACGAGATACAGGAATCACCACGTCTTGTACACCATGAATAAGCAATACTGGCACAGTAATGTCTTTCATTTTTTCAAAGTCGAGTGGGAATTCGAAACGGTCACGGTCGCGTGCGCCAACAACATCCATCAAACGATTTGATGCATAGTCATTTGCAGCAGATGCAAAACGTACTTTTACCAATTCGTCTGTGATCAAGTCTTTGTTTACAACAAACATAGACAAGGTTTTCTTGATGCCTTCTTCGGTTAATACAGGGTTCGCATGTGCTTTAAGTGCTGCAGTTTGTTTCGCGCCGCCTGTACCCATAGACACGATACCCGATACACGTTCTGGATAGTCCAAAGCCATTTGGAATGCTAACCAGCCACCGAGTGAGTTACCCACTAACCAAGTTTTTTCAATACCTAGGGCATCTAACGTACGTACAGCGTGATCAACCCAAGCACGGATACCATAAGCAGTATTCGGTGCAACAACAGTTTGACCATAGCCAATCGTATCGATAGCGATACAACGTGCTTGTTCACCAATTTGTGGAAGGTTTAACCACCAGTTTGCAGCAGCAGATACACCTGTACCTGAACCGTGTAAAAATAGAATTGGTGTGCCTTCACCCACTTCGTGGTAATGCGTTAATTCGCCTTCAGCAGTTTCAATCCATTTATCTTCTAAACCAAAGAATGAATCAGTTGTATAGTCAGGAATCTGAACAGTGCTCATACATGCTCCTCGTATTGCGTAGAGCTTATGTTTCAATCCATAACGGATTTAAACACAAGGGGGACTCTTTTGGATTTTGTGGTTTTTACAGTCTCATATTACCTGTTCAGCCACTGCTAACTGATACATATTTACGATCATAAACAACAAATAGACTATAATTTAAGTTATTGTTTTTTAAATATATAACTCAAAAATATATCCATAAAATCTTTGAGGTATTTCTTTTTTAAATAACCCAGCAAATAAAAAGGGAAGCAATGAATCCACTTCCCTCTTTTTTATCCTGAGAAATTAGAACTTATAGGTATAAGTTGTCGCGACACGGTACTCTTGCAAGTCAGATTTGTAATCGAAATCGGCATCGATATACATTGCCTGGAAGCCTAAGCCCTTCAACTTACCTTCAGGCACGGTGTAGTTCACAATTAAGTTCAATTCATCTGACTTCTGATCTTTAAGACCAGCAATTTCTGCATCTGAACCTGTGAAATACACAGCAGTTGTATTTAAGCCTTTCACACCCATTTCTGAGAAATCATAGCCATAAGTAAAGCCCCATGATTTTTCATTTTTTGCAGTAAATGTTGCTATACCCCAGTTGACTAAGTACGGCTGCGGCACCCATCCACCCAGTGTTGGGAATGCATTATCACCAAACATTTGTTGATAACCCAAACCAAAGGTATGCGAACCGTAATTCACTTTCGCACCAACCGATAACGCTTGGTTATCAATTTCGCCATACAGTTTGTCACCCGAATCCGAGTTATCGAAGTAACGGATATGGCTATCCAGTTTGGCTTTGTCACCTAACTTAGTTTTATAGTTCGCGCCGACATATTGCTGTGTGTAAATGTCTTGAACATCGGCATACCAATAGCTACCACCAATTTCAGGTGTAAATTGATGGTCAATACCCGCAATATACATACCATCAGAAGTTGGCCCAAGATCATAATGACCTATGGTGCCATCTGGTAATCTTTTACCTGGAGCGAACATTGATAAATCACGGAATTGGTTGTCATAACGGTTATTGATCCCGTCAATGTATGCCAAAGTTAACTTAGTATCTTTAATCTCTTTCGATTCTAACCATGCACCGCTATAAGTCGTCATTAACTGACGTGATGGATCGAAAACCAACACTGGAGACACTGGTAATAACTCACCCACTTTCAACTCAGTTTCAGATACTTTGGCTTTAAGGGTCACACCCACTTTACCAAAGTTATCTTTTGATTCTTTACCATCGTGCGGCAAAATAAAGTCTGCATTGGTATCACGGCCATTGAGTTTAAAGGCATGCTGTACCAGCAGGTCCGCGCCGACTTGAATGCCCGCGCCAATATCCTGATAACCTGACTTCGCATCCAGCGTAATGCCTTGCGACCATGAACCCCAATTTTTATTTGGAGTATCTTCAATTTGACGATCCAAATAAAAGTTTTTAAATTTCAATTGTACTTGGCTGTCGTCAACAAAGTCCGCATAAGTTGCAGATGTTCCTAATGTTGCTGTCGCAGCAAGAATTGCTATCCATAAATTTTGACGACGCATGGCTTATTCCCAGTGATCAAATTAAGCTATGACATCATCATGCTCAACAATACCTTGGAAAAAAATCCGACTACAGTATTAAGGTTTATCAGGCTTTTGTACGACTTGAACTTTGGATGCGATTTCTAGTTATTTTCCTTAGAGATTAAAACAATAACTCTTTTTTATTATTTAGAACGACTGATTAAATTAACCCCATGTTTTATTAACGTAAAATAGAAAGTTTTTTATTTTTCGCAATTACATACGCTGTATTAATTGCTTTTAAGTTTAATCAAAGTTTTTTACTGAGATTTATCCTTATTTTATTTATAAAATTTAGCTATAACATGATATTTAATTTATATAATCATCAACAACTTAAAGTTAAATTTCACCACCATGACTGCTCGAAATCAGCCATTGGTTCGTAAGACATTTCTTATTTCAATCCGCTTTCCATGCCTCAAATCAATCTCAACGTAATCTCAAGCCCATCTCAAACCAAAACAGCTACTTCAGACATAAAAAAAGCGCCCATTTCGGGCGCTTTTTTTTAAAGCAAATTAAGCATTTGCCTCTTTCGCTTTAGACATCGTCAACGCTAGGTCTTCGATCATATCTTCCTGACCACCAACCGTACCACGACGACCAAGCTCAAGAAGAATTTCACGCGCAGACACGCCATATTTCGCTTCAGCACGTTTCGCGAATAACAAGAATGATGAGTAAACACCGGCATAACCTAAAGTTGCTGCATCACGATCAGCACGGATCTGATGTGTCATCATTGGAATGATTAAATCTTCCGCAACATCTTGAACTTTAAACAAGTCCACACCTGTCTCCATTTGCATACGGTTGGCAACCGCAACAAACAATTCAAGTGGAGTATTACCTGCACCTGCACCTAAACCTGCAGAAGCTAAATCGACACGCGTTGCACCAGCTTGAACCGCTGAAACAGAGTTCGCAACACCCATACCTAAGTTATGGTGACCGTGGAAACCGATTTCGATCTCTGAAGCCAGGTTGGCACGTAAAATACCCACGCGGTCAGTCACGTCTTGAGGCAACATATAACCAGCAGAGTCAGTCACATAAATACAGTTTGCACCGTATGACACCATTTTGCTGGCTTCTTCCAAAAGTTTTTCAGGAGTTGCCATGTGCGCCATCATCAAGAAGCCCACAGTGTCCATGCCAAGTTTACGTGCAGCAGTAATGTGCTGTTCAGAAACGTCAGCTTCAGTTGAGTGCGTTGCAACACGAATGGTTGCTACACCAACATCATGTGCCATTTTCAAATGGTCAACCGTACCAATACCAGGAAGTAAAAGTGCAGATACTTTCGCCTGTTTCAGGTTTGGAATCACCGCTTTTAGGTATTCTTCATCGGTTGCTGCTGCAAAACCATAGTTCACAGAGTTACCGCCTAAGCCGTCACCATGCGTAACTTCGATTAAAGGTACACCTGCATCATCCAAAGCAGTTGCAATGGCAACCATTTGTTCAGGTGTAGTTTGATGGCGCATAGGATGCATACCATCACGTAAAGTCATATCATTAATAATAATCTTAGACATTTTGGTATTCCTTAAGCTTCAGCAGTGTTTAATACGCGTTCTGCAAACATTTCTGCAGTACGTGCAGCTGCCGCAGTCATAATGTCGAGGTTACCTGCATATTTAGGAAGATAATCACCTAAACCTTCAACTTCTAAGAAGATTGAAACACGGTTACCGTCAAATACAGGACCATTTACAAGTTTGTAACCTGGTACATATTTTTGAACTTCAAGAATCATCGCATGTACAGATTCAGTGATTGCTGCTTGATCTGGTTCACCTTCAACAAGACAGTGAACAGTATCACGCATCATCAGTGGTGGCTCAGCAGGGTTAATGATGATGATCGCTTTACCTTGTTTTGCACCGCCCACTTTTTCAATAGCGCCAGCAGTCGTACGAGTAAATTCATCAATGTTTTTACGTGTACCTGGACCCACAGATTTTGTTGATACTGTTGCAATGATTTCGCCATATTCAACAGGCTGAACTCGTGAAATCGCAGCAACCATAGGAATCGTTGCCTGACCACCACATGTCACCATATTGACGTTCGGAACTTCACCGGCATCCAATAACGCTTCTAAGTTTACTGGTGGTACGCAGAATGGACCGATTGCAGCAGGTGTTAAGTCAATCATTAACACGCCAAGTTCATTCAATTTACGGCTGTTTTCAGCATGAACATAGGCAGAAGTTGCATCAAATGCGATTTTAATGTCGTCTTCAATTACGTGTGCAAGTAAACCATCTACGCCTTCAGCAGTGGTTTTTAAACCCATTTTAGCAGCGCGAGCCAAACCTTCAGACGTCGGGTCAATACCAACCATCCATACTGGTTCTAAAAATTCGCTGCGTTGAAGTTTGTAAAGCAAGTCAGTACCAATGTTCCCTGGACCGATCAATGCACATTTAATCTTTTTCATGAATGTGTACTCTTAAAAATTCCGTAAAACCCAAGCTTATTTCGCTGCAAATGCTGCAGTCACAGAACCAAAGCCTTCAATTTCAACTTTGAATTCATCACCAGGATTTGCCACAACCATTGGGCCTAAGGCACCGGTCAATACGATGTCACCTGCAAGCAATGGACGACCACGACGAACCATTTCGTCAGCCAACCACACTGCTGCATTTAATGGGTTAGAAAGACACGCTTTACCCACACCTTGTGAAACCACTTCTTCACCACGCGTCATGACCATTTTGCAATTTACAAGGTCAAGATCTGCAAGTTTTACAGGCTTAGAACCCAGTACAAAACCTGCTGAAGATGCGTTATCTGCCACAGTATCAATCAACGAGATTTTCCAGTTTTCAATACGACTATCGACCACTTCAATTGCAGGCAGTGCATATTCTGTTGCACTAATAATGTCTGCATAGGTGTGTTTTTCTTTGGTCAAATCTTGGTTAATCACCAAAGCAATTTCTGCTTCAACTTTTGGCTGAATCAATAAACCAGCAGGGATTTCTTCACCATCGCCATACGCCATGTCAGCAAACAACATACCGAAGTCAGGTTGATCAACGCCTAACTGCGCTTGTACAACTTTTGAAGTTAAGCCAATTTTACGACCTACAAGGCGACGACCTTCTGCCACCGCACGTTTGGTATTCACTTCTTGAACGGCATAAGCAATATCTACATCAGCACTTTCACCACCAAGTTGTGGACGGATCGGTGCAATCGCAGCCTGATTTACTTCCGCATCGCGTAATGCTTGCGCAACTGATTCAACAACAGCAGAATTCGACATCAATGTTTCCTTAAACTGCAAAAATTGGATGCACAACGTGTTTCATCCCGATCACCATCAAAATCAAAGTGATGAAAGTCATGTCAGGATTCGCCTAAAGCATTTCACTTGACATACTACACGTTATGTTTAGATGCATTTAGCATCGAGATTTTAGAAAGTGAATACCAATACTTATTTTATTTATGACTATAGCTATTAGCTATAAATTAATCATTATTTATTATTAATATTCAAAAACTTAAGTCAAAATAATTAAATAAAATGCACTATTTTTTTCGCCCTTAAATCTGAATCTCTACTAAAAAACTTGGCTTATACGACTAAAAGATAAGATTAAAAGATTATTTTAGCGTCAGGCCAACTTTTACGCATAGGTGTTCAATTTCATCTGATTTAGTTTAATAAATTGAAAATTTAAAAATAAATCAATAAACAACAATAAGATAAAACAAAAAATTCAAACAAAAAATCTATTCCAGCTTGTGGTAAAAGGCCAAATAGTTGCGCTCAACTTTTTAAGGTAAATTTGCTAGAAGACTGCTTGTTATTGTAGAAAAATCTAGTGTTATTACTTTTTTAAATAATTGAATTTACTCATTTCATCAAGTAGAGCTTGCGTTACTATTCATTTGGTAACAAAAAAGGTGAAAACAAATTTCACCCTTTTTACTCGTTTGTATCTAAAACTATACAGCTAGACGTAATTTCACGTGTTCTAGTAGAAATTCAGTCAAATCACCTACGCTATGTGCAATATGTAAGGGTTGAAAATACTGGAGTGTTTCTACAGTATGCACTCCATAGCTCACGCCTACACGTGGCATCTGAATATTGAGGGCCATTTCTAAATCATACGACGTATCACCAACCATAATGGCTTGATCGGCACGTAGTCCTGTTTCCGCCAAAATTTCTGCCAACATCAACGGATCTGGCTTAGATTTGGTTTCACTGGCTGCACGTGTCGCACGAAACAACTCATGACTTTGCGTTTGAGCCAAGACACGGTCTAGACCTTTACGACTTTTTCCTGTTGCAACAGCCAATTGTAGACCGGCATCGCGTAATTCCTGCAACATATCCGCGACACCATCAAACCACATATCCCCTTTGGAATGGGCCACATAGTGATCGGCATAACTTTGCAAAATGTCGCTGTGCAATTCAGGAACCGTCGGAAATAACCGCTGTGCGACTTCCGGCAGACCTAAACCAATAATACTTTTCGCATCAGCATCGGTCAGCGGCTGTGAATATTGATCTGCTGCAAATTTTAAACTCGCTACAATTTGACCCACAGAATCAAATAAAGTGCCATCCCAATCGAAAATGACTAGTTTTACAGCTGAGTTCATACGTTTTCCTAGATTTGATTCAGTGTTTGGTAATTCAGATTCTGGAGTGCATCAATTTATTTACCTCACCCCGGCCCTCCCCTTAAAGGAGAGGGAGAAAGAAAACTTGCGAAGCAGTCCTGCTCAGGGAGAGAAGTCTCGTATTTAAAACTTACTCGTCATCTTCTGAAGACTTCACCACTTTGTCGGCTTTTTGCGCGCGTAGCTGCGCCACAAGGCTTTGCATATCTTCTGGCAATGGCGCTTCAATGGTTTGGTAACCCGGAATTTCTAAACGCATAGCATGCAGACATAAACGACGTGGCTTTGGACCACGGTATTCAGTTTCATGACCGTATTTTTCATCGCCCACCAATGGATGACCAATACTTAAACCATGTACACGGATCTGATGGGTACGGCCCGAAAGTGGAGACGCATACACCAATGTAGCATGCATAAAACGTTCTTTCACGTTCCACAGCGTCTTCGACTCTTTACCTTCTTTAGGTGATACACGAACACGACGCTCACCATTTGCCAGTTCGTAACGATGCAAAGGCTGATCAATGAGCTGCTTATCCAAACTCACCACACCTTTAACCACAGCAGCATAAGTTTTTTGGATTTTGTGCTCACGTAACATGTCTTGCAGGCTTTTTAACACACTACGTTTTTTCGAAATCATTACCAACCCAGAAGTGTCGCGGTCAATTCGGTGAATCAGCTCAAGGTATTTCTTCCCTGTTGCGGCACGTAAGCCTTCGATCAAGCCATACGCCACACCACTACCGCCGTGAACAGCAATACCAGAAGGTTTGTTTACTACCATTAAGCCTTCATCTTCGTACACCACACGGCTCAGTAAACTTTGTGCCACTTTGTCCGATACGGGAACCGCAGACTCATCTTTTTGCTCATAACGAATTGGAGCAACTCGAACTTGGTCACCAATATTGAGTTTGGTTTCCGCTTTGACGCGTTTTTTATTGACGCGGACTTGGCTTTCACGAATCAGACGATAAATGCGACTTTTAGGCACACCTTTCAGACGACTAAACAGGAAATTATCAATACGTTGACCCGCCTGATGCTCGTCCACTTCAAACCAGGTGACGCTTTGCCATTCTTGCGTAGAATTCATACAGTTACTGTGACCTAAAAAAATACTAAAATTGATTAAAAACTGATCATTTAAGCTATACTTTTCGCAAGAAACATAAGCTTAGCCCATAGGCAGATGATGCAAGGTTTGATATAGTCAGCGCACGGAAACCACCGTAACTGAGTAAAAGTTGATTCATTTCAGTATTTACTGTCATTGAACTTTCAAGCAATTACTCATTTAGCTCGGAAAGGTCCCAAAAGAATTATGCCGACGCCGAAGGCTTATTATATCGGCAAAACTGCAAACTGTTGCGTTTAATTGTGCCGTAGGTACATAAAACAGTTTGCCCCAAAAAAATATGTGCCAACCAAGGTTGGTTTTTAAACGTAAACTGATACACATCAGACCAGTCGCTCCCTGGAAATCGTGTTCAGGCCACAACGTTTGATGCATTGGATCTGCACAGTTTGTAAAGGTACGATGATAATTCCGTATCAAGACGCTCTATCAGATATGAATGGATGCTCTTCGAGCAATGTGACAGTGAAAGTTACTCACATCCAATGCACCGTTTGTCCGCCAGTGAAACGCGTTCAGGTGACTTTAATCGTTTAAAAGATTGAAGCCGTATTGCCATCATCAATACGTGAATCAAAAACCGTTGCCCACCCAAAGAAGGTCGGTACACATGCACAGATGATGTTTTTCGATCTGTGCAACTTGATCCATGCTATCTGATGCTCGCTACGAGTCAGGCGATGTTCTTCTGTGTATCACTATTAGGTGTTACACCCATGAAACGTATGTTGATTAATGCAACACATGCCGAAGAAATTCGCGTTGCACTTGTCACTGGTCAGCGTCTTTACGATTTTGACTTAGAGAATCGTACCCGTGAACAAAAAAAATCGAATATCTATAAAGGTCATGTGACTCGCGTAGAACCGTCTTTAGAAGCGGTATTTGTTGAATACGGTGCAGGTCGTCAAGGTTTCTTGTCGATGCGCGAAATTGCTAATTCTTATTACAAAGCAGATCCTCGCCAAACTTCAAACATCCGCGAATTGATCACTGAAGGCACTGAGCTTTTGGTTCAAGTGGAAAAAGAAGAACGTGGTAATAAAGGTGCTGCCCTTTCTACATTTATCTCACTTGCTGGTCGTTATTTGGTCTTGATGCCAAACAACCCGAAAGGTGGCGGTATTAGCCGTCAAATTTCAGGTTCAGTTCGTGAAGAATTGAAAGAAATGTTGGCGTCTTTAAATGTCCCTCGTGGCATGAGCGTGATTGTACGTACAGCTGGTATTGGTCGTTCTCAAGAAGAACTGCAACTTGACCTTCAACACTTGCTGGACCTTTGGGCACAAATCCAAAGCACATCAAGTTCTGGTCCATCACCAATGTTGGTTCACCAAGAAGCCGGTGTGGTTACACGTGCGATTCGTGACTATTTACGTGATGATGTTGCTGAAATTCTGATTGACTCTGAGCAAGCGTATAACGAAGCCTATAACTTTGTTAAAGCTGTGATGCCACGTCAAATCGACAAATTAAAAACCTATACTTTAAATGAACCGTTATTTGCTCATTTTGGTATCGAAAGTCAAATCCAAACGGCCTATGAACGTGAAGTAAAACTTCCTTCTGGCGGTTCAATTGTGATTGACCAAACTGAAGCATTGGTTTCAATTGATATTAACTCTGCAAAATCAACACGTGGTAGCGACGTAGAAGATACAGCGCTCAATACCAACCTTGAAGCTGCTGAAGAAATCGCTCGCCAATTACGTTTACGTGATATCGGTGGTTTGGTTGTGATCGATTTCATCGACATGACCAAAGACCGTAACCAACGTATGGTTGAAGCTAAACTTCGTGAAGCAACACAAAGTGACCGTGCACGTATCCAATTCGGTCAACTGTCACGCTTTGGTTTGATGGAAATGAGCCGTCAACGCTTACGTCCATCGCTTGAAGAAGCCACTGGTTATGTGTGCCCACGCTGTCATGGCACAGGTATGGTACGTGACCTACGTTCTTTATCACTTTCAATTATGCGTAAAGTGGAAGAAATTGCGCTACGCGAACGTCATGGTGAAGTTCAAGTTGAAGTGCCTGTTGAAATTGCTGCATTCTTATTGAATGAAAAGCGTCACAGCCTTGTATATCTTGAACAAACTTCAAATGTTCGTGTGACTGTACTTCCACACCCTCACCTAGAAACACCACATTACGAAATTTCGTATAACCCTGAAGGTTTTGCACCTACAAGCTATGAACGCACTGAAGCGACACGTTCTAGCGAAAAAGAATTGGGTTACGAAGCATCTGAATGGCATTTAGGTGAAGAACAGGCCGCTGCTGCTCAGCAACAAGCACCTGTACAACAACAAGAAAAAGGCCACAAAAAGAATAAGCAACAACCCGTTGCTGCTCAACAAGCACCTGCACAAGTTGCCGCTCCTGCAGCATCATCTAGTCCATGTGCATGGTTAGAAAACTTATTTGTTCAAAAACAAGCTGCAACCGTTGACCAGTCGCGTACTGCAAACAATGCCGCTGCTGCAATTGAACAAATGGTAAATAGCGGTGCTGCAAGCCGTGGCCAGTTTGGTCAAATTACCCCTGCATCGGCAGCGCCTGTTGTTGTCGTAGACAATAATGCTTACCTTGCGCCTTCTTCTGTTGTGCACAAACAAGAACGTGACAGCCATTCAGAAAAAGCTGACCGTGAAGAAAAACGTCACAACAAAAAGCGTACTAAGCATAAAGAACCACGTGAACAAGAAGCTCAATCGCATCAAGTTCATGAAGAAGTGTTACAACCTTCACGTCAAGACCGTCAAGAACAGCGTAATAACGAAGCACGTCAAAACGAACGCCAAGAGCAACGTTCTGAACGTCAAGAACCGCGCCAAGACAACCGTCAAGACCAACGTGAAAACCGCCGTAACTCACGCCGTCAACATAACAATGAACAAGTACAGCACGATGTTCAAAACAATGAACAACCGCAGTCTGTTCCACGTCGCGACCGCAACAACCAACAACGTCCAAATCGCCCAAATCGCCACCGCGATCAAAGCGTATTGAACGAGCAAGCGATTGCTCAGGAAGTTGCAACTGAGCAACAACCTGAAAACCGCAATCAACGTCAACCTAAAGTTGAAGTTGTTGATGCACCACGTCAAGACGTGATGCCAACAGCACTTGTAGTAAATGTTGATCAAGCTCAAAGCGAAATCGTAGCGCTAAATACTGCCCCAGCAGTTGAAAAACCTGTAGAAACCCCAGTAGTCCAAAAAGCCGCTGTCGTTGAAGCAGAAAAAGTGGAAAAACCTGCGACTGAAACAAAAGAAGCAGCGCATAAACCACAGCATGCGCAGCAAAAACCGTCTCGTGCAAGCAATGACCCTCGTCAGCGCCGCCGTGAACAGCGTGAAGCTCGTGCTCAACAAGCACAGGCTCCGAAAATTTCGCCATCTCAAGTGCCGACACTAGGTCAATACACTATAAGCAGCTTGATTAAGCATGTATACGGTGAAGACTGCTCAGTACTGATTGAGCAATTTGGCTTAATTCCAACATTCAACCGTGCATTGCAAAAATTCACGGAAGAATATGCCGCGACTTTGACTGCACCTGCAGCTGAAGCAGCTGTAGAGAAAAAGCCTGTCACTCGTGATGTTCAAGTTACAAAAGCTGCACCTGAAGCTGAACCAGCGCCAATGTTGGATTTGACACCACCAAAGCCTGTGTCAGATAAACGTGTTGCTAATGACCCACGTGAGCGTCGTCGCCTTGCTAAACTTGCCGCTGAACAAGCGAAACAAGACCAAGCAAAAGCACATGCTGAGGTGGAAGCTACGCCTGTCGCAGACACTACTATTGAGGCGCCTGTAGTTGCAGAAGCTAAAGCTGCTACAGTTGAAGCCAATGTATCCGACGTTGCAGGTCAAACTGAAGCACCTGAACCCGTTCAAGCTGAAGTACTGACACCCGTTCAAGCTGAACTGGATGTGAGTGCGCAGCCTGAAAAGACGGAAGAAGTGTCTGAAGCTCCTACTAAACCAGTAGAAGAAAAAGCTCAAGCCGTTGAAGCGGAAAAGAAAGTTGAGGTTCCTGTAGACGAAAACTCGGCCGCTGAAGGTGAAAAACCTGCACGCCCTCGTCGTCCTCGCGGTCGTCCACCGAAAAAAGCAAACACCGCAACTGAGCAGTAATTTGCTATTTTGCAGGTGAATAAAAAAATCCAGTCATTTCGGTGACTGGTTTTTTTTTGATACTTTTGTCAAATTAGGTTGATTGCACTAGATCGAAACGATTAAAAGACAATTGTAGAATTTGCTGCAAATTTCATTGCAAAGAAATAGACCGTATCGGATTACGAAAAATAAATAGGATTCACATGAGCCAAACTACACAACACGACCTTATTGGGATTGCTGATGTTGCAGCAAAAATTCCCGCGTTCATTAGCAAAGTACCCAACCTGTTGAGTGGTCTAAAGCAAGCCTATTTACGCACCCCAAATACTTCCGCAGGCTTAGGAATTGCATTTGAAAAAGCCGTAAAGCGTAATCCCAAAGGTTATGCACTTTATTTTGAAGAGCAAAAATATACCTATAACGAATTAAATGAATGGGCCAATCAAATTGGTCACTATTACCTTGCACTCGGTGCAAAAAAAGGTGATGTGATTGCGGTGATGATCGAAAACCGATCTGAACTCGTTGCAACCATCGTGGCTTTAGCCAAAATTGGCGTCACCAGTGCTTTGGTAAATACTTCACAATTCGGCAAAGTCCTGACACACAGCATCAACTTAGTGAACCCAATTGCGGTAATTGTGGGCGAAGAATGCCGTCAAGCTGTAGAAGAGATTCGTGATGATCTCAGTGTGGCTGCAGATCGTTTACATTGGTTCGCAGATCAAGCCACTCGTGTAGATGCTGGTCAAGCACCTAAAGGCTTCTTAAACCTTGCAGAAGCGATTGATGAATTTCCAAAGTTCAACACACCCACCACTGCAAGTGTAAAAGGCAAAGACGGCCTATTTTATATCTACACCTCTGGGACAACAGGCTTACCTAAAGCGGTGATTTTCACCAACAGCCGTTGGACTTTGGCTTATGGAACATATGGTCACGTCCTTAATCTGAATAAAGATGATGTGATGTATGTGACCTTACCGCTCTACCATGCTACAGGTACTGTAGTTTGTTGGTGTGGGGTGATTGCCGGTAGCGCCACGCTTGCCCTGCGTCGCAAGTTTTCAACTTCATCGTTTTGGAAAGATGTACAAAAATTTGATGCGTCAGCCATTGGCTATGTGGGTGAGCTTTGCCGTTATTTGATGGATGCCCCACATTCAGACCTTGAAAAAGGCCATCGTGTGAAAAAAATGATTGGTAACGGCATGCGACCAAACATTTGGGATAAGTTTAAAGAACGCTTTGGGGTTGAGGAAGTCCTTGAACTCTATGCTTCAAGTGAAGGCAACGTTGGCTTTAGTAATGTGTTTAACTTCGACAATACCGTTGGTTTTTCACCAACGCCTTATGCGATTATTCAGTTTGATAAAGAAAAAAATGAAGCTGTACATGATGCTAAAGGTCGCTGCATTAAAGTGAAAAAAGGCGAAGTCGGCTTACTCATCGGTAAAATTACCCGTCGCTCACCTTTCGATGGCTATACCGACACGGAAAAAAACAAATCCGTCATTATGAAAGATGTATTCAAACATGGTGACTCATACTTCAACACAGGTGACTTGGTTCGTGACATTGGCTTCCGTCATGCACAATTTGTCGACCGTCTAGGCGATACTTTCCGCTGGAAAGGTGAAAACGTCTCAACCACTGAAGTTGAAAACATGGTGAGTGAGTACGATAAAATTGCTGAAGCTGTGGTTTATGGCGTAGAAATTCCAGATACAAATGGCCGTGCAGGTATGGCTGCCATCACGCTCACCGACGGTGCCGAACTCAACGAACAAGATTGCAGTGAAATGGTTCTACAATTTAAAAAATGCTTACCCGCTTATGCTGTACCGGTATTTTTACGTGTACAGAAAAAAGTCGAAACCACAGGCACATTTAAATACCAAAAAAACAAGCTGAAAGAACAAGCTTTTGATCCTAAGCAAACTGATGAACGTTTATTGGTATTGCTGCCAAATGCAACTGCTTACTGTGATTTAACTCCTGAAATTTATGCCAATATTCAGGCATATAAATACCGTTTTTAAGCAAATAGCGCTCATTTTAGCGACAGATATCCGCTAAAATGAGCTACTTTGTTGTATTTATAATCAAACACAAGCAAGTTTATGAATTTTTACTTGCGCTTGAAGCAGATCTTGCTACAATACGCACCATCAAGCGAAATGGGTCGTTAGCTCAGTTGGTAGAGCAGTAGACTTTTAATCTATTGGTCCCGCGTTCGAGTCGCGGACGACCCACCATTTCCTTCGATACCACAAGATGGGTCGTTAGCTCAGTTGGTAGAGCAGTAGACTTTTAATCTATTGGTCCCGCGTTCGAGTCGCGGACGACCCACCATCTTTCTAAAATGCCAGTTTTAGATTACAATCTTGTGCATACCCCCTAAGGGTCGTTAGCTCAGTTGGTAGAGCAGTAGACTTTTAATCTATTGGTCCCGCGTTCGAGTCGCGGACGACCCACCATTCTTTCTTAGGGCTTCTTTCTTCCGGCAGTTGAAGAAAAAGAAACCTGCAGGTTCCGACCAAGACAAACCATCACCATTATTGGTTTTGATTCGCCATTCTCGAAATTTTGCTATAGCGATGTTGCGAAGTATCATTCTTGTCTTGCTAGATGAAGTATTTGACCTGAAAAATTTTAGATAACAAATATTCCCTAGTATTCAAAACTACGCGCTTCGTTTATCTTGCTAAAATTTTAAAATGCTCTTTTAAAATTTTCTCAGGGTTGTTAGCTCAGTTGGTAGAGCAGTAGACTCTTAATCTATTGGTCGTGGGTTCGAACCCCACACAACCCACCAATTCTGTTTTGTCTTAACTATATCGTATTAATAATTCAATTTTTTATAAGCTAGTTGCATTCGATTAGCCAATGTCTGCGAATTTCACGCCGACACTCAAACGCAATTTATAATTTTATTTACTTCATTCGCAGTATTTAATTTGGGTCTTTCACCAAGGTATAGGCATGTTGAGGCTGAGGATAGCCTTTAGAAAATAATTCCTGATTTCGGTCGACTTCACCTTGACGAATTTTGTCTAAATCCATGGTGATTTTATTTTCATTAATCACATGATAATAGAAATTCACGCCTTCTTTTCGATGAACCACCAGCTCGGTATGTGCTTCATTAACACTCCACGTATCCTTACGGTATTTCACATTAATGCCTGGCGTATTGGTTTTTTCAGCAAACACTTTACCAATTTGAATAATACTGCGGTGTACCGTGCCATCTGGCAATAAGTTAAGAATGAACTCCGCATCGCCTTCTGGGCATGGAATAAAACTGTCATCGCATTTTACTTTGGCATGAAAACGTCCAATAAAAATTTTGGCATGCTCAGGAACAGGAGCTGACTTTATGTCCTCGTCATTCGGCAATGTCGCCTGCCCTGCCACTTGGGTTAATTTTTTTCCATGATCTTGCTTCGCTTGAACTTCCGATGCGATAGCTGATGCTGAACTTTCACCCTTATCCGCTGCGGGTTGAGGCGTTGGACTACAACCACTAAAAGAGAGGCTGAACACTCCTGCAAACACTGAAAGATATGCAAATTTCATCAAAAAAGGTGAAGCCGATGTTTTCATATAATGTGCCAAGACCAATCATTCATTGGTTTTTTCAGTTCTTGCTGACTTAATATTGTAATCAAATAATCAACGCTGTATACATATATTTTCGATATATGTTAATCATATCTCATTGTTATCGTTGATATTTAATTAATACTCAAGCTATTTTAAAGGCAAACTAATCAAACCAATTCTTCAAATTACATAACTTTACTTAATTTTTTTTCTGCACCCTTTAAATCGCAAAGCTTGTCACCATTTCTATAATATGAATTTGGAAATATTCAAATTTATTCTTTTTTGAAGGAGACCTGAATGGCCAATGTTGGTTTATATCGCTCAAACCGCTCTAACATGATTGCTGGTGTGATGGGGGGTATTGCTGAACGTTTTGGTTGGAACGCAAATTTACTGCGTATTATTTTTATCTTTGTATCATGCTTAAGCGCAGCCTTTCCCGGTATTTTGGTGTACTTGGTTTTATGGTTAGTCATGCCTAAAGCACAAGATAACTTTTTCCGTACCAATGGCTATTCAGACCCTATTCGTACTGTGAATGATGACAGACGTTAAAATCCTTTGACCCAGTTTGGTCGCTACGGTTTCTCCCCCAAGATTCCGTAGCTTTTTTTTTGCCTACATATTGGCAAAACCATATTTAAGTCTGATGAATTTAAATCAAAGTTTAAGGCTTAAGATTTTGTTTGCTGATTTAGCTGTTGATATAAGGCGGCAATCATATCTGCACGGCTAATCATTCCCACCAACCGTTTTTGCTCAACGACTGGAATATAATTAAAAGATCTTTCCACAAAATATGGCACCAAGTCTTCAATCGGCTGATCCGGCTGCACGGTCACCACTTTGGGATTCATAATTTGATAAACGTGATTTTCCCAACTGGCTTTGGGGTCTGCGGCTCGTTTAAACCATTCCACTACATCATATAAAGCCAAATTTCCCACCAAGCGATCCAAATCACTCACCACAGGCAAACTCATCAAATTGACTTGTTTAAACTTTTCCAATGCTGACTGAATATCATCTTCTGCACGCAGGGTAATCACTTGCTGACTCATGATGTCACGACAATGAAACTGGCTTAGGCCACGACGACTGGCTAATTGCTGTGCTTCTAAAATAATTTTTTGTAAGTCATATTCACTAATATCAAGCAACTGACTTTGCTGTTCTAAGACTTGCTGAATATCCGCTGGCTGAATCGACACTTTTTGTGTCGGTGTTGGATCTGTCGTCCGAGTATTGACTTGTGCTTTTTGTGGATACTGCTTGCCTAGTAATCGGTTATAAATAATAGCAACCACCATCAAGAGGACCGAATTTAAAAGCACTGGATAGAAGAGAAAGGCGTAGCCTAAATCATGGACTGCCTCTCCGCCTAATACCGCGGTAATCGCTACTGCCCCACTCGGTGGATGCAATGAGTCCGTGGTCATCATTAAGATAATCGCTAATGCAACTGCGATACTAAAAGCTTCGGTTAAATTAGGAATATACATCGCACAAGTCACGCCAATCAAAGCCGCAAGACTATTACCGACCACCATATTCCACGGCTGTGCCAAAGGACTAGCAGGTACAGCAAAGAGCAGCACAGACGATGCGCCCATCGGGGCGATATACCACGCATTTAAGTCACCTAGCGCTAACCAACTAATCAGCGAAGAAATACTCAAGCCAAGCAAAGCACCTACCCCACATAGGATGCGATCTTTTAATGGTAAAACTTTAAAGTTGGGTTTAAGCGTATTAAGCCAAGCTGATTTTGCGTGAAACACGAGATACCTTGTTTGTTGTTTTGCGAGATGTGGCAATTATAAAGCCATGCAAGCAATAAGATGTATTCAACTTACATCTTTATCTTATAAATTTTACTTTTGATTCTTTTGAATGATGTATACGCCGCTTACGTGCGTAGTTTTATCCCAAGAAATGAGCCTAAAATTCTCATTATATGTTACTGATAATTAAAATAAAAAATCTATCAGCGCTCACATCTGTACTCACTAAAACAAAGGAACATTTAGGCGGTCAGCTTATTCATCTTGATCAATTAAATCTTCACTGCCATAAATAATTTTCTGAGCTGTTTCATCATACACAATAGGAAACCATTCATAATAAGCCGAAGGGATTCGTTCAACTCGAATACGTCCAATCACATAATTATGCCCACCCAATAAATCAACAGTGAATCGAGCTGGACGAGCGATAACTAGTTGTGAATTATGATCAATGACGAGCTCAGTTTTTCCCTGTTCTACAGCGGTGGTAAACCGTCCGTGAATAGGTGAGTCAAAAGCCATTCCTCGTGTGACTTTTCGCGTCCCCTGCTGACCATTGACCTCAAGCAAAAGACCTTCGCTCATTTGATACTTTGAGCTGACCACTAACTGCTGTTTAATCAAATTCTTACATTCCGCGTTGCAAGAATTTGTAATAGTCGCAATTTTTGAAGCGTGAAGTGATGAATCTGAATACAAAGCTACAGGCGTCGTACTACAGGCAGATAGCACCATACTTATCACAATAAAAGACTTCTTAAACATTGTTATCGCTCATCATTCAATTTATTCATCCACTTTATGCCACAAGTAACTTCGTTTTTATTCTGTACAATAGGAAAATATAAAATTCTGCGCATCATTAAAACATCAAAGCTTGATTCAAGAATGATTAACCCTTTGCCACACACCCCCAAAATCCTTATAATTGAGCACAATTTTTATCTAATTTTAAGTGGATGACCATGAGTCGCGCCATATCGCATATTGATACCTTCCAAGGCTTAATTCTTGCCTTACAAAACTACTGGGCTGAACAAGGTTGTGTAGTGTTACAACCTTACGATATGGAAATGGGTGCAGGTACTTTCCACACTGCAACTTTCCTACGTGCTTTAGGCCCTGAAACTTGGAACGCGGCTTATGTTCAGCCTTCTCGTCGTCCTAAAGATGGCCGTTATGGTGAGAACCCGAATCGTCTACAACACTACTACCAGTTCCAAGTCGTGTTGAAGCCAAACCCAGACAACATCCAACAGTTGTACTTAGATTCATTAAAAGCCATTGGTATTGATACCCTTGTTCACGACATTCGTTTCGTGGAAGACAACTGGGAATCTCCAACACTTGGCGCATGGGGCTTAGGTTGGGAAGTTTGGTTAAACGGTATGGAAGTGACTCAGTTCACTTACTTCCAACAAGTCGGTGGTGTTGAATGCTACCCTGTAACTGGCGAAATCACTTACGGTCTAGAACGTCTAGCGATGTACCTCCAAGGTGTAGACTCAGTTTACGACTTGGTTTGGACTAAAGGTCAGTTTGGTACAGTGACTTACGGCGATGTATTCCACCAAAACGAAGTTGAACAATCGACCTATAACTTTGAATATGCCAACGTTGAAAAAATGTTTGAGCTATTTGATTTCTATGAAGCTGAAGCGACTCGTTTAATGGAAGCTGAACTTCCACTGCCTGCCTATGAACAAGTAATTAAAGCATCGCATAGCTTTAACTTGCTTGATGCACGTGGCGCAATTTCAGTAACTGAACGTCAACGTTACATTTTACGTGTACGTACATTGGCTCGTGCGATTGCCCAAAGTTATGTCGCTGCACGTGCGAAGCTGGGCTTCCCAATGGCAGAACCAGCTTTACGTGACGAAGTCCTTGCTCAACTTAAAGCACAAGTTGAAGCGGAAGCAAAAGTAGAATCTAAGGAGAGCAAATAATGTCTAAACATACAGTATTGTTCGAATTAGGCTGCGAAGAACTTCCACCAAAAAGCTTAAAAAAATTACGTGATGCGCTTCATGCAGAAACGGTAAAAGGCTTAAAAGACGCAGGTCTAGCATTCGATTCAATCGAAGCTTATGCAGCACCACGCCGCCTTGCGCTTAAAATTGTGAATGTCGATGCTGCACAAGCCGACACACAAAAACGTTTTGATGGCCCTGCGAAACAAGCAGCATTTGATGCCGAAGGCAAACCGACCAAAGCACTTGAAGGCTTTATGCGCGGTCAAGGCATTACGGTTGATCAAGTATCAACTTTCCAAGCAGGTAAAGTTGAAAAAGTGTGCTACTTAAAAGATGTAAAAGGTCAAAGCCTTGATGTTTTACTTCCTCAAATTTTACAACACGCTTTAGATAACCTACCTATCGCAAAACGCATGCGTTCTGCTGCAAGCCGTACTGAGTTTGTACGTCCTGTAAAATGGGTTGTTTTGTTGAAAGACAGTGATGTAATTGAAGCAACCATTCAGGATCACCAAGCAGGTAACGTGACTTATGGTCACCGTTTCCATGCTCCTGAAGCAATTACACTTGCAAATGCCGATGCTTATCTTGATGCCCTGCGTACTGCAAAAGTGATTGCAAACTTTGAAGAGCGCCAAGCCATCATCGACCAACAAGTCAAAGCTTTGGCTGATGAAGTAAATGCCATTGCGATTGTCCCTGCGGACTTACGTGACGAAGTAACAGCATTGGTTGAATGGCCAGTTGCGCTTCGTGCAAGCTTTGAAGAACGCTTCCTTGCTGTTCCTCAAGAAGCACTCATCACGACGATGCAGGACAACCAAAAGTACTTCTGCTTAGTGAATAGCGACAATAAACTTCAACCTTACTTCATTACCGTGTCAAACATTGAGTCGAAAGACCCGACACAAATTATTGAAGGTAATGAGAAAGTTGTACGTCCACGTTTATCAGATGCTGAATTCTTCTTCTTACAAGATCAAAAGCAACCGCTTGCATCTCGTAAAGAAAAATTGGCAAACATGGTATTCCAAGCAGAACTTGGCACGCTATGGAACAAGTCTGAACGTATTGCAAAATTGGCTGTGGCTTTGTCTGCAATCACAGGTGCAAACCCTGCAGATGCTGAAAAAGCTGCACTCCTTGCAAAATGCGACTTAACTTCTGAACTTGTGGGTGAGTTCCCTGAGCTTCAAGGTATTGCGGGTACTTACTACGCACGTATTGAAGGCGAAAATGATGAAGTTGCTGAATCTTTAGGTGAACAATACTTACCTAAATTTGCAGGTGACGTTTTACCAAAAACTAAAACCGGTACAACGCTTGCACTTACTGACCGTTTAGATACGCTCACAGGTATTTTTGGTATTGGTCAAGCGCCGACAGGTTCTAAAGACCCATTTGCACTACGTCGTTCTGCGATTGGTATTTTGCGTCTTGTGACTGAAAATGATTTAGATGTTTCGATTGAAGATCTAATCAAACTTGCACTTGCTGCTTATGGCGATGTATTGAAAGATCACGATAAAACTTTAGCGGATGCTGTTGCATTCCTTGAAGGTCGTTACCGTGCGAAATACGAAGACCAAGGCGTGGCTGTAGATGTGATTCAAGCTGTTCAAGCACTTTCTCCAAAATCACCACTTGATTTTGATAAACGTGTAAATGCGGTAAATCATTTCCGTGACCTCCCTGAAGCTGCTGCACTTGCTGCTGCAAACAAACGTGTTGCAAACATTCTTGCGAAAGAAGCCGCGCCTGAAGGTGCTGTGGTTGAAGCAAACTTGGTTGAAGATGCTGAAAAAGCATTGTTCGCTGAACTTGCAAAAATCACACCTGTAGTTGAGCCGTTATTTGCTGCGAAGGACTACACTGCTGCCCTTTCTGCACTTGCTGCACTTCGTGCGCCAGTCGATGCATTCTTTGACGGTGTAATGGTGATGGCAGATGATGCTGACCTAAAAGCGAACCGTTTACGTATGCTTGCACAGCTTCGTGACTTGTTCACGAAAGTGGCTGATATTTCGGTACTTCAACACTAAGTTTAAGTATTCATTAAAAACCCGCTTTAAAGCGGGTTTTTTATGCCGTTTGAAATCTAGGTAAAATCCTGTTAGAAATAGCGGGATTTTTTGATAAGAACAATATATGAAAAGTATTACAGCTAATCATCCTTACCGCCCAGATCTCTATCTTTTTATCTTACATGCAGTACTGATGGCATGCAGCTTTTACCTTTGGAAGGTTTATCCATACATTCCAAACAAGCCAGATATGGGTGCTTTATTCTTTTTGATTATTTCTGTTTTGGGTGGATTTATTGGGATCATCATCGTTGCGGTGACTTTGCCCAGATTAGACCGCACTGTGCGTTACTTAACGCTTTCAAAATTTGTTTTAAGTTTGGTGTATTGGTTGTCGAGCACAACCATTTTCGTTTTATTTGGCAGTACTAAATTTATATTCAATAACCCCCTTGTGCTATTTGTCTTTGTTTTTCTATTTTTTAGCAGTCTGTATTTTTCAATAATTCGTGTTGCAGATATTCGTAAAAAAGATTGGCTGATTATGGGTGGCGTATTAGGTGGACTAGTGTTGTTGTTCTTTTTGCCGAAGATTTGATGAAAATATTGAGTGGTTCAAGGTCATGACTTTTTTATGATATTTCGATATTGCAGCATGTAAGACTTAATTGCTTGTAAAACAAATAAAACCTCGTTATAAATTAGTGGGGTATTTATTTTTGAAAATATAATGAAGTTATCACAACCACAAAAAGTCGCAGAATTTTTAAAAGCACACCCAAATCAAAAATTTAATTCTCGTGAAATAGCAGAAGCTATTATAAAAATATATCCAGAAGATTATGAAGTAAAACGATCTAATGATAGATTTTATTCAGAAGCTGATTTTATTCAACAAATCGTCCGTGAAATTAGCAGTACAGCAAAAACTAATATTCAAAAAATTTCACCAAATATCCATATACGGGATCAACCAAGACCTAGAGTTTTTTGGTTTAACCCCTCTGAAGTCTATGAATCACAGCTCCAGCTTAATAATGTGATGGATTCGCATGCTATAGATATTGAAAAAGAATTACCAATTAAAGATGATCGACTATCTGAACATGATCTCTACCCTATTTTAATAGAATTTTTAAATTCTGAACTTGATTTATATTGTCTTAGAATAGATGAAAAACGCTCTAAGAACTCTCGAGGGCAAAATGGTAATCAATGGTTACACCCTGATATTGTTGCAATGCAAGCACTAGATGACCATTGGCATGATCTTATAAAGACTTGCGTAAAAAATAGCTCAGGGCAAAATGTAAAATTATGGTCTTTTGAAGTTAAAAAAGAGCTAAATAGCTCAAATGTTAGAAGTAGTTTTTTCCAAGCCGTCAGTAATTCTAGTTGGGCAAATGAAGGTTATTTGGTAGCAACTGCAATTTCTACAAATGAAGTCGAAGAGGAACTTCGCATGCTTTCTGCACTTCACGGAATTGGTGTAATCATTTTAATTCCTGAAAATCCAACTGAAAGTGAAATTTTTCTTCCTGCTCGACGAAGACAAGAAGTAGATTGGCAGTCTATAAATCGCATATTAAGTGAAAATTCAGATTTTAAAAACTTTATCGAATTAGTCTCAATTTATTACCAAACGGGCCGTATTCGAAAACACGATTGGAATAGATAGCCCATCTAGCCAACTCACTTCCATTTCCCTATACTCGACTAAACAACACTCAACAAGAATGAAACTTATGAAATTGAAAGCATTCCTTTTGACTAGTCTTGCGGGTATCGCACTTTCTGCATGTACATCTGCACCAACAATTCCGCAACTTGACACAGGTGTATTACAAGAAGTTCAAAACATTGATGTCTACCCAGATACCATGGATAACAAAGCAAAACTCACTAAATTTGTGGATAAATGCGTAATCGAATTTACAGGCAATTTAGAAGAAGCAAAATCGGTTGAACAATGGTCATTTAAAGGCTTAACCCTCATTTCAGGTGGTACAGCAACCTTTGCCAAAGATGGTACAAGTTCAGCGCACAATTTTGATTTAAATGCGGCGGATGTACAAAAGAACTTCCTTGCATTACGCGGTCATTTTGCAAAAGATGCACTTACACAATGTGAATAAATAATAAAAACCATATCTCCAAAATGGAGGTATGGTTTTATTTTTCCTTGAATCTTGAACAATAATTCGTTCAAACCCATAATTTTTAATCATGAAAATCGTAACTAGAACCACACCACAGCAACGCGCAAAACACATATAAGCCACTGTATTTTCATAAAATTACAATAATGCATTAACTTAACCAAGTTTCCACATTTCAAACTTCCGCGTATCTGAGCTGTTATCGCATTGTGTGACTTATCGCACAAAACCACTTTTTGCTTTTTTTTACTCTTAAGATGTCCTCTGCTCCAAAAGCGCAAATGCTGAGTGCAACAGCAGCGTTCAATAAAAGAGGACAATTGCAAAGATGAAACCTTTATTTAAAACAACACTGATCACCGCAGCATTATTCGCAACCACTCCACTATTTGCCAATACAACAGCATCAGTGGAAGCTAAAGTAGATGCTCAACAACCGAGTGTTCTACAAAATTTAAAACAAGACATTAATCAATCTGCACATAAAGCAGGTGATAAAATTGAAAAAGGTGTCGATAAGACCAAAACTTTCACTCAAGAAAAATGGCAAGACACCAAAGAATTTAGTGCAGACAAAAAGCAAGATGCCAAAGACAAATGGGCTGAACTAAAACAGTCTAAAGATGAAAAGTCAGATGCAGCGAAAGCCAAGATCGATGCCAAGGCTGAGCAAAATAAAGCTAAGCTTGATGAGCGTAAAGCACAGCTCGATGAAAAAGCTGCAAAAGACAAAGCAAAACTCGATGAACGTAAAAGCAATGTCGACAACAAAGTTGATCAAACCAAGAGCTATTTAGGTGAAAAAGCTCAGGAAGGTCGCCAATTTGCCAGTGAAAAATGGCAACAAACCAAAGCGAATTTCCAAAAAGGTCAAGAAGCTAATGTGAGTGGCAGTAGCAATGTACAGTTGCAAACGCCTGTCGCACAAGCTGAAGTCCATAGCTCACATGAAGCCAGCTTAGGTGCTCACAAATAAATAAACTGGCTTTCATACCCTCTCCTCCAGAGAGTTGGCTCACCCTTCGGTGGGCCTTTTTTTACCTTAAGCAAAATACAAACGTGTACAAAGCTGTCATTTGCTGTATTGATTTTGCTACGGCAGGTTTTTTTCGCTGCAATTTTTCCTATAATGCGTTAAAACCGTTCATCAGATAGAAAATCTATAAAATTCAGAGGTGAAGCTGTGAAGATTTCATTAAAAGCAACGTTATGCCTAAGCTTAATATTCACGACACCCATGCTTTGGGCACAAGAAAACACAACAGCGCAAAGTACTGAGCAACAAACGAAAAAGCCTGTGAGCCCTTATGGCGATAATCCAAATTTATTACATGTTTGGGCCTATAAAGCCCAAGAAGGCGTGGTCGGTGCTGCTAAAAATATTGGTGAAATGACTGAACGCGGAATTTCTAAAATTAAGCCTTCGGTTGACCAAGCTTGGGACAATACGAAAACTGCTACTCAAAATACAGTGCAACAGGTTGATCAGGGCGCACAGCAAGCCACTCAAAACGTCAATGAAAAATTGAAACAAACCCGTGAAAATATTACAGGTAAAACTAGCCAACCTGCGCCCATTAGCCAACAGTCGTTGAGTGAACCGTCTTCAGGCAATACAATCAATACGGCTCCGAGCAACAATGCGGGGCAAAATAACAATCAATATCCTCAAAGTAGCTATCCTTCGAGTTCAACGTCTACGACCTATCCAGTGACTGATTTATAATTTAACACTACATTTAAAAGCTCAACTTTGGTTGGGCTTTTTTAAAACCAAAATTGAATGCTTTTGGTCTTTGGCCTATGCCTATAAAAACAATGAATTAATGAGAAAAAAATGCGAATTTTATTTGGTATCTTGCTTGGTATTCTGCTCTGCGTTGGCTCTGTGATTGGCTTACAACGTTTTCCACAATTGTTGAAAAGTTATCCACAGTTGCAGACTATTTTTCCCCAATTGTACGATTCATACCAATATAACCATGATGCCGAAGGTAAATTATTACAAACCTTAGAGATGCTAGATGACGAAGAATACAAATCGACTGAAGGCAATGAAGCGACGTTGTATCAACTTGACGGTCAATGCAAAATTAATCTTTATCTTTTTGGAGAATCCAATCAATCCCTAACAAGTTTCTATTTTCACAATGATCAGATTTTACGTGCCTATGAGACAAATTTGATCTATCCAAATGGTGGCTTTAATCCTGTACCCAATACCAAAGAGCCTTTTAAACTCGAAAAAAGTTATTTACGAATCATGATGCCAAACAGTATCAAGACTGAACTTGAATTTGAGCGGATCAAAAATCATTTCAAACCAGCCCTCATTAAAGCCTGTTAATGCTATGCATATTCACTTTGAAGCGATTCACCACACTGTAAAAGTGTTATTGCTTACAGAGATCTACCACAAGTATGGTCAATGCCATGCAGAGCTGTAAAAGCATTAATCCAACACAGAAAAAGCAGTGTTAATGACAAAATTTAATTGACCTGACGACGAGGATGGCCCGCTTTAAAGGCCTCTACATTTTCAACCATTTGCTGCACGATACGTTGTCTTGCATCGACGCTGCCCCATGCACTATGTGGAGTAATAATTAAATTTGGAATACTTGGGTCAAGCAACACATTACCCTGCTTAGGTGGCTCAACCGTCAAGACATCGGTTGCCGCACCTGCAATCTTTCCTGATTTCAATGCCTCGGCTAATGCCGATTCATTGACAACACCACCTCGTGCGCAATTGATCACAAAGGCCGATGCTTTCATTTGAGCCAAGCTTTCATGATTGAGTAAATCACGGGTTTCATCAGTTAAAGGACAATGCAAACTCAGAAAATCGACCTGCGCTAGCATCTCAGAAAATGCCACACGCTCAGCCAACATAGGTCGATTCGGTAGCGCACCAATCATAATTTTCATGCCAAACGCTTTAGCCAAATGGGCCACGGCTTGCCCCAATTCGCCATAGCCGACAATCCCCAAAGTCTTACCAGCCAACTCAATAATTGGAAAATCTAGTAAGCAGAACTGATCCGCTTTTTGCCAATTTCCCTGTTGAACCGCGCGATCATACTGTCGAAAGGATGTCGCCAAGTTCAACATTAACATCAAGGTATGCTGTGCGACCGCAGCGGTGCCATAAGCTTGGCAATTACACACCACGATGCCTTGTTGCTGTGCGTGTACAAGGTCAACGTTATTGGTGCCAGTAGCAGAAATCAAGATCAGTTTTAATTGCGGATTGAGCTGCATGTGCTCAGCATTGATGTGTACTTTATTGCTGATAATCACATCAGCCCCTTGTATGCGCTGAGCAACCTCTGCAGCCATTGTTGCGGGATAGAGCGTCAAGTCATCAAACTGTACTTCTAGTCCGCTAAAATCTAAGTCCTGTTTATCTAGAGACTGATAATCTAGAAATACCGCTTTCATGGCTGCTTCCCTTCTGGCCGATTATAAAGATTCGATTGTGAATGATTAAAACCTGTGATGCACCAAAGTGCAATCGAACAGCATATAAAAAACCCGCTATTTCGCGGGTTTATCGAGATGATGTTGCAATGAATTTCGAATTTTGAGTATGACATAAATGGTCAGTATCGTAAGTAACAACATACTGCTGCTAAAAATCAGTATGCTTGAACTAACCCCCTGTGCATAGGCTGAACCCATGGTCAGCACTAAGATGAATAATACAGCAAGCATCTGTGTTGAATGCATACTGATACCCCTCATATTCCTTATGATGTTTTGGGCAGTATGATTGTTTTTTATACTGCCTTTCTCTCATCATAATCTCTTCCTACAAATTAGCAAGCTTTGGATTTTCAACCCAATGTCGAGCTTAAATTTGTTCGGGTTGCACCACGAACTGACAAGATGCATCGGCATTTTCCACAAAGAAGACTTGACCAAATTCATCACTACTCAAACGCAGTTCTTTATAGTTCAGCGTGTAATAGCCCACATATTTCTGCATTAAAATCGGATGCATACCAGTCGCAAGCTCATCTTGAGCTAAGACCAATTTCATTACCTGACGGTCATTCATCACCACCATGTAACGCTCATCTTGGACTTGTACGTATACCAGGCCTGTGCCCTTCGGCTGCAAAGGAATCAAAAACTTGTGATTCAGCGCAATTACACCAGCTGCATAGCTTTCAATTTTTTGGCTAATCACGTTAAACACTAAACCATGATCAAACTGGTCGAGTAACAGGCTACGATTTTCCTGAGGTAAAAAGGTCGTGATTCCCAACTTTTGCAGATCTTGCTCACTGACTTGTTTGTTATTAAACAATACCCGTAATAAGGTCTGTTTTTGTTTGGCATCAAAAAATTGTGGATCAAGCTGAAACGAATTGCTTTTTAAAATTTCACCCAAGGCATCTCGATGGCGAGTCAGTAAATTTTCGATAACTTTTCGATAATAAAATTTGCTGTTTTTCTTAACCCGACGCATTTTTTGATAAAAATACGGCGCATCAAAAGGATGTCTCAAGAAATCATTTAACAGTTCAGAACTCGCCAACACTGCAATGGCATCATGCCCTGTAAACGGCAGATGCAACACATGCACATGCGGAATTAAAGCCTGTAGTTTTTCAAAGTGAGCGCGATCTTCTGGACAATAAGGATCATACACCACGATATATTCGCGTGTAGTCGATACGTCTTCAGCAAGCACCCGCATATTGGCATGCAGATTAGGTTGAAAGAACATGCCATAGCGTGTATCGACAATGTCTTCAGGGTCTATGGAGTACTGCGGCACCATACTGACCACACGATGAAATCCAAATAAATTGGCATACTTAATGGCAGCATAGCCGCCCATGGAACCACCATAGGCAATACGCATCTCAAATTGTTCGAGGATCGGCTTGATGGCTTGATACATCGGTTGCATTGACGATGCTGGAAACCACGATTTTTGTTTCGGCATCACACCGATCACATTAAAATCATATTTTTGCAAAGACTTCTCGGCATTGATGCTCAAACCCTTGGCACGGGTAATCAAATCACCGAAGGAGAAAATAAGCTCACGAGAATTGCCAGGCTGAAAAATGACACGAATTTGATCATCTTCAAAAATGATGTGCTTTTCCATTGTGCTTTGCTCCAGTCCTTGTTGCGTCACGCTTTTCCTTCCTTGTTGCATTCAAAGTTTATCTTGTTCCAAATATGCTATTTTATAGAGGCCATACAGATTAAAAAGTGCAGAATATGACACATTCAATACATCCTGCCGCACAACAAGGCTTTAGCTCTGCAGCTGAACTCTATCAACAAGCCCGCCCTGACTACCCGATTGAAATCAGTGCGTGGCTACAACAACATTTAGCTTTAGCCCCTCAAGCCCATCTGGTGGACTTAGGCTCAGGTACAGGCAAATTTCTCGAGTATATTCGCCCACTCAGTGAAAATATCACCGCGATCGAACCTGTGCATGAAATGCTGCAACAATTGCAGAAAAAACATCCGCGTATTGCAACTTTAGCCGCCCAAAGTGATCAGATTCCATTGCATGATCATTCTGTGGCAGCGGTATTTTGTGCCCAATCATTTCATTGGTTTGCCACCCCTGAAACCCTCAATGAAATCAGTCGTATCTTGGTTCCCAATGGTGATCTTGTTTTGATTTGGAACCAGCGTGATATCCAAGTCAATTGGGTCAAACAACTCGCTGATGTCTTGAGTGAGCTCGAAGGTGACACACCACGTTATCATAGTGGGCAATGGCAAAAAGTGTTTGAACAGCAGCAAACATTTAAATTAATTGCCGAAACCACCTTTCAACAATTGCATCATGGTACAGTGGAACACGTGGTTTCCAAACGATTATTGTCCACCAGTTTTATTGCAGCGTTAAGCATGGATGAACAACAAAAACTGAAACAACTATTTGAAAATATCGTGGCTGAATCAACCCAAAAGACTGCGCAGGATTTCATTGATTTTCCCTATATCACGCATGTCTATATCTTTAGAAAAACACATTAGGACACGATTATGCTCTTGCCAATCTCTTTAAAAAAACTCAGTGTCATCTTCTTCATGGGTACGGTGCTAGGACTCACTGCATGTGAAAAATCATCTAAAACGGTGGAACAAAATAGTGAAATCAGTTCCGACGATCAAATCATGAAAGAGCTAAATAGTGATCCTATTAAAAACTTTGCCAAGACCCCAGATGATCTACACGACCTCACGCTTCTGACGCAATATGACGAGAGCTTTAGTCAAATTAGCGATGAGATGGAAGATGAGCTGATGAAACTGCGTGAGGAAGGCAAACTCACTGATGAATTTGCTACACAGCGTAAGCGTGACAACATCCAGTCAGCACTGAATATGCTCAAAGAACTCGAAATGAAAACTGAACAAGGCCGTTACATTCAAGGCTTGATGTACCAGTACTGGGACAATCAATCACAAATTTATCGTGAGAAAAATCAAACAGCCGATGGTGAGTTGAAAAATCCTAGTGATAGTGTCAAAGGTCTCGGTCAGTTTATTCATGCACAAGAACAATTAGGTCATTGGCAGGAACAATATCCCGAGCTTAAACATCCTGCTCAAGCTCAATAAATTAAAAGTCGAAAAATGACTTAAACAAAAAGGGTTCCACGTGAACCCTTTTTTATTTAGAAATACAACGCAAAAAAATTAAGGATGCTCTGCATATTGCGGTAAATCATCATGAATGCTTTCCCATTCAGCTTTGGATGCGACAAAGATATGACAGGTCGGTTTCTGCGTCAGAGGCGTATCTAAGGTACCTATACGTAGGCGGTAATAATCAGGCGTTTCAGCCTTAATACTGATGATCGGCGAACCACACTCACTACAAAAACAGCGCTGCGTAGTGGCCGTGGACGCATACTGTTTCAGAAACTGCTCACCAGCCACAATTTTAAAATCTGCTTTAGCAATCGGGGCATTGGTCGCAAATGCTGTACCATTGGCTTTTCTACACCGAGAACAATGACATTGCACGATTTCACCAATCGGACCATTGATCTCATAACAAACCGCTCCACACAAGCAGCTTCCGGTATATTGTTCTTGTACGCGCATAGTGGTCTTTCTTAGAAGAATTTCATCTCAAAATATCACAACTCCTCAGCAAGATTGTGACAATTTGAAGCGCTTAGTTCTGCAAAGAAACCAGATAGTTTTGAACCTCTTCACCCGCTGCTCGACCGGTTGCAAGGCATGCCGTCAGCAAATAACCTCCAGTAGGCGCATCCCAATCCAACATTTCTCCACAGACAAATACTGCAGGATTGCTCTTCAATTGTAAGCCATCATTTAGGACTGAACGCTTCACACCACCTGCGCAACTAATCGCCTCATCTATCGGGCGAAATCCATCAAGTTGAATATTTAAGTGTTTAATTTTCGCAGCAAGTAAGGCAGGTTCATGCCACAAAGATTTATCCACCAGTTCACGGACCAGTGCAGCTTTCGCCACATCTAAACCGGCTTTACGCCAAACATTGGTTAAAGATTGCTTTTTCGAAGGCTGTAATTTCTTAGCCAATTGTTCAACACTTTGATCTGGCAATAAGTCCAAAGTCAGCTGCATTGGCTGAGCAGATTTCACTTGTTGACGCAAAGCACGACCTTGTTTGTAGATCAATCCACTTTCCAGTCCATAGTGTGAAATGATGATATCACCTTGGGTCGGTTCGGCTTGCTCGACCCATGCATTGACCCGCTTTAAAGGCTGTCCAAACACGGGCTGCATAAACTTCGACCAAACGCGTTCCACACCGGCATTACTGGCCTGAAAAGCTTCAATACACTCAGGCTGCAGCCATTTTTGCCATGCGCCATCACTGCCTAAACGTGACCAAGACACTGCGCCACATGCCATAATAATTGCATCAAAACCAAGTACTTGACTTGATTCATCAACAAGGTTTTGAATCGTTAGCTGATTGGACTGCAAGTCCAAAACTTGATGTCGATAATGAAACTGCACCCCGTCGAAACTGAGGCGTTTTAACCATGCACGTAGCAAAGGCGCAGCTTTCATTTCAATAGGAAAGACCCGACCTGATGAACCAATATAGGTTTCAATACCTAGCCCCATCATCCATTGTTGAATCCATGCTGCATCCCACTGCTTAACCCATGGACTCAGCCATTCCACTTGATCATAGCGCTGCACAAATTGTTCAACAGGTTCTGCATGCGAAATATTCAGCCCCGTCTTGCCAGCCATTAAAAATTTACGGGCTGCCGATGGTTTTTGCTCATAAACATGAATGTCATAGTCAAATTGGCTAAGCACTTCCGCCGCCATCAATCCCGCAGGCCCTGCCCCAATGATTGCAATACGCTGAGTCATGCCCAATTATTCCGCAGATGCTTCGGTGAGTTGCTTGCCTTGTAGCGGCTGAAAATCATCAAAACGTGTGGTGTAATCTACAGGCTTGGTAATGATTAGCTGCTGACAGAGTTCACCACGTTCTAGATATTTAATCTCAAAGTGTGTACGTGCTGAAGTCTCTGCAATGCGTTCTTTGACAAAAGGTAGCTTCCAAACATCAATTAACTGCTGCTGCGCTTCCTCAATATATTCAGGAATATTACTGGCCAAGGTAATCTGACCACCCGGCTGCAAACGCGACAATAGAAATTCAAAAAACGGCATATTTAACCAGCGCTGTGCAGGATTATGTGGTTCAGGGTTTGGGTACAAAATAAAGAATTGCTGTACTTGCGCAGGATGTAAGGCATGTACTACCCAAGGAATCGCATCTGCATGAACAGGGCTAAGATTTTGCTGCCCTTCAATTTTATGCTGTTTTTGCATCGCAACAAATTTTTCACGTGTCCGCTCAACAGCAATCAATTGAAATTCAGGGTGATTGGCTGAAAACAATAATGCATGTTTACCTTTACCAGCCCCAATTTCCACACAAATCGGTGTGGAATCAATCGGCTGAAAATCACGGGGAGCTCGCATACGCTGCGCTTGAAATTGACGAATAGGCATAAACAGATCAAACTAAACAGAACGGCATAAGTCTAACAACTGCGACTGTATTTGCCTAATTGAATCATCCGTTTTTGCTGGAGTTAAGCATGCCCACCACCATGAATTGTCCACGCTGCGGCGCATTGACGACTTGGGAAAATAATGAATATCGCCCATTCTGCTCAGATCGTTGTAAATTGATTGATCTCGGTGCATGGGCCAATGATGAATATCGTCTGCCGACACAAGATGCACCTCAGGCTGATGGTGGCCGTGAAGAAGATCAATTCTAAGGACTCAAGTTCATAAACCTGTTATTTAGGTAAATAAAAAAGGAATCCGTGTGGATTCCTTTTTTATTGGCTTTCTCAATCTTGTTGCTTAACCCGCTTTACCAGCAACGAAAGGGTTATGTTGTTTTTCATAACCAATGGTACTCATTGGACCGTGCCCTGAAATAAACTGGGTGTCATCCGGCAAGCTAAAACATTCACGCTGAATAGAGTCGAGTAATTGTTGATGGTTACCGCGTGGAAAATCTGTCCGGCCTATCGAGCCTTTAAATAACACATCACCCGTCCAAAGCACGGCATATTTTGCGTTATAGAACATGACATGACCCGGTGTATGCCCCGGTGCAAAACGCACTTCAAACTCTTCTGCACCCAGCTTCAAGGTTTCGCCGCCTTCCAACCATTGAGTCACATGGACACTTTCAGGGATAGGGAAACCATATTTCGCAGAAACTTCCTGAATCATGTCCAACCAAAATGCATCTTCTTTATGCGGGCCAATCACCGGAACATTCCATGCTTGGGTTAATGCCCCAACCGCACCCGCATGGTCTAAATGGCCATGCGTTAACCACAAGGCTTTGACCGTTAAACCGAGCGCTTCAAGTTCGGCTTTTAATTTTTCCGGCTCTCCCCCTGCATCAATCAAGACCGCTTCTTTCGACTCAGAGTCCCAAACAATGGAACAGTTTTGTTGAAATGCCGTGACGGGCACGATTTTAACTTGCAACATAGGGCGACAACCTCAAGGCGATGAATGGGCTAATGTTTGCTTTAAGGCATCAAGATTAGCTTGAAGTAACAAATTGAGCAATCTAACATGATCATCCCGCGCGTTTAATGCGGGAATATAACCATATTCGCCACCTCCTGCTGCTTGGAAAATTTCAGCATTTTGCAGCGCCAACTCTTCTAGCGTTTCCAAACAATCCGCTGAAAATGCTGGGCTCATGACCTGTACCGATTTCACGCCTTTTTTGCCCCATGCTTCTAAGGTGGCATCGGTATAAGGCTTCACCCACTCTTGCTTACCAAAACGCGATTGGAAACTGATTTCATATTGATCTTCATTTAAACCGAGCGCTTTTGCGACCAAGTGCCCTGTTACACGGCAACGGTCAGCATAGGGATCACCTTTATCGGCATAAGGCTGTGGAATACCGTGGAATGACATCAATAATTTATCTGGTACACCATGTTTAGCTTGATAATCACGCACACTTTGCGCCAAGGCCTGTATAAACACAGGATGCTGGTAATAGTCACGAATAATGCTCAGACCAGGTAAATTACGCTGCTGTGGAATCCATTTAGCAATCGCATCATATAAAGGTGCCGTAGATGTTGCTGAATACTGTGGAAACAACGGAAATAATAGAATATGGTCTTGAGGCTGCTCAGCCAATTGCGCTAAAGCGGCAGAAATCCCCGGATTACCATAAGTCATGGCCGGAATCACATTCAGTTCAAATTCTGGATATTTTGCTGTGAGATGCTGTTTTACTGCGGCGACTTGCTCAAATAAAATTTCACGCATGGGCGAATCATTACCCCAAACCATATCATAAGCATGTGCAACACGTTTAGGGCGAAATGGCAAAATAAACAAACGTAGAATGATTTGCCATATCGGTTTCGGGATTTCAATCACCCGCTGATCTGACAAAAACTGTTGCAGAAAACGACGCACTGCGGGCACAGTTGGCGCATCAGGCGTACCTAGATTCGCCAGAATAATGGTGACTTTAGCTTTCTCGACAGGCAACATTACGCTTTTTCCATCAATTTGAATGACGCTAATGTAGCAGCTTTTAATCCATTTAATAAAATAGATTAATATGCAGATTTAAATTGAAAAACTCGATCATTATCAAGCAAATTACTTTCTAGTAATTTTTGACCTTTACTGGTCACTTGCCACAACATCCGCTGACGATCATCTCGGCCATTGGGCACAATCCAGTCATTCTGCCGCATCTGGCTTTTAATGCTGTGTAAAGCACGAATATTCACTTGTGCCCGCGCAACCGCATGAGCACGTGGCATCTCAATACGTGCATCATCCAAACCTGTTTCATTCAAAAACTCATTCATTCGTTTAGAGAAGAATTCTTCAGGGGTTGGATTAACAAAGGTTGCGCCTAAAATCGACAAGAGCTGCGCCCACGTCATTTTCTTCTGTACTTTTAATTCTTTGAAATTACCATCTTGATAAGCGTGCATGCGGTATTCAAATGAAAATAGTTCATGCATCGACACTTTTGGTAAAGATAAGAACGGATCAACTTCGCGTTTTCCCGACTCTGTTTCGAGTTGAACTAACTGGGCTTTTAAACGATCAATTTCATCATGTAAAGCTTGAGTATTCTGTGGTCGCACCCAACCTGTAACAGGATAGCGTTCTAGCATTTGTGGCATGTTCAATCGAACTGCCATTTCTAAATCACGCAAACTACGATAGGTAAAAACTTGATCAACTTCATTTTGTAATAGTTTTCTAAATTCTTTAAATTTTTCACGAAGTTCAGGTTTAGCATCATGTAACGCATCATCACGTGAATCTGGATCATCATGCATAAACACAATGACAGGTTTTTGCTTGGTCACCGCATAGATGTATTCAAGGTGCATATAGCCCACACCAGACACAGACTGCTCACCGTATTGACTACCCAATAAAATCATCACATAGTCACAATCGTCAATTTGACGACGTGCAAAAGCAGTGCTCAATGGTGTACGTTGTTCTAGCCCCCATGAGAAAAACCCCATTCCTACAAGCGTCTGAGCCAAAATAATCCGTTCCGGCTGCATTTCGCTACCAGATGTGGAAATGAATACTTGATAACGCTTATCGAGCATTAGTGATCCTCTCCCGCTGCATAACGCACTCAGCATCGAATTGATCTTAGCTGGAAAATGCGACATGACTACCCCAATAAAAAACTAATTTTTTCATTTAACGTTGTCCAAAATGACTGATTTAGTCTTCTGAACTTATAAGTCCGATGTTGGCAATGTTCCAAGAAATATCATCTTGAATCAGGCGCGCCACAACCGGTTTTAAATTTTCCGCATTATTGCCACTGACATAGCACTCTATACGCAAACAATTTTCTCTTTTCTGATCAAATAATAACTCATTTTTAATCAAAATTCGGGCTGTTTGTCGTGCAACTGCAAAACCTGAGTCAATTAATGTCAGCTTCTGACCAAAAATATACTGAATTGCCGATTTTAGGAAGGGGTAATGTGTACATCCAAGCACTAAAAAATCTGCACCTTGATTTACAACTGGCTGTAAAACCTTAGTTAATGTGTTAAGACAAGCCTCACTCATCTGCGCGCCTGCTTCTACAAAGGGTACTAATTCCAAACTGGTAACAGTCAGAACATTGACCCCTGCCGGCTCAGCAAAACGATGCATCACATCTTTAATCAACTTTCCACGAAATGTCGCAGGTGTTGCAAGAACAGCCACTGTTTTACTTTTTGTTTGCAGAACGGCAGGCTTTAACGCAGGAACTAAACCAATAATGGGGAAGTTCTCCCCATAATGTTCACGCAAATAATCCAAACTAAAAGCAGATGCCGTGTTACATGCCACGACAGCGACTTTACAACCTTGGCGGTATAACCACTCTATGGCATGTGCAGTCAATTCACGTATATTTTGATCATCACGTGGCCCATAGGGTACATGTGCAGTATCGGCATAATACACAATACGTTCATTCGGCAAATAGCGCGCAATTTCCAAGGCCACAGATAAGCCACCAATCCCCGAATCAAATAAACCGATCGGTGCATCTGCGCCAGCTTTCGGCATGGGTACATCCAGTGGGTAAATGGGGTGAATGGCGGTCATAGGATCACTTATATGTTGTTCAGAATGACAAGGTGGAAAGCTTAAACCTCAGGTGCCTAATTGCAAGCTCAAATCACCACTTTGTAACACTAAAATGGATTCACCTTTTTCATTTTCAAGCAGTTCACCCATCTCAACCAAATGAAAGAATGCGGCACGCTGGATCAGTGCATTAATTCCAAAACGCACATGTACATAAGGGCGCAATTCACCTTGATATTCACGCATAAAAATAGGATGTTCATCATCCACAACAATCACGTCTTGTGTTGTGGTCGTAAACTGGATATAGCTCTTGTTTTCTAGCTCAAGCGTATCGACTTGATTAACAAATAAAGGCTCATCTTCCACCTGTATTTCAATTTGTTCCACAGGGGTTTTTAAATAGAATTTCCCATCTTCTTTCCAAAGCACGGTTGAGAACAGATCAATGAGTGCTTGCCGCTTGATCAATTGACCATCGTGCCACCATTCTCCATTGGCTAAAACCTTCAAATCCATTGCACCACAATGCTTTGGATGCCATTGATCTAATGGGGGGATTGACCTTTTGTGACCGGACTGTCCATCTTTTAAGTATTGTGCAATGTTCATTAAATTTCTATCATCCCTATTAATGAATTTTTTCGTCGGGTTTTCGTTCAATTGCTGCTTCATCCGCCTAATAAATACCTTAGTGACGGAAAAATAATATGATTCAGCCAATTGGCTAGAACTCGGTTTAAAACTATACTAGCCCACAATATCAAAGACACGATAGAAAAATTGTGTCTGGGCATTAAGAACACTCATGGCAGCACCATTTAAATGAATTGAATGGATGCCACCTTCCGAAATATGAGGAGTCCTACATGGAACACATCGAACGTGAATCGATGGAGTTTGACGTAGTTATCGTCGGTGCAGGTCCTGCCGGCCTATCTGCTGCGATTAAAATTCGTCAACTTGCAATTGAAAATAACCTAAACGATCTGTCCGTTTGTGTCGTGGAAAAGGGCTCCGAAGTAGGTGCGCATATTCTATCGGGTGCTGTGCTTGAACCCCGCGCGATGAATGAATTGTTCCCAGATTGGAAAGAACAAGGCGCACCGTTAAATGTGCCTGTGACTGAAGATAAAACCTTCTTCTTATTGTCTGATGAAAAATCACAAGAAGCACCGCATTGGATGGTGCCAAAAACCATGCATAACGATGGTAACTATGTTATTTCGTTAGGTAACGTGGTTCGTTGGTTGGGTGCTAAAGCTGAAGAATTAGAAGTGTCTATTTTCCCAGGCTTTGCAGCATCTGAAATTCTTTACCATGAAGACGGGACTGTGAAAGGTATTCAGACTGGCGACATGGGTATTGGTAAAGATGGCGAACCAACGCATAACTTTACTCCTGGCTATGAACTTCATGCCAAATACACATTATTTGCTGAAGGCTGTCGTGGTCACTTAGGTAAACGTCTGATTGCTCAGTTCAACTTAGATAAAGATGCTGATCCGCAACATTACGGTATTGGTATTAAAGAACTTTGGGAAATCGATCCTGCTAAACACAAGCCAGGTTTGGTGATGCACGGTGCAGGTTGGCCTTTAAATGAAACAGGTTCTTCAGGCGGTTGGTGGCTATACCACGCTGAGAACAACCAAGTGACTTTGGGCATGATCGTTGACTTGTCATACACCAATCCACACATGTATCCATTTATGGAAATGCAGCGTTGGAAAACACATCCACTGATCAAGCAATATCTTGAGGGTGGTAAGCGTATTTCTTATGGCGCACGTGCGGTTGTAAAAGGTGGCTTCAACTCACTACCTAAATTCACTTTCCCAGGTGGTAGCTTAATTGGTGATGACGCAGGTTTCCTAAACTTTGCGAAAATCAAAGGCTCTCATACAGCAATGAAATCAGGCATGCTGTGCGGTGAAGCTGTATTTGAAGCGATTGCTGCGGGTGTGGAAAAAGGTGGTGACCTTGCCATTGCACGTGTAACTGAAGGTGAAGACTTCTTCGCTAAAGAGTTAACTGCGTACACAGACAAGTTTAACAACAGTTGGTTGAAAGAAGAGTTATATAACTCTCGTAACTTCGGCCCTGCTATGCATAAGTTTGGTCAATGGATGGGTGGTGCGTTCAACTTTGTTGATCAAAACATCTTTAAAGTGCCGTTCACGCTGCATGACTTACAGCCCGACTTCAGCGCTTTAAAAACTGTCGATACTGCGAACTTCAAACCGAATTATCCAAAACCAGATGGTAAAATTACATTTGACCGTTTGTCTTCAGTATTCGTATCAAATACGGTACATGAAGAGAACCAACCTGCTCACTTGAAATTGACAGATGCTTCTATTCCTGTAAATGTGAACTTACCAAAATGGGATGAGCCTGCTCAGCGCTACTGCCCTGCCGGTGTTTATGAAATTATGGAAGAGAATGACGGTTCTAAGCGTTTCCAAATTAACGCGGCAAACTGTGTGCACTGTAAGACGTGTGACATCAAAGATCCTTCTCAAAACATTACTTGGGTAACACCTGAGGGTGGTGGTGGTCCTAATTACCCTAACATGTAATCTCTTTTGAGATAAAAATAAACCCGCTTAATGCGGGTTTATTTATGTAGTATGAAAACTATTTATCATTAATCACTAAATCATACTTTTTATTAAATTTTAAAGAAGACCCACCAACACCAGCTCTATAATACCCTCTCAATTCAACATGATATTTACCTGTTTTTTTTTGGTATCCCATAAATTTTTATTGTATTCTCATAAAAATATTCATCTTCACCGATCTTTGCAACCTTAATTCCAGAGTCATCTTTTAAATCAGTAACAACCACCACTTCACCTACCAAATTTACTTTTTCAATTTCAATCACCTGTTCATAGTATTTATTTAAAAAAGCCGGATTGAAATAATCAGGATTTATTTTTATCTCCGACATACAGCCAAAAAGATTAAGAAAAACAAAAAGTAAAAGATAATTTAAAAATAAGATTTAAATAGACTTCTTTCATAATTCATTTTTGCTCAGCTCTAAATTATAGATTCCCGCAATTAAATTGAATCTTAAGCCCAGTCTTTTTCCTCGATTACGATATCGCTCGGCAAGGATTTTGAAAGTTTTTAAACTACCAAATACATGCTCAA